>NZ_JBEYZX010000046.1:0-50822 GCF_040646255.1 Streptomyces sp. NPDC046203 | reverse complement strand
CCCGCCCCGAACTCGACCGGCTCGCCGCCGCGTTCCCGCGCGGCGCGCACCAGCCGGCCGTCCTCGGCACCGCCGCCCGGGCCGCCGGGCTCGGCCCCGGGGACGCCGCGCACTGTGTCGTCTACGAGACGGCGAGCGGGCCCGCGACCGCCGCCGTACGGCTGCTCGGCCTGGACCCCTTCCAGGCCACCGCCGTCCTCGCCCGGCTGGCCCCCGCGATGGACCGGGTGGCCGCCGAGGCCGTCGCCCGGGCCCGGGAGGCCGTACGGGAAGGGCGGCTGGACATCCTGCCCGCCGCGTCCGCCCCACTGCTCGACCTGACCGCCGAGCAGCACGCGACCTGGCCCGTCCGCCTCTTCGCCTCGTGATCCCCTGCCCTGCCCCGTTGCCACGGATCGTCACCGACCGCCGCCGGACCCAAGGAGCCCCATGCACCTCGACCACGGACACGACCACGGCTCCGCCGTCTCCGCCGACGCCCACCGGCCCGACGGCAGCCGCCGCGCCCTGCGCATCGGCCTCGGCGGGCCCGTCGGCTCCGGCAAGACCGCCACCGTCGCCGCGCTCTGCCGCGCCCTGCGCGACAGCCTCTCCCTCGCCGTCGTCACCAACGACATCTACACCCGCGAGGACGCCGAGTTCCTGCTCCGCGAGGCCGTGCTGCCGCCCGAGCGGATCGCCGCCGTCGAGACCGGCGCCTGCCCGCACACCGCCATCCGCGACGACATCTCCGCCAACCTCGAAGCCGTCGAGGACCTGGAGGACGCGATCGGCCCGCTCGACCTCGTCCTCGTCGAATCCGGCGGCGACAACCTCACCGCCACCTTCTCCAAGGGGCTCGTCGACGCCCAGATCTTCGTCATCGACGTCGCCGGCGGCGACGACATCCCGCGCAAGGGCGGCCCCGGCGTCACCACCGCCGACCTCCTGGTCATCAACAAGACCGACCTCGCCCCGTACGTCGGCTCCGACCTCGGCCGCATGGAGAGCGACGCGAAGCGGCAGCGCGGCGAACTCCCCGTGGCGCTCACCTCGTTGCGCTCCGCCGAAGGCGTCGCCCCGGTCGCCGACTGGGTCCGCGGCCGACTGGCGGCCTGGACCGCATGAGCCTGGCCGTCCAACCGCCGGGCCCGGAAGCCGAGTCGGGGGCGGTGCCCATGTCCGCGCCGGAGCCGGTGCACGAGCCCGCGTGCGATTCCACGCGCGAGCCGGTGTCCGCGTACGAGCCCACGCCCACGCCCGCGTCCGCCTCCGTGTCCGCCTCCGAGCCCGGACCCGCGCCCCCGGGCGCCCCGCCGTCCGACCGGGCGAGCCTCGCCGCCACCGCCCGGATCATCGCCGCCCCGGACGGCTCCCTGCCCGTCCTGAGCGGCGACGGGCCCTTCGCGCTGCGCCGCACCCGGGCCACCGGCCCGTACACCCGGGTCACCGTCGTCGGTGCGATGAGCGCCCCGCTCGGCGGCGACCGGCTCGCCCTCACGGCCGAAGTGCGCGACGGGGCCCGGCTTCTCGTCGACTCCGCCGCCGCGACCGTCGCCCTGCCCGGTGGCACCGAGACCCCCGCCACCTACGACATCGCGCTCACCGTCGGCGCGGACGCCGAGCTGCGCTGGCTCCCCGAACAGCTCGTCTCCGCCGCCGGATCCGTTCTGACCGTCCGCACCACGGTCCAACTCGCCGCCACCGCGCGGCTCGTGTTCCGCGAGGAGCAGATCCTCGGCCGCCACGCCGAGCCGCCCGGCACCCTCACCACCCGGCTCACCGTCCGCCGCGCCGGCCGTCCGCTGCTCGACCAGGAGCTCCGCTACGGACCCGGCGCCCCGCCCGGCTGGGACGGTCCCGCCGTCCTCGGCGGGCATCGGGCGACCGGTCAACTCCTCGTCGTCGACCCGGCGTTCGCCGACCGGCCGGCAGGGGCCCGGCTGCTCGGCGAACACGCCGTCCTGGCCCCGCTGGCGGGTCCGGCCGCCCTCGTCACGGCCGTCGCCCCGGACGCCCTCGCACTGCGCCGCGTCCTTGACGAGGCCCTTCGTCTGCTCGCCGCCACCTGACCCGAGGACCGTCCCCGCACGGCTTTCCGGCGGTAACCGCTGAGCGGTACACCTGTATCCGGTTATTGGTTCGGTAAAGAAACATGCGTACGCTCTTTTGTCCGAGGCCCCAAAGGCGGAAGGATCCCCCGAACAGCCACCACGGCGCTGCCACGGGGGCGGCGCCCATCGATGGGGGAGAGATTCCTTGAGACGTACAGCAGTGTTCGGCTCCGCCGGCACTCTGATAGCGGGCACGCTCATCGCGAGCGCGCTCGCCGCCCCGGCCGCGGGCGCCGTCACCGGCCAGACCCGCGACGCCGAGGCCCGGGGCGCCGCCCTCGCCGCCGAGCGCGCCGCGAAGGCGGGCATCGACTGGCGCGACTGCCCCGCCAACTGGGGCCTCGAGAAGCCGATTCAGTGCGGCTTCGTGACCGTCCCGGTCGACTACTCCCGTCCGGACGGCAAGAAGATCCAGATCGCCGTCGACCGCGTCGGCGCCACCGGCACCGCCGGTGAGCACCAGGGCTCGCTGCTCTACAACCCCGGTGGCCCCGGTGGCTCCGGCCTGAAGTTCCCCCGCCGTGTCACCACGAAGAACCCGATCTGGGCGAACGTCGCCAAGGCGTACGACTTCGTCGGCTTCGACCCGCGCGGTGTCGGCCACTCGGCGCCCATCTCCTGCGTCGACCCGACCGAGTTCGTCAAGGGCCCCAAGGCCGACCCGGTCCCCGACAGCGAGGCCGACAAGGCCGCCCAGCGCGAGCTGGCCGCCGCGTACGCCAAGGGCTGCGCCGAGAAGAGCGGCGACATCCTGCCGTTCATCAACACCCTCAACACCGCGCGCGACCTCGACGTCGTCCGCGCGGCGCTCGGCGAGGAGAAGCTGAACTACATCGGCGCCTCCTACGGCACCTACCTCGGCGCCGTCTACGGCACGCTGTACCCGGACCACGTGCGCCGCATGCTGGTCGACAGCGTCGTGGACCCGTCCAAGGACAACATCTGGTACGAGGCCAACCTCACCCAGGACATCGCCTTCGAGGGCCGCCTCAAGGACTGGATGACCTGGGTCGCCCAGAACGACGCGACGTACCACATCGGCAAGACCTACGAGCAGGTCCACCAGCAGTGGCTGACCCTGCGCGCCGCCGCCAAGAAGGCGCCGCTCGGCGGCACCGTCGGACCGGCCGAGCTCATCGGCTTCTTCCAGAGCGCCCCGTACTACGACTCCACCTGGGCCCCCACCGCCGAGGCGTGGAGCGTGTACGTCGCGGGTGACCCGCAGCCGCTGATCGACGGCGCCTCCGCGGACCTCACCGACACCGCCGGCAACATCGCGTCGGAGAACGGCAACGCCGTCTACACCGCCGTCGAGTGCAACGACGCGCCGTGGCCGACCAGCTGGAAGACGTGGGACCGGGACAACTCCCGGCTGCACGAGAAGTACCCGTTCATGACCTGGTCGAACGCCTGGATGAACCTGCCCTGCGCCACCTGGTCCGGCGAGCGCCAGAAGCCGACCCAGGTCAAGACGGGCAAGGGTCTGCCGCCGGTGCTCATCGTCCAGTCCGAGCGGGATGCGGCCACGCCGTACGCCGGCGCCGTCGAGCTGCACAAGCGCTTCAAGGGCTCGCGCCTCATCACCGAGAAGAACGCCGGTTCGCACGGTGTCACCGGCCTGGTGAACCCCTGCATCAACAGTCGGGTCGACGCGTACCTGCTGAACGGCAAGGTCGACAGCGCGGACGTGACGTGCGACCCGCACGCCACGCCCAAGCCGTAATCGGCTTCGCGCCGTGACGGCCGGGCGGTGACGCCCCGCCGGCACAGCTGAGCACGCCGAAGGGCGGTCGCCACGAGGCGGCCGCCCTTCCTCGTGTCCCGGGCCCGGGGCCGCGCATTCGGCGGCTTCCCGGGCCCGGAGTCTCACACCCCGCGGCTTCCCGGGCCCGGGGCCTCACACTCCGCGGTGCGCCGCGAGCCAGGCGTCCTCGGCCGCGTAGTCGAAGAAGTCCACCCCGTACCTGACCAGTCCGGGGAAGGCGTCCCGCCAGTCCCGCTCGGCCACCGTCGCCGCCAGCCACTCCACCGTCTCCGGCAGCGACCGCGCGTAGTTCCACACCGGCCGGTAGCCCAGCTCCCGTTCCGCCGCCGCCATGTCGCAGACGACCGGGCGCGGTGTGGTCCACGGGGTGTAGCCGACCATGTCGTCCCCGGGCGGCCCGTCGAACAGGACCGTCTCGCTGCTCACGCCCATCACGGCGTCGATCGCCGCGCCGATCTCGGCGACCGACGGCGCGTCCGGGTCGGCGCCGTTGAGCACCCGGGTCCCCGGCTTCGCGGCGGCCAGCCGGATCAGCTCGGCCAGATTCTCCACGCTCACCGGATGAAAGACGGACCGCCCGTCCTCCGCGAGGATCCGCACCGGCCGCTTGTCCAACGCGCGCTTGACGAACCAGAGTTCGCGCGGCCCCGGGCTGTACGGGCCGTGCACCGCCGCCGCCCGCAGCACGGTCGCCGGCAGCCGCTCGCCGGCCGCGAGCAGCTCCCGCTCCAGGGCCACCTTGCGGGTGCCGTACGAACTGTCGCCCGGTGCCACGGTCCGCCAGGTCTCCGGGATCGGGACCGGATAGAGCGGAAAACCGTCCGGCTCGTCCTGGGTGTCGAAGTTCCGCCCCTGCTCGTCCTCGTACACCGCCGCGCTGGAGATCACGACCGCCGAGCCGATCCGGTCCGCCAGCGCCGTCAGCCGGCGCCCGTGGCCCGCGTCGTAGGCCACCATGTCCACCAGGACGTCCACCCCGTCGCCGAGGGCCCGCGCCAGTGCCTCCTCCTCGTTCCGGTCCACCGCCACCGACCGGACCTCCGCCGGCCATCGCTCGTCCCGGCCACCCCGGCGCGAGGCGGCCGTGACCTCCCATCCGTCCTCGGCGAGCGCCCGTACGGCCGCCCGTCCGATCTGTCCTGTCGCTCCCACCACGAACGCGTGTCCCTTGATCATGGGCGGCACGCTACGGGCCCGGGGGCCGGGTGCCCAGGCGCTTTCGCCGTGCGCGGATTCGCCCTCGGCGTGGGGCTCGCGGGAACTTTCCGGGGCGCGGGGCGCGGGGCGGCGGACGGCTGCTCGGCCCGCGCGGGAACTTCACGGAGCGCGGGGTGGTCGGCGGGTGGCCCCTCAACCCTCGCGGTGGCGATCGCGGCGGGGGCGGCCCGGCGGCGGGCGGGCCGGTCGGCCGCGCGCTGGTCAGGGGCGGACAGGTGCGGGCAGGGGGGGGGCGGACAGGGGGAGCGGGTCCGCCCAGGGCCTCGGGAGAGGGCCGGCTCAGGGCCCCGGAGGGGGAGCGGGCTCAGGGCCCGGAGGGGCCCCGCCCGCCGCCCGTCGGCCGGCTGCGTGGGGGCATGGCCGGCTCACCGCTGTCCGCCGCGGCCACCCCGACCGTCGCCACACCGAGCACCACCCAGCCGAACCAGAGCCAGCCGTTGCTGCCCAGACCGACGGTGTACGCGGTGGTGAGGATCAGGGCCGCGCAGGTGAGCGCGGCCATTGTCTTCGTGGAACCCGACATCATCGCTCAGCCCTCCTCCCCGCCATCGTGGCCCTGGGGGAGGGGCGTGCGCCAGCCCTCGGCGGGAATATCGTGCGCCCCCGCCGCGCGCCGTTACAGACCGGCGCGCGCGGTCACATACCGCTACCGCGCGCCCCCGTCCTCACGGCGGTCGCTATCGCGCCTGGCCGCCGCGCGCCTGGAGCGAGGCGAGGTACGCGTTGTACTCCTGCAGCTCCTTGTCGCCGTCGCGGTCCGCGGCCCGGTCCTTGCGCGCGGCCTGTCGCTGCTCGGAGTGGTACCACTGGTAGACCAGCGCGATCAGCACCAGCACCGACGGGATCTCGCTGAAGCCCCAGGCGATGCCGCCCGCCGCGCTCTGGTCGGCCAGCGCGTCGATCATGAGCGACGCGGGCGGGTTCTTGTACGTCTCGACCATGGGCGAGGTCGCCATCATCAGCGCGATGCCGAAGAACGCGTGGAACGGCATGCCCGCGAACAGCTCCAGCATCCGCATCACATAGCCCGGCCGGTGCGGACCCGGGTCGACGCCCATGATCGGCCAGAAGAACGACAGACCCACCGCGAGGAAGTGGATCATCATCGCGATGTGACCCGTCTTCGACCCCATGAGGAAGTCGAACAGCGGCGTGAAGTAGAGCGCGTACAGGCTCGCGATGAACATCGGGATAGTGAAGCCCGGGTGCGTGATGACTCGCATGTAGCGGCTGTGCAGCAGCATCAGCAGCAGCTCGCGCGGGCCCTTCGTGCCGCGCGTCGCCGCGACCGGCAGCGCCCGCAGCGACAGCGTCACCGGCGCGCCGAGCAGCAGCAGGATTGGCGACAGCATGGAGATCACCATGTGCTGCACCATGTGCACGCTGAACATGACCATGCCGTAGTCGTTGAGCTTGGTGCACATCACCAGGGCGATGGTGAGCACGCCCACCATGAAGAACACCGTCCGGTTCACCGGCCAGGAGTCCCCGCGCCGCCGCAGCCGCACCACGCCCCAGGCGTACAGGACGATGCCGGCGACGCACCCGATCAGGAAGAAGAGGTCGGGGGAGAACTCCAGGCCCCGCCCCAGCGTGAACGGGGGCAGGTCCATGGGCATGCCGTGTCCCCCACCGCGCCCGCTGTGATCCATCTGTCTACTCCTGGAGCCCGTTTCGCGCTTGTTGTCCGCACCAGACTAGAACCGCCCCCGGCCGTGTCCACGACCGGGGGCGGTTAGTCGATTTCTTGCCTTACGGGCAAGAAACCGTGTGGCTCAGAGCACGCACTCCGCCTCGTCGTAACGGTCGGCGGGGACCGTCTTCAGGGTCTCCACGGCGCGGCCCAGCGGCACCAGCTCGATCTCCGTGCCGCGCAGCGCGGTCAGCATGCCGAAGTCGCCTCGGTGCGCCGCCTCGACCGCGTGCCAGCCGAAGCGGGTGGCGAGCACCCGGTCGTACGCGGTCGGGGTGCCACCGCGCTGGACATGGCCGAGGATGACGGGCCGGGCCTCCTTGCCGAGCCGTCGCTCCAGCTCGACGGAGAGCTGGTTGGCCACGCCGGTGAACCGCTCGTGGCCGTAGATGTCGGTGCCCGCGGTCTTGAAGTCCATGGTGCCCTCGCGCGGCTTCGCGCCCTCGGCGACCACGACGATGGCGAAGCGCTTGCCGTCCTCGAAGCGGGCGCCGACCCGGGCGGTCAGCTCGTCGATGTCGAAGGGGCGCTCGGGTACGACGATGGCGTGCGCGCCGGCGGCCATGCCGGAGTGGAGCGCGATCCAGCCGGTGTGCCGGCCCATGACCTCGACGATCAGCACCCGCTGATGGGACTCGGCGGTGGTCTTCAGCCGGTCCAGGGCCTCGGTGGCGACGGTGACGGCGGTGTCGAAGCCGAAGGTGACGTCGGTCGCGGCGATGTCGTTGTCGATGGTCTTGGGGACGCCGACTATCGGCAGCCCGGCCTCGGAGAGCAGATGCGCGGCCTTCAGGGTGCCCTCGCCGCCGATCGGGATGATCGCGTCGAGGCCGAGGTCCGCGACATGGCCGCGGGCCTGCTCGACGCCGCCGACGAGATGGGCGGGCTGGACCCGGGAGGAGCCGAGGATGGTGCCGCCGCGGGCCAGGATGCCGTTGACGGCGTCGAGGTCCAGCTTGCGGTAGTCGCATTCGAGCAGCCCCTTCCACCCGTCGTGGAAGCCGATCACCTCGTCACCGTGGTCGACGACGGCGCGGTGCACGACGGACCGGATGACGGCGTTCAGACCGGGGCAGTCTCCGCCGGAGGTGAGCACACCAATGCGCATAGCCCAAAAACCTTTGCAACGTGGGCAGACTCCCGGACCACGTCGTCCGGCTGGATCGACGCCACCCTATCGGTGCCGGGTGGCCTGTCCGAACCGGTTGTCCGCACCGTGGACAACGCACACATGTACGGCAGAGGCGACATACGAGCACCGGCGTTTCCGGGGCGGTGCGCACCCGTCCGGACACCCGTCCGCACACCGGCGCGCGGGCCCGTGGGGCGCACACATGCGGTGTGCGCCCCACGGGGTGACGGACTGCCAGGCGGGCCGTCGGACAGCCCGTCGGACAGGCTGTCGGACAGGCTGTCGGACAGGCGCCGGGCAGGCGCCGGACAGGCCGTCAGGCGGGTCGCGTGGCGGACGCGATGCGCTCGGCGCGCAGCGCCTCGTACCAGCGGTCGTCCGTCGGCGGCAGCGCGTTCACATCGAGCGCCAGCTTCAGCAGCAGGTCCGCGATCTGCGGGTTGCGGGCCATCACGGGGCCGTGCATGTACGTACCGAAGACGGTCTCGTTGTACGCGCCCTCGGTGCCGTCACCACTGCCGTTGCCGTTGCCGAACACCGTGCGGGCGAACGGGCGGGCGGTCGGGCCCAGGTGGGTGACGCCCTGGTGGTTCTCGAACCCGGTGAGCTGGGGCAGACCGAGGCGCGGGTCGATGTCCGCGAGTACGTCGCCGACGCAGCGCTCGCCCTCGCCGCGGACCGTGGTCACGTCGAGCAGGCCGAGGCCGGGCTCGCGCGCGCCGAGGTCGTTGACGAACTCGTGGCCGAGGATCTGGTAGCCGGCGCACACCGAGAAGATGATGGCGCCGTTGGAGGCGGCCCGGCTCAGCCCGCCGTCGCGGCGCAGCCGCTCGGCGGCCAGCCGCTGCGGGCGGTCCTCGCCGCCGCCGACCAGATAGATGTCGCCGGAGGTCGGGACCGGCTGGTCGCTGCGCACGTCGACGCGCTCGACGTTGAGGCCGCGCTGGCGGGCACGGCGCTCGACGACGAGGACGTTGCCCTGGTCGCCGTAGGTGCTGAGCAGGTCGGGGTAGACCCAGACCAGACGCAGGCTGCTGTCACTCATGGTGCAAGTCCTTTTGCGGGGTCGAGGCGGGGTCAGTTGCCGACACGGCGGCGGACGTCCTGGAACGCCGTGTAGTTGGCGATCAGCTCGATCTGTCCGGGCGGCGCCATGGCCACCGCCTCGTCGAGCGTCTCGCAGACACGGAAGTCCACACCCGCGACCTCGAGCCGGACCGCGAGGTCCAGCCGGCGGTCGCCGATCACCATGATCGGGTGGCCGGCCAGCCGGCCGTAGTCCACGTCCCACAGCCAGGAGGTGTCCGTGCCGTCGGCGCCACGCGCGTTGACGGAGAGGATCACCGGCGTCGGCGGCGGGTCGATCAGGGAGAACGTCTCGAGCCAGCCCGCCGGGTTCTTCGCGAGCAGCAGCCGCAGCTCACGGCCCTCGAAGGTGACCACGTCGTAGCGGCCGGCGACGGCCTGCACCTGGTACATGCGCTCAAGAGCGACCTGCGGCGGCACCCCGAAGACCGCGGCGACGGCGGCCGAGGTGGCGGCGTTGGCCTTGTTGGCGCGGCCGGGCAGCTGCAGATGGATGGGCCAGGCCGAACCGTGCGGGTCCAGCACGTGGTCACCACTGAGCGCCCAGCTCGGCGCGGGGCGGCGGAAGCCGCACTCGGCGCAGAACCAGTCGTCGCCCGGGCGCTGCAGCACACCGCCGCAGGACGGGCAGGACCAGGCGTCGTCCTTCCACTCCTGGCCGACCGCGACCCACACCACATTGGGGGAGGACGAGGCGGCCCACACGATCAGCGGGTCGTCGGCGTTGGCGATGACCACGGCCTTCGTGCCGTTGAGTCCCTCGCGCCACTTCTCGGCGAGCATCCGCGTCTCGGCGGCCCGGTCGAGCTGGTCACGGGAGAGGTTGAGCAGGGCGATGGCCTTCGGGGTGGTGTCCCGGGCGACCCCCGCCAGATACTTCTCGTCGACCTCGATCACGCCGTACCGGGAGTCCGATCCGCCGGCCAGGGCGGAGGTGATACCGGCGGGCATGTTGGCGCCCAGCGCGTTCGACACCACCGGGCCGCTGGCCCGCAGTGCCTCGGCGATCAGCCGGGTCGTGGTGGTCTTTCCGTTGGTCGCCGAGACGAGCACCACGTCCAGGTGCTGCGCCAGCGCCGCCAGCAGATCAGGGTCGAGCTTGAGGGCGACGCGGCCGCCGATCACCGATCCGCTGCCGCGTCCCGCTGCCCGCGAAACGGCGGCCGCGGCCCTGCCGGCCGTCACGGCCAGCTTGGCGCGCGCCGACAGCGGCTCCGAGTTGCTGCCTGACATCGTCCTTGTTCCTCCTTGCGTCGGTCCGGGCTCAGCCTATCGAGATCCGGCCAGCAGCCCGAATTCGCGGCACCGCGACGCGGCGCCCCGGCCCCCTGAACGTACGCTTGCGCCCATGCGAAACCGGCTGATCCCCGGCAGTTCCGGCCGTGTCCGAGCGATGACTTTGCTCGGCACCCCCGTCCTGCACACCCCCTGCGAGCCCGTCACCGACTTCGGCCCGGAGCTGTCCCGGCTTGTCGAGGACATGTTCGCGACGATGTACGCGGCGAACGGCGTGGGCCTGGCCGCGAACCAAGTGGGCGTGGGTCTGCGGGTGTTCGTGTACGACTGTCCGGACGACGAGGACGTCCGGCACCTGGGTCATGTGGTGAACCCCCGGCTGGTCGAGACCGGCGGGGAGATGTTCCGGGGCCCCGAGGGCTGTCTCTCCCTGCCGGGCCTGGAGGCCCCGACGCCCCGTTACGACCACGCCGTGGTCGAGGGGGTCCGGCTCGACGGCACCCCGGTCCGGATCCAGGGCACGGGTTTCTTCGCCCGCTGTCTCCAGCACGAATGTGATCATCTCGACGGTGGTGTGTACGCGGACCATGTGACGGGCCGGGCCCGCCGCAAGCTCCTGAAGTCGATCCGGAAGCAGCCCTGGGGTGCCGGGGCGGACGCCCTCGGGCCCGAGGCCGTTTGAGGGGCCGTTCAAGGGGTCGAGTCCCCCCGGGGCGTGCGGCTCCCCGGAGTGGCCGGGCCCCCTGGGCGGCCCGGCCCGCCGGAATCCGCCCGCCAGGAGACCGGCCCGCCGGGGTTCGTCCGATGGAAGTCCGGCCCGCCGGGGTTCGTCCGGTGGAAACCCGGTCCGCCGGGGGCACTCGACGGAAACCCGATCAGCCCGGGGCCGCCCGCTAGAAACCCGGCCCGCCGGGCAGGTCCGGGGCCTGGGCCAGCCGGCCCCAGAGGACGTCGGCGAGGCTGCGCACGAGTTCCTCGCGCGGACAGGGGCGCTCGCCGAGCCACCAGTCGCCGGCCGCGTGCATCATTCCGACGATGCCGTGGCCCCAGATCCGGGCCTGCGTCTCGCCGCCCGGGCCGAGGTCGACCCGCTCGGCGATGACCTGGCCGAGTTCCTCGCCCATGCGCCGCAGCAGCGGGGCGGAGTGGCGGCCGATGTCGAATCCCTGCTCCGCGTGGTGCGGTTCCTCGGCCGGATGCATGAGGAAGCGGTAGACCTGCGGCATCGCCTCGATGGAGGCGAGGTAGGTGTCGAGGGTGGATTCGACGCGCCGGCGCCGGTCCGCGGGCGCGTCGAGCGCGGCGCGGAGGGCGGCCAGCAGGGCGTCGGTGTGCCGGGTGGCGAGGGCGCGGTAGAGGCCGCCCTTGTCGCCGAAGTGGCGGTAGAGGATCGGTTTGGTGATGCCGGCCTCGGCGGCGATGGCGTTCATCGAGGCCTGGGGCCCGTCGCGGAGCACCACGCGGTCCGCCGCCTCCAGCAGCTCCCGGCGCCGTTGGTCGGCCGGCTTCTGCTGGTCGGTGGTGGTCCGGTGTCTGGTGTCCATGGGCGTGTCTCCCCGCCTGTACGAATTCCTGCGGCTGTCGCAACGTAACACCCTCGCGGCACCGGGTGCCGTCCGGCAGGATGTGCTCCGCTGCTGGTTGACAGGGCCTACCCGCCGGTAACAGACTGCGATTACCGCAAGTAACAGGCCGCTGGGAGGGACCATGTCCGAGTTCACTTTCGAACTGAACGAAGACCAGAAGCAGGTGCGCGACTGGCTCCACGGCTTCGCCGCGGACGTCATCCGTCCCGCGGCCGCCGAATGGGACGAGCGCGAGGAGACCCCCTGGCCGATCATCCAGGAAGCGGCCAAGATCGGAATCTACTCCCTCGACTTCTACGCCCAGCAGTTCTTCGACCCCACCGGCCTCGGCGTCCCGATGACGATGGAGGAGCTGTTCTGGGGCGACGCGGGCATCGCCCTGTCCATCGTCGGCACCGGCCTCGCGGCCGTCGGCGTCCTCGCCAACGGCACCGACGAGCAGATCGGCACCTGGGTGCCGCAGATGTACGGCGACGCCACCGACGTCAAGGTCGCCGCCTTCTGCTCCTCCGAGCCCGACGCCGGCTCCGACGTGGCCTCCATGCGCACCCGCGCCGTCTACGACGAGGCCAAGGACGAGTGGGTGATCAACGGCACCAAGACCTGGGCCACCAACGGCGGCATCGCCAACGTCCACGTCGTGGTCGCCGTCGTCGACCCCGAGCTCGGCTCCAAGGGTCATGCCTCCTTCATCGTGCCGCCGAACACCCCCGGTCTGTCCCAGGGGCAGAAGTTCCAGAAGCACGGCATCCGCGCCTCGCACACCGCCGAGGTCGTCCTGGAGGACGTCCGGGTGCCCGGCAGCTGCCTGCTCGGCGGCAAGGAGAAGCTCGACGAGCGCCTGGCCCGCGCCCGGGAGCGCGCCAAGAGCGGCGGCGAGCGCGTCAAGAACGCCGCCATGGCCACCTTCGAGGCCTCCCGGCCCGCCGTCGGCGCCATGGCCATCGGCACCGCCCGCGCCGCGTACGAGGTGGCCCTCGACTACGCCAAGACCCGGCAGCAGTTCGGCCGCCCGATCATCGACAACCAGGGCGTCGCCTTCCAGCTCGCCGACATGCGCACCCAGATCGACGCGGCCCGGCTGCTGGTGTGGCGCGCCTCCTGGATGGGGGTCACGGGCAAGCCCTTCACCTCCGCCGAGGGGTCGATGTCCAAGCTGTACGCGAGCGAGGTCGCCAAGAAGGTCACCGGGCAGGCCATCCAGATCCTCGGCGGCAACGGCTACACGCGCGAGTACCCGGTGGAGCGGATGCACCGCGACGCCGCGATCTACACCATCTTCGAGGGGACGAGCGAGATCCAGCGCCTGGTCATCGCCCGCACGCTGTCCGGCATGCCGATCCGCTGACCCGGCGTCGGCGGGCGGTCACGGCGGGCGCCTTCTCCACGGCGGGGAGCGCCCGCCGTGGCCGTCGAGGCAGGCGCCATGTCTGCCCTGCCCGCGGTGACCGCCGTGCCCGCGGTGTCCGCCGTGCCCGTCGAGGCCGTGCCCGGCCTCCGGGTCACCGGTGCCGGTCGTGCCGCCTGAGGGAGTCCACGATGCCCGCGGCGCGGTCGCGGAGGCCGCCGACGGCGTCGCGGACCTTCGCCTTCGCCTGGTCGGTCCTGCCCTCGGATTCGAGGCGCTCGTCGCCGGTGAACCTCCCGGCGACCTCCTTGAGCCTGCCCTTGGCCTTGTCCATGGCACTGGTCATCACGAAGACCTTCTTCCGTGCGCCGGCCGTGCCGGCCTGGTCGGCCGCACAGTCCAGGCTAGGCAGCGGGTGGCGGTCCCCGCACCCCGCTCACCCGGACGGCCCTGCCCGGTCGCCGTGGGCCGGGCCCGGGGCCAGGCTGGGGCCGTGGCGGGAACGTCACCGGTTCCCGCTGCCGTACCGCGTGGTGCGACGGCGGCGACCGCGGCCCGGACGAGAGGTGGCGGCGATGGCGGCCATGCCCAGTGGCGCACGACAGGACGCGGGAGGCTCCCGCGACGCGGTACAGCCGACCAAGCCGGCGTTGTTCGCCGGGGTGGCACTGTTCATCAGCGGTGTGCTGAGCTTCCTCCTGGGGGTCGCCGGCATCGCCCAGGACAGGCTCTTCCTCCGGCCGGGGCACTACGAGTACCGGTTCGACCTCACCGCGTGGGGCTGGATCCATCTGATCATCGGCGTCGTGCTGCTGATCGTGGCCGTCGGCGTCCTGATGATGAAGGGCTGGGCCCGCGGCGCCGGCATCGGCCTCGCCGCGATCAGCCTGGTCACCCAGTTCATGTTCATCCCGTACTACCCGGCGTGGGCGATCACCGTGATGGTCCTGGACCTCGTCATCATCTGGGGCCTGGCACGGCTCCTCGACTGAGCGCGCGGCGGACGCGCGGAGCGGGGCGCGAACGGGCGGCGGGACCGGGACACCCGGCCCCGCCGCCCGCTTCCGCTTCCGCCGCCCGCCCCGCGCTCACACCAGACAGAACTCGTTGCCCTCCGGGTCCCGGAGGACGACGGCGTAATAGTCCATCCCGTGCGGCTCGTCCATCACGTACGCCACGGACGCGCCCAGGGCCGTCAGCCGGGCCACCTCCGCGTCCACCCGGGCCCGGCGGACCGCGAGCGGTACCGCCCGCCCGCCGCCGACCTTGAGGTCCAGATGCAGCCGGTTCTTGACCGTCTTCGGCTCCGGTACCTGCTGGAACCACACCCGAGGTCCTCGCCCCTCGGGATCCACGATCGACTCCGGGATCTCCCCGGCGTCCCCGGCCAGTTCGTCCTCCGGAACGCCGGTGGCCTCCCAGTACGCGCGCCACGTCGGGTGTCCCTCGGGCGGCGGCTCGGGTACGTAGCGCAGGGCCTCGGCCCAGAAGGCGACCAGACGCCGCGGTTCGGCGCAGTCGATCGTGAGCTGCAGAAGCGGCCGGGGCGCGGCGGTCAGGCCGGATGCGTCCAACTCGGGGGTGTCCAACTCGGGGGTGTCCATGGGGAAAGCGTCCCAGGTACCACTGACAACGCCCCGAGACCGCGACCGTGACCGCCGTGCGCGCGCCGGTCGCGGCCGTGCGGCAGAATCGTTCGCGCCACCGAAGCGCACAAGGGGGAATGGCCACGATGGCGAACACCACACGGACAGTGCCCGAACTCACGGGAAGGCCGCTGATCGGCTCCCTGACCGAACTCAAGAACGACTCGCTCGGCACCTTCCTCAAAGCCTGCCACGAGCACGGCGACGTCGTCCGCATCACCGCCGGACCGCCCGGGATGCGGGCCACCATCCACTGCGTGTTCTCCGCCGAGGGCGCACAGCAGGTGCTCGCCACCCAGTCGGCCAACTTCCGCAAGGACAACAACTTCTACGAGGAACTCCGGACCTCTTTCGGCAACGGACTGCTCACCAGCCAGGACGACGACTACCTGCGTCAACGGCGGCTCGTCCAGCCGCTGTTCACCCGCCGCACCGTCGACACGTACGCCGCCGCCATCGCCGCCGAGGTCGACCGGCTCACCGGCGTCTGGAGCGCGGAGCGGCGCGAAACGGTCGACGTCGTCCACGAGATGGGCCGGCTCGCGCTGCGCGCCGTCGCCCGCATCCTGCTCGGCACGGACGTGGACGCCGCCGTCGAGATCGTCGAGCGCTGCTTCCCGGTACTCGCCTCGTACGTCACCAAGCGCGGCTACGCGCCCCGCAGCATCCCGCGCGAGTGGCCCACGCCGGGCAACCGGAAGGCGCTCGCCGCCCACGAGGAGCTGTACGCCGTCTGCGATCGCATCATCGCCGACCGGCGCGCGGCCGGGACGGACGAGCGGGAACGCGACCTGCTGACCCTGCTGATG
This sequence comes from Streptomyces sp. NPDC046203, assembly GCF_040646255.1. NCBI lineage: Bacteria > Bacillati > Actinomycetota > Actinomycetes > Kitasatosporales > Streptomycetaceae > Streptomyces > Streptomyces sp. NPDC046203. Next base: position 35,210 of record NZ_JBEYZX010000046.1, on the reverse strand, counting down.
GGCGCCGGGGGAGAGGAGGACGGGAGCGGCGTCGAGGGCTTCGACGCCACCGAACTGCGTGAGCAGGTCCTGGTGTTCCTGCTCGCCGGACACGAGACGACCGCGACCTCGCTCGCCTTCACGCTGCATCTGCTGGCCCGTCACCCCGAGGCGCAGCGGCGGGTCCACGAGGAACTGGACCGGGTGCTGGACGGCCGTACGCCCGGCGCCGCCGACCTGGACGAACTCCCGTACCTGGGACAGGTGTTGAAGGAGGCCATGCGGCTCTTCCCGGCCGCCCCGGCGATCGGCCGCCGGGCCGTCGAGGAGTGCGAGATCGACGGGCACCTCATCCCGGCCGGGGCCGACGTGATCCTCGCCCCATGGGTGACGCACCGTCACCCTCGTTACTGGGAGGACCCGGAGCGTTTCGAACCCGACCGCTTCACGCCCGAGGCGGAGGCCGCCCGCCCCCGCTACGCCTGGTACCCCTTCGGCGGCGGCCCGCGCGCCTGCATCGGACAGCACTTCTCGATGCTGGAGTCGGTGATCGCGCTCGCGATGATCCTCCAGCGCTACGAACTGGAGGCCATCGACACCCATGTCCCACTGGACTCCGCGATCACCCTCCAGGCCGTCGGTCCGGCCCGCTGCCGGCTGAAGCCGCGGACGGGCTGAAGCGGCGGACGGGCTGAACGGCGCCGTGCGCCCGGCTCCGGCTCGCGCCGGCGCCGGGGATCAGCGGCCCGCGTCGACCGTCGCGCGGATCGGCCACCGCCGATCGGTCGGCACGATTCAGGCCGCCGCGCCGAACCAGGTGGTCAGTGCCTCGTGCAGGTGATCGCGCATCGGCCGGCCCGCCGTGTCGTCCCCGGCCCAGGCCAGGTACCCATCGGGACGCACCAGGATGGCGGAGGCCGGCCGGGACCGGTCCGCGGACCGGGCGGTGATGACGTCCACCCGGTCCGTCCAGGCGGCGGCGACCTCGGTCGTCGCCGGGTTTCCGGTGAGATCCACGAGCACGGGGCGGGCCGCGCGCAGCCGTTCGGCGATCCGTTCCCAGCCCTCGGTGATGTGCGTCCGGAGATCGGGAAGCCACTGGCCGGTCAGTGGATGCCCGATGTCGTGGCCCATGTCGTACCGGATGTCGGTGCCGGACAGGAGGGCCGCGACGCGCGCACGGTTGCGTGGGTCTTCGAGCAGTTCCGCCAGCAGGTCGCGGGCCGCGGTGATCTCGGCCGCCGGACGCATCAGGGCCATCTGCGCGCGGGTCTGCATGAGGACGCGCCGGCTGACCGGAGCCCGCTCGCCGTGGTAGGTGTCCAGCAGCCCGGGGGGCGCCCAGCCGTGGATCCGGGCGGCGAGTTTCCAGCCGAGGTTGAGGGCGTCCTGCATGCCCAGGTTCAGCCCGGGCCCGCCGACCGCGGAATGAACGTGCGCGGCGTCCCCGAGCAGCAGGACGCGGCCGGCGCGGTAGGTGTCGACCTGCCGCGAGTTGGTGCCGGTGCGGCGGCGCAGCAGGTGCGGTCCGGGGGCGGTGGGCGGGCTCATCGGCAGGTCTGTTCCAAGGACGCGACGCACGCCGGCCCGGAGTTCGTCGAAGGTCATCGGTGTGCCGTCGTCGGCCGGCGGCTGGTCCCACTCGAAGGTGGCCACGAGATGGACACCCGAGCCGGGCCGCATCATCGCGAAGGTGAACACGCCGCCCGGCAGGCGGTTGTGGACGTAGGGCCGAAGGCGCATGCCCAGCCCGGGCAGGTCGAGTTCCCCGGTGGCGGGATCCAGCAGCGTGTCGGGAATGACGGCGTGTCCCGCGCGGGAGACGAAGCCGTCGTCGGTGGTGCCGGGGAAGGCGATGCCGGCCTGCTTGCGGACCGTGCTGTGGCCGCCGTCCGCTCCGACCAGGTACCGGGTGCGGATCCGGTAGGCGCCCCGCGGGGCCCGGATGTCGAGGGTGACGGCGTCGTCGTCCTGGTGCAGGGCGGTCAGTTCGTGCCCGCGGCGGATCTCGACGCCCAGTTCCCGGGCGCGCTCTTCGAGTACCTGCTCGATACGCGCTTGCGGAACCTGGAGGGCGTGCAGCGGGTTGTCGGTCAGGTCGCGCAGGTCCAGTGGCAGGCCGCTGAACTGGTAGAAGGGCAACGGCTGCGCGGGCCCGGAACGGCCGGCGAGGGGCTCGTACAGGCCGCGCAACTCCAGTGCCTGGACCACACGGCCGACGAGCCCGTTGGCCCGGGGGACCTCGCTGCGGGTGTGCAGCCGCTCCAGGATCAGTGGTCGCACGCCTGCGAGTCGTAGTTCGCAGGCCAGCAGCAGCCCGTTCGGGCCACCACCGACGATGGTGACGTCAGCGGTCATCGCGTTCTCCTTCGGTTCGCCGGGCAGGAGGCGTCCGGCCGCGACTGCGTGTCAGCCTGGACTGACACCGCGACCCGATGTCAGTCTGGATTGACACTCGGGGCCTGTCAATCCAGACTGACAGGCATGGAAACGGGAGATCTCTCGGAACGCCTCGGGTCGCGTGACCCCGCGGTGGGGCTGCGGGCGGTGGGCGCCTTGCACCGGCTGGCCGAACAAGTCGAAGCGGCAGCAGTCGCACGCGCCAGGGAGCAGGGATGGTCCTGGGAACAGATCGGCGACGCACTCGGCGTCTCCCGGCAATCCGCGCACGCCAAGTACGGGAAGTGAGACGACCGTGTTCGAACAGTTCGCGGCAGGTGCCCGTGAGTCCGTTGCTTCGGCACTGGGCGAAGCCGCCTTGCGTGGCGATCGCCGTATCGGCACCGAGCATCTTCTTCTGGGAGTGCTCCACGAGCCCGGCGCGGCCCGGGCCCTCGGAACCGACCTGGAGACCGTGCGTGCCGCTCTCGACGCTCTCGACCGGTTCGCGCTGGCCGTGGTCGGCATCGACATCCGGGGGATCGCGCGGCCGCCGATTCCCGCCTCCCGCAAGCGCACCCCCTTCACCTCCGGTGCCCGCGCCGTCCTCCCGCGCGCCCTGGCCGAGACGAGGAAGGCCGGCGGTCGGCGCATCACACCGGAGCACCTTCTGCTGGCCCTGCTCGACCGCGAGCGGCCGGATCCCGCGGCAGAGGTCATGGCAGAGCTCGGCATCGACCGCGCCGCGGTCCGGGAACGGGTGCGGACGGGCGCCTGAGTCGCGGGGTGTCCTCTCGCGGGGCGAGGTTCCGGCTCCCCGACCTGCCCGGCGGACCTCGGCCCGCCGGGCAGGTCGGGGGTCGGAAGGAGGAGCGGCCGAGCGTGTCGATGTGATGCCCGCGGCTCTGCCTCCGACTCGGCGCACTCCGCGTACTCCGGCACCTGCCGCAGCTCACGGACGTGACGCACAACGCCCCCGCCCGAAGGAGATTCGGGCGGAGGCGTCGTGTACGGCCGGCGGTCGGCGCGGCCGGTGGCCGGTGGACCGCTTGTCCGGAGTCCTGGGCCGGCGGAGCGTCGTACGGGGCGGAGCTCAGGGCGCGGTACACCGGACGGGATCGACCCGAGGGGTGCGGTACGACGCACGGGATCGACCCGAGGGGTGCGGTACGCCGCACGGGACCGACCCGGGGGCGCCGCGCGCCGGATCAGGCGCGGGTCGCCACGACCACCGTGGCGTACAGGTCCTCGTCTTCGAGGACCCGGGCCGTCAGGCCGTGGGCGGCGACCGCCGCCACGGCGGCGCCGGTCTGCCGCTCGCTCGTCTCGAACAGCAGATGGCCGCCCGGGGCGAGCCACTCGGCCGCCCCCGCCGCGACCCGGCGCAGTACCGCGAGGCCGTCCGCCCCGCCGTCCAGGGCGACGAGGGGTTCGTGCTCGCGGGCCTCGGCGGGCAGCAGGGCCACCTCGGCGGTCGGGACGTACGGGACGTTGGCGACCAGCACCTCGATCCGGCCGCGCAGGACGCCCGGCAACGGCGCGAAGAGGTCGCCCTCGTACACCAGCCCGCCGCGCGGCTCCACGTTCCGCCGCGCGCAGCGGACGGCGGCCGGCTCGATGTCGGCCGCGTGCACCTCCGCGTCCGCGACGGACGCGAGCAGCACCGCGGCCGCCGCGCCCGAGCCGCAGCACAGATCGACGCAGACGCCGCCTGGCCGGGCCAGCCGGACGGCCTCGGCGGCCAGGAACTCGGTACGGCGGCGCGGTACGAACACCCCGGTGTCCACCTCGATCCGCAGCCCCGCGAACTCGGCCCAGCCCACGACGTGTTCGAGCGGCAGCCCGGAGGCCCGGCGGTCGACCATGGCGTCGAGTTCGGCGGGGCCGGACGCCGCCGCGGACAGCAGCTCCGCCTCCTCCTCGGCGAAGACGCAGCCGGCCGCCCGCAGGCGCGCCACGACCTCGGGTATCGGTCCTGGCGGCGCGACGTGGTCAGACAAGCCGGGCCTCGATCGCCGCCACCAGCTCCGGGGCGTCGGGCTCGGTGCGCGGACGGAACCGGGTCACCGAACCGTCCGGGCCGACGAGGAACTTCTCGAAGTTCCACTGCACGTCACCGGCCTCGCCGCCGGCGTCGGCGACCCGGGTCAGCTCCGTGTACAGCGGGTGCCGGCCGGCCCCGTTGACCTCGATCTTCGCGAGGAGCGGGAAGCTCACCCCGTACGTCGTCGAGCAGAAGGTCTCGATCTCCTCCGCGCTGCCCGGCTCCTGGCCGCCGAACTGGTTGCACGGCACGCCGAGCACGGTGAAGCCGCGCTTGGCGTACTCCTGCTGGAGCCGCTCCAGACCGGCGTACTGCGGAGTGAGACCGCAGCGGGAGGCCACATTCACGATCAGGACGACCTGGTCGCGGTAGTCGGCGAGGGAGGTGGGGGCGCCGGCGAGTGTCGTCAGCGGAATCTCGTACAGGCTCAAGGAACGCTCCTCGTAGCGATGGGGCTTGCTCCACCCGGATGGGGTTTGATCTGACCATGGGAGACGAACCGCTGGCAATCGACATCGGGACGGCCGAGCCGGCCGGGAGCGCACGGGAAACGGGCGGCGGCGCGGCACGCCGGGTGTGGTGCCGGCTGTGCGGGCGCCCGCTGACCGGTGCCGCGTCCCGTCGCACCGGCCTCGGCCCGTCCTGTGACGCCAAACTGCACCCGCCGGGCCCGGACATCCGCACCCGGCGGCACGAGGTCGTCCAGGACGCCCTGCCCGGACTCTGAACCGCCCGCCGCCCGCCGCCCGCCGCCCGCCGCCCGCGCGCCCGTCGATTCATATCCTGACGCTCCGTCACCGACAAGCGGTGCCCTGCGAGTTCAGGGCGACGTGACGCGCCGCCGCCGCGGGCAGGAGCCCACCGTCACCGAGTCGTCGGGGAACCGTCCCCCGGACCGTGCGCCCGAGCACCGCCGGCGCCGACCGGTGGCGTCCGTGCCGCCACCGCTTCGTGCGTCACGGAGATCGCGGTGAGGATCAGCCCGTCGCGGGCCAGCCACCTTCCGCTGAAACCCGGCAGCCGCGTGCCGGCCACCACCGGACCCGGCACCAGGAGGCGCGCCTCGAACGTCCCGCCGACGGGATCCACGGTGATGACGGCCTCGTCGAAGTCCAGCCACAAACCGGTGAGGGGGTACCACGCCTTGTAGACGCTCTCCTTGGCGCTGAACACCAACCGGTCCCAGTTGACGCCGGGCCGGCGTGCCGCGGCTTCCGGCAGCCATGCCCGTTCCTCGGCGACCGTGACGAGGTTCAGTACCCCGTCGTCCTTCAGCGGTTCGTTGGGTTCCGAGTCCAGACCCACGGTCACCATGTCGCGGGCATGGGCCACGGCGGCCGCCCGGTAACCGCCGCAGTGGGTCATGCTGCCGACGATCGACGCGGGCCACTGCGGCGCACCGCGCGTTCCGGGGAGTATCGGCGCGGGGGGAAGACCGAGCTGTCCCAGTGCCTTTCGGGCACAGGCCCGTACGGTGGCGAATTCCCGGCGCCGCTTGGAGACGGCTTTGGCGATCAGCTCTGCCTCTTCGGGATACAGCTGGACGTCGACCGGGTCGTGGAACGCTTCGGCCACCGCGATCGGCGCGGGCAGCAGTTCTTCGATCATCCGGATCTCCTTGTCACGGGAGTATCTGCACCGGGCGGCCGGGCGCCGGGTGAAACGCTCGCCATTCACGGGGGTAGCCGAGGGACACCTCGTGGTGGGGCACGCCGTTCTGATGGATCAGCCGCGGAATGTGCAGGTGTCCGTAGACCACGGCGGCGGCCCGGAACCGACGGTGCCAGTCCGCTGTCGCCTCGGTGCCGCACCACAGGGCGAACTCGGGGTAGCGCAGGACACGGGTGGGTTCGCGCACCAGGGGGAAGTGGTTGACCAGCACGGTCGGCATGTCGGACGGGATGGCCGCCAGCCGTTCCTCGGTGATCGCCAGGCGGGCGCGGCACCACGCCTCCCGGCTGGGATAGGGGTCCGGATGCAGCAGGTACTCATCCGTGCACACCACCCCGGCGTCCTTGGCCTGCTCCAGAGCGGCGTCTTGGTTGAGGGCGCCCGCGGGACGGAAGGAGTAGTCGTACAGCACGAAGAGCGGTGCGACGGCGACCGGGCCGCCCTCGCCCTCCCAGATCTCGTACGGATCCTCGGGAGTGACCACTCCCAGCCGTCGGCAGAGGTCCACGAGGTGCAGATACCTCTCCTCGCCGCGCAGCCGCACCGGGTCGTCGGGCGGTGTCCACAGCTCGTGGTTGCCGGGAGCCCAGATCACCTTGGCGAACCGGTCGCGCAGGACGCCGAGCGCCCACTCGATGTCGGCCACGAACTCGCCGACGTCCCCCGCCACCACCAGCCAGTCCTGGCTGGACTCGGGCCGCAGTCCTTCGACGATCCCGCGGTTCTCGGCGTACCTGACGTGCAGGTCGCTGATGGCGACCAGTTTCCCGGGCCGGGCTCCGGCGCCGACGGTCCGATCCCGCGGTGCGCCGCGGACCTCGTACTCCACTGCTGTGTCTCTCTTCCGTCTTCCGTCTTCCGTGGCGCGCCGCGACCCGATGCGGACCGCCGGCCTCAGCGGTTCGCCATGTGGTCGCGGATGAGGGATATCACGGTGCCGGCGTGGGAGTTGAGGTAGAAGTGCCCGCCGCTGAACACCTCCATGGAGAACGGCCCTGTGGTGTGTTCCTCCCAGGCGCGCGCCTCCTCGGGCGTCACCTCGGTGTCGCTGTCCCCGGTCAGGGCGATCACGGGGCAGGACAGCACGGACCCGGACCGGTAGCGGTAGGTCTCGGCAGCCTTGTAGTCGCTGCGGAACATCGGCAGCATCACCTGGAGCAACTCGTCGTCCTGCAGTATCTGCGGGTCCGTCCCGCTCATGCGCTTGATCGAGTCGAGCAGCTTCTCGTCGCTGTTCAGGTGCATCCGCCCGCCGCGGTGCCGGGACGGGGCCGTGCGGCCGGAAGCGAACAGGCCGAGCGGGACGATGCCGGCGGCTTCCAGGCGGAGGGCCACTTCGAAGGCCAGGGTGGCACCCAGACTGTGCCCGAACAGGGCGACCGGCCGGTCGGTCCACGGCAGCAGTTCGGCGACCACCCGGTCGGCGAGTTCGTGGAGGTCGTCGACGCAGGGCTCGAAGCGGCGGTCCTGGCGGCCGGGATACTGGACCGCCAGCACATCCGTCGCGGGTGACATCGCCCGGGAGACGGGGAAGTAGTACGTGGCCGACCCGCCGGCGTGCGGAAAGCAGATCAGTCGCGTTCCGGCGTCGTCGGCCGGATGGAACCGTCGCACCCACGCATCCGTCGAGGTGGCTGTTCCCGTCATGGTCCTTCAACTTCCCTTCGTGGCTGCCCTGTCGCGGGTGTGGTCGCGCCGACGGCGGCATACGCGTGCCGCCGCCTCGGCCTTGTGTCACGCGGCCCGCGAGCGGGCCGGCCGGACGGACGACGGTGACTCGGCGACGATCGTGCCCGGTCCGTCGGCCAGGGCGTGCGGCCAGGGCGTACGGCCCGTGTCCCGGGCCATTGAATCAACGGGCGACGAGGCGTGCCACAGAAGTCACCCCCCTGAACTCCCCGCGCACACCCCTACTTTCGGAATACCGGTCGGACCGGGTGCCGCCGTCCCGGCCCGGGCCGGTCCACCCGTGGACGACGGGTACCCCGCAGGACCGCGTACAGGTGCAACACCCGGGTCGATAGGGGTGCCGTCGCGATGTCCGCCCGCCATAGCGTGCGAGTCCATCTTGGGTGGCTACCCCCTTGCCGCTAGAGCAGTGCCGAACTTGGAGTGTGTGCAGATGGCCCGGTCCGGAGGCTTCGTCCCTGACGCAGATCACGTACCCGGAGCGGGTGCGGGGCCGAGGTCCCCCCTGGCGCGGCGGCTGGCAGGTCTGCCGGCCTCGGAGCAGTCCAGGCTGTTGCTGGACCTCGTGTGCGCACAGACCCTGGAAGTCGTGCGGAAGGTGCGGCCGGACACGGTCGCGATCACCGAGACCCGGCGGTCCTTCAAGGAACTGGGGCTGGACTCGCTCGGCCTGGTCGAGCTGCACGCGCGGCTGAACACGGCCACCGGGGTCGGACTGCCCGTCACCGTCGCGTTCGACCACCCCAGCCCGGCGCTGCTGGCCGGCTTCCTGCGCGCCGAGGTGCTGGGCCTGCCCGCCGAGCGGGAGGAGCCGGCGGAGCCGGTCGCCGCCGACGACGAGCCGATCGCGATCGTCGGCTTCAGCGGCCGGTTCCCCGGTGGTGTCCGCTCCGCCGAGGACCTGTGGGAGATGGTGTCCGAAGGGCGTACCGCGGTCGGGGAGTTCCCCGCGGATCGCGGCTGGGACCTCGACGCGCTCTTCGACGACGAGCCGCAGACGCCGGGCAGGAGCTATGCCCGGGTCGGCGGCTTCCTGTACGACGTGCCCGAGTTCGACGCCGAGTTCTTCGGGATCAGCCCGCGCGAGGCGCTGGCGATGGACCCGCAGCAGCGGCTCCTGCTCGAGACCTCCTGGGAGGCGCTGGAGCGCGGCGGGATCGACCCGTCGTCGCTGCGCGGCAGCCGGACCGGCGTGTTCGTCGCCGCGGGCATGACCGAGTACGGCGTGCGGGTGCACGAAGCGCCGGACCACCTCGCCGGTTACGTACTGAACGGCCAGGCGCTCAGCGTCGCGTCGGGCCGCGTCGCCTACACGCTGGGGCTCGAGGGCCCCGCCCTCACGATCGACACCGCGTGCTCCGGCTCGCTGGTCTCCCTGCACCTCGCCGCTCAGTCGCTGCGCCGCGGCGAGTCCTCGCTGGCCCTGGCCGGCGGCATCACGGTGCTGAGCAGCCCCGGCCTGTTCACCGAGTTCAGCCAGCAGCGCGGGCTCGCCCCGGACGGCCTGGTGAAGGCTTTCGCCGCCGCGGCGGACGGAACCGGATTCGCCGAGGGCGTCGGCCTTCTCGTGCTCGAGCGGCTCTCCGACGCCCGGCGCAACGGACACCAGGTGCTGGCCCTCATCCGCGGCTCGGCGATCAACCAGGACGGCGCGAGCAACGGTCTCACCGCCCCGAGCGGGGCCGCGCAGCAGCGGGTGATCCGCCAGGCCCTGGCCGGCGCCGGACTGGGGCCCGACGAGGTGGACGCCGTGGAGGCGCACGGCACCGGCACCACACTCGGTGACCCGATCGAGGCCCAGGCGCTGATCGCCACCTACGGCAGGGGCCGGTCGCCGGAGCGGCCGCTGTGGCTCGGCTCCGTGAAGACGAACCTCGGCCACACCCAGGCCGCGGCCGGTGTCGCCGGCATCATCAAGATGATCATGGCGATGCGGCACGGGGTCCTGCCGGAGACGCTGCACGTGGACGCCCCGTCGCCCAATGTGGACTGGTCGGCCGGCACGGTGCGGCTGCTGACCGAGCAGGTGCCGTGGGAGGCCGACGGGCACCCCCGCCGCGCGGGCGTCTCGAGCTTCGGCATCAGCGGCACCAACGCGCACGTCATCCTGGAGGAGCCGCCGCGCGAGGACGTCGAGCGGGACACCCCCGAACCGTCCGAGCCCGCGGACCGGGACACCCTGACGCCGCTGGTCGTCTCCGGACGGAGCGAGGCGGCGCTGCGCGCCCAGGCCGACCGGCTGCTGTCCTTCGTGGAGGCCGGCACCGACGCGACCCTCGCCGATCTCGGCCACTCGCTGGCCACCACGCGGGCCGCGCTGGAGCACCGTGCCGTGGTGCTCGCGGGCGACCGCGACGAGTTCCTGCGCGGACTGCGGGCGATCGCCGCGGGCGAGCCGGACCCCGGTGTGCGCACCGGCTCCACCCCCGGCGGCCGGCTCGCGTTCCTGTTCACCGGGCAGGGCAGCCAGCGCCTTGCCATGGGACGTGAACTCCATGGCGCGTTCCCCGTGTTCGCCGAGGCACTCGAAGAGGCCATCGGCCACCTCGACCTTCAGCTGGACGTGTCGCTGTGGGACGTCCTCTTCGCCGAGGAGGGATCCGAGGAGGCGGCCCTCCTGGACCGGACGATGTACGCCCAGGCCGCGCTGTTCGCGGTCGAGGTGGCGCTCTTCCGGCTCGTCGACTCGTGGGGGCTGCGCCCCGACTTCCTGGCCGGGCACTCGATCGGTGAACTGGCCGCCGCGCATGCCGCCGGCGTGTTCACCCTTGAGGACGCGGCCACCCTGGTGGGGGCGCGCGGCCGGCTGATGCAGGAGCTGCCGGCGGGCGGCGCGATGGTGGCGGTGCAGGCATCCGAGGACGAGGTGCTGCCGCTGCTCACCGACGAGGTGGACATCGCGGCGATCAACGGGCCCGGCTCGGTGGTGCTCTCGGGCGCCGAGGGGGCGGTCCTGGCGCTGGCCGAGAGGTTCGCCGCCCAGGGCCGCAAGACCCGTCGGCTGCGGGTGAGCCACGCCTTCCACTCGCCTCTGATGGAGCCGATGCTCGCCGACTTCCGCCGGATCGCCGAGATCCTGACCTACTCCGCGCCGCGGATCCCGGTCGTGTCGAATGTGACCGGGCGCATGGCCACGGCCGAGGAGCTGTGCTCGCCGGAGTACTGGGTCCGCCACGTCCGCGAAGCCGTGCGGTTCGCCGACGGCATCGGCTGGCTGGCCGGGCAGGGGGTGCGGACCTTCCTGGAACTGGGGCCGGACGCGGTGCTGGCCGCCATGGGCCAGGACTGCCTCCCCGAGGACGTCACCGACGCGGTGTTCGCTCCGCTGCTGCGGTCCGGGCGCGAGGAGAGGCGCGAGACGCTGTCCGCGGTCGCGCTGGCCCACGCGCGCGGTGCCGACCTGCGCTGGAGCGCCCTGTTCGCCGGCCGCGGCGCACGCCGTGTCTCCCTGCCCACGTACGCGTTCCAGCCGCGCCGGTACTGGCTGACGGCCCCCGATTCGGCGGGCGACCCGTCCGGCCTGGGCCAGATCGCCGCGCAGCACCCCGTGCTCGGCGCGGTCGTCACCCTGGCCGGCTCCGACTCCACCGTGCTCACCGGCCGGCTGTCGCCGCACTCGCACCCCTGGCTCGCCGACCATGTGATCTCCGGCGTCGCGGTGCTGCCGGGCACGGCCTTCGTGGAGCTGGCGATCCGGGCGGGCGACCAGGTCGGCTGCGCCCGCGTGGAGGAACTCACCCTCGAAGCACCGTTGGCGCTGCCGGAGACCGGCGGCGTCGCCCTGCAGGTCGTGATCGGCGCCGCGGACGAGTCCGGCCGCCGTACGGTCGAGTTCTACTCACGCGACGAGGACGCCCCGGCGGACACGGACTGGCTGCGGCATGCCGAGGGCGTGCTGATGCCCGTCGGCGCTCCCGAACCCGCCGCCCGGGACGCCCTGTCGGCGCTGGGAGGCCAGTGGCCGCCCGCCGGAGCGCAGCCCGTCGACGTCAGCACGCACTACGCGGGCATGGCCGACGAGGGATACGGCTACGGGCCCGTCTTCCGGTGCCTGCGTGCGGCCTGGCGGCGCGGCTCCGAGGTGTTCGCCGAAGCCGTCCTGCCCGAGCAGGCCGCGGCCGACGCCGCCGCGTTCGGTCTGCACCCGGCTCTTCTGGACGCGGCGCTGCATCCTTCCGACTACGCGGAGGACGATTCGGCCTCGGCAGGGGCCCGGGTTCCGTTCTCCTGGAACGGGGTCACGCTGCACGCCACCGGGGCCCGCGCGGTGCGCGTACGGATCGTGGCGCCCGCCCGGGACCGGATCTCGCTGGCCATCGCCGACACCTCCGGTGCGCCGGTGGCGTTCGTGGAATCCCTCCACGTGCGCGAGGTGTCGGGCGAGCAGCTGCGCGCGGCGCGGCCGGCCCGGTACGACTCGCTCCACCGGCTGCGGTGGCAGCCGCTGCCGGCCGGCCCCGCCGCCCGGGCCGCCCTTCCCGAGCTCGCCGACCTGGCGAACACCACCGGTGACGTGCCCGAGCTGGTGGTCTACCGGGCCCCGCGGATCCCCGGCGGGGACGATGTCCCGGCCGCTGTCCGTACCGTCGCCCGCGACGTTCTCGAGGCGGTGCAGACCTGGCTCGCCGACGAGCGGTGCGCCTCTTCCCGCCTGGTCGTGGTGACACACGACGCGGTCGTCACTGACGACGGGGACGAGAGCGACCTGACCCAGGCACCGGTGCCGGGTCTGGTGCGGTCGGCCCAGGCGGAGAACCCCGGCCGGTTCGTCCTGCTGGACACCGACGGGACCCCCGAGTCGCAGGACATGATCGCGGCGGCCGCCGCCTCGGCGGTCGCGGCGGACGAACCGGAACTCGCCCTGCGGGCCGGGCGGATCCGCGTACCGCGCCTGACGAGCGTGCAGGCGCCCGCCGAGGAGAAGCCGTCCCCGTGGAACGCCGACGGCACCGTTCTGATCACCGGCGGCACCGGTGGTCTCGGTGCCCGTCTCGCCCGGCACCTGGTCACCGAGCACGGCGTGCGCCACCTGCTGCTCACCAGCAGGCGAGGCCCGGACGCCCCCGGCGCGCGCGAACTCGTCGCCGAGCTGACCGGACTGGGCGCCCGCACGACGGTGGCCGCGTGCGATGTGGCCGAGCGGGACGAGCTGGCCGCGGTGCTGGCCGCGATCCCGGCCGAGCACCCGTTGACCGGCGTGGTGCACACCGCCGGCGTGATCGACGACGGGCTCGTCGGCTCGCTGACGTCGCAGCGCCTGGACTTCGTGATGCGGCCCAAGGTGGACGCCGCGTGGGCGCTGCACGAGCTCACCCGCGATCTGGACCTGTCCGCGTTCGTGCTCTACTCCTCCGCCGCCACCCTGCTCGACGGCGCGGGCCAGGCCAACTACGCCGCGGCCAACCTCTTCCTCGACGCGCTGGCCGCCCGCCGCGCCTCGGCCGGCCAGGCAGTGACCTCGCTGGCCTGGGGCCTGTGGGCCGGCGACGGCGGCATGGGCCGGAACCTGGACGACACCGCCCTCCAGCGCATCAAGCGCCTGGGCCTGGACCCGCTGGACTTCGACGAGAACCTGCGGCTGCTGGACGACGCGCTGGCCGGCGACGACCACTCGGTGGTGCCGGTCCGGGTGAATCCGAAGGCACTGCGGGCCCGGGCCGACGGAGTGCCCGCGCTGCTGCGCGGCCTCGTCAAGGTGCCCGCCCGCCGGACCGCCGCCACAGGCCCCGTCGCGGTGACGGCGCCGCTCGCGCAGCGTCTCGCCGGACTCGGCGAAGCGGAGCGGACCGAGGCGCTGCTCGAACTCGTCCGTACCCAGGCGGCCGAGGTGCTCGGTCACGAGAGTGCGGACGAGGTCAGCGCGAGCCGGGCGTTCAACGAGATCGGCTTCGACTCGCTGGCGGCCGTCGAGCTGCGCAACCGGCTGAGCACGGCCACCGGGCTGCGCCTGAGCGCCACCTTGACCTTCGACTACCCGAACTCCGCCGCCCTGGCCGGGTACCTGGCGGAGAAGGTGCTCGCCACCGGCGGGCAGGCCCCGCGGGCCGCCGCCGCGTCGCCGGCCGTGACGGACGAGCCGATCGCGATCGTCGGCATGGCCTGCCGCTACCCCGGCGGCGTCGACTCGCCCGAGGACCTGTGGCGGCTGGTGTCCGCCGGCACCGATGCGATCTCGCCGTTCCCGACCGACCGAGGCTGGGCCACCGACCTGTACGACCCGGAGATCGGCAAGCCCGGCAAGACGTACTCCACCGAGGGCGGCTTCCTGCACGACGCGGCCCAGTTCGACCCGGACTTCTTCGGCATCAGCCCGCGTGAGGCCCACGCGATGGACCCGCAGCAGCGGCTGATGCTGGAGGTCGCCTGGGAGACCCTCGAACAGGCCGGGATCGACCCCACCTCGCTGCGAGGCAGCCGCACCGGCGTCTTCGCCGGCGTGATGTACCACGACTGGGGCCTGCGCCTCGGCCCGCTCCCCGAGGACCTGGCCGGTTACCACGGCAACGGCAGCCTGGCCAGCATGGTGTCCGGCCGCGTCGCGTACACGCTGGGCCTGGAGGGCCCCGCGGTGAGCGTCGACACCGCCTGCTCGTCCTCGCTGGTCGCGATGCACTGGGCGGCGCAGGCCCTGCGCCGCGGCGAGTGCACGCTGGCGCTCGCCGGCGGTGTGACGGTGATGTCCACCCCCGACACCTTCACGGACATGAGCCGGCAGCGCGGGCTGGCCTCCGACGGGCGCTGCAAGTCCTTCGGCATCGGCGCCGACGGCACGGGCTGGGGCGAGGGCGCCGGAATCCTGCTGCTGGAGCGGCTGTCCGACGCCCGGCGCAACGGCCACCAGGTGCTGGCGGTGCTGCGCGGCTCGGCGGTCAACTCCGACGGCGCGTCCAACGGACTGACCGCACCCAACGGCCCCTCGCAGCAGCGGGTCATCCGGCAGGCGCTGACCGACGCCGGACTCACCCCCGCGGACATCGACGTGGTGGAGGGACACGGCACCGGCACCCGGCTCGGCGACCCGATCGAGGCCCAGGCGCTGCTGGAGACCTACGGTCAGCAGCGGCCCGCGACCGGCACGCCGCTCCTGCTCGGCTCGATCAAGTCGAACATGGGCCACACCCAGGCGGCCTCCGGCGTCGCCGGCGTGATCAAGACGGTGCTGTCGATGCGGCACGGGATGCTCCCCGCGTCGCTGCACTCCGAAACACCCTCCGACCAGGTGGACTGGTCCACCGGCGCGGTGCGACTGCTGAGCGAGGCCGAGCCGTGGCCGGACAACGGGCACGCGCGCCGGGCGGGCGTCTCCTCGTTCGGCATCAGCGGCACCAACGCCCACGTGATCGTCGAGCAGGCCCCGCCGGCGCCCGAGGAGCCGGTCCGCTCGCCGGAGCCCGACGGCGCCCCGCTGCCCTGGGTGCTGTCCGCCAAGACCCCGCAGGCCCTGCGGGCACAGGCGGACCGGCTCAAGTCCCTCGCCGGGACGCTGGACGAGGACGCGTTCGCCACCGCCGCCAGGGCACTGGCCACCACGCGGGCGGCGATGGAACACCGTGCGGTGGTACTCGGCGCCGACCGCGAGGAGTTCGTCCGAGGCCTGGACCTGCCGGCGCTCACCGGCTCGGTGCGCGAGGGCAAGCTCGCCTTCCTGTTCACCGGACAGGGCGCCCAGCGCATCGGCATGGGCCGGCAGCTGCACGAGGCGTTCCCCGTCTTCGCCGACGCCTTCGACGCGGCCCTCGCCGCTCTGGACGCGCATCTGGACCGTTCGCTGCGCGAGGTGGTCTGGGGCGAGGAGCAGGAGCTGCTGAACCGGACCGGATACGCCCAGCCGGCGCTGTTCGCCGTCGAGGTGGCGCTCTTCCGCCTGGTCGAGTCGTGGGGTGTGCGCCCCGACATGCTCGCCGGGCACTCGATCGGTGAACTGGCCGCCGCGCATGTCGCCGGCGTGCTGTCGCTGGCGGACGCCGCGAAGCTGGTCGCGGCGCGCGGCCGGCTGATGCAGGCCCTGCCGGCGGGCGGCGCCATGCTCGCCGTACAGGCCACGAAGGACGAGGTGGCGCCCCTGGTCGGCGACCGGCTGAGCATCGCCGCGGTGAACGGCCCCTCGTCGGTGGTGCTCTCGGGCGCCGAGGACGTCATCGCCGAGATCGCCGCGCGCTTCGAGGCCGAGGGGCGCAAGGTCAGCCGCTTGCGGGTGTCCCACGCCTTCCACTCCGCGCTGATGGAGCCGATGCTGGCGGAGTTCGGCGAGGTCGCCGCGAGCCTGTCCTACGAGGCGCCGCGGATCGCCGTCGTCTCCACGGTGACCGGCGCCCCGGCCACCGTGGACGAGCTGTGCTCACCGGGGTACTGGGTACGCCACGTCCGCGACGCGGTGCTCTTCTCCGACGCGGTGCGCACCGCGGCGGCGGGCGGGGTGACGACCTTCGTCGAGATCGGCCCGGACGCCGTGCTCAGCGCGCTCGGCCAGGAGTCCGTCGACGCCGACCGCGACATCGCGTTCGTTCCGCTGCTGCGCCGCGACCGAGGCGACGGGCGCCGCGAGGACCGCGACGTGCTCGCCGGCGTCGCCGCCGTCTGGACCCGGGGCGGGCAGGTCGACTGGGAGTCCCTCCTGGGCGATCGCGGCCAGGGGCACGTGGACCTGCCGACGTATGCCTTCCAGCGCGGGCGCTACTGGCTGGACGTGGAGGCCGGCGCCGGTGATGTCGGCTCCGCCGGTCTGGACCCGGTCGACCACCCCCTCCTCAGCGCGGCCGTGGTCTCACCCGACTCCGGTGCCGTGGTGCTCTCCGGCCGGCTCTCCGTCGCCGGGCAGCCCTGGGTCGCCGATCACGGTGTGCTCGGCTCCGTCCTGCTGCCCGGCACCGGCTTCGTCGAGATCGCCGTGCGCGTCGGCGACGAGGTGGGCTGCGACCTCATCGAGGAACTCACCCTCGAAGCGCCGTTGGTGCTGCCCCAGCGGGGCGGAGTCGCGCTGCGCGCGGTGGCCGGTCCCGCGGACGAGTCGGGCCGCCGCGCGCTGCACATCTACTCCCGCCGCGACGACTCCCCGGCGGGCGCGGACGAGCGGTCCTGGACCCGCCACGCCGCCGGATTCCTGGCCTCCGGAACCCCGTCGTTGTCGGCGGACCTCACCCAGTGGCCGCCGGCCGGCGCCACGGCCGTGGACATGACCGACGCGTACGGCCGCCTGCGCGAGCGCGGCTACGGCTACGGCCCCGCGTTCCAGGGCATGCGCGCCGCCTGGCTGCGCGGCGACGAACTGTTCGCGGAGGTCGAGCTGCCGGAGGGAGTGCGCGCGGAGGCGGTCAAGTACGGCCTGCACCCGGCGCTGCTCGACACGGCGATGCACGCCGATGTCCTCGTCGACCAGCAGGACGGCGGCTCGGAAGCCCTGTTGCCGTTCGCGTGGAGCGGTGTGTCGCTGCACGCGTCCGGCGCGTCCGCGCTGCGCGTGTGGGTCCGCCGGATCCGCGGCGCCGAGGAGTCGGCCATGGTGGTGGCCGACTCCACCGGCCGGCCCGTCATGACCGTCGAGTCGCTGATCTCCCGGCCGGTGTCGGAGGAACAGCTCGACAGCGCCCAAGGCCGGCTCGCGGACTCCCTCTTCCGTCTCGAATGGACGCCCGTCGCCGCGCACACGCCCGTCACGGCCCGCCACGCCGTGCTCGGCGCCGGCCTGCCGGGCCTGGAGGGCGCCGAACCGTTCACCGGCCTCGCGGCCCTGACCGCCGCGATCGAGAACGGCGCCGCCGTGCCGGACCTCGTCCTGGCCCCCTGTCCCGAATCCACCGCTACCGCCCCGGACGCGGTACGCGCCCTCACCCACGACGTGCTCGCCCTGGTGAAGTCCTGGCTGTCCGACGAGCGCTTCGCCACCGCGAAGCTGGCCGTCGTCACCAAGGGCGCCGCCGCCGTGACGGGCGACGCCGACCTCACCGACCTCGGCCAGGCCCCCGTCTGGGGCCTGGTGCGCGCGGCGCAGGCCGAGAACCCCGGCCGCTTCGTACTGATCGACACCGACGGCGTGGACGAGTCGCTCCGGCTGCTGCCGCAGGCGGCCGGCCTCGGTGAGCCCGAAATCGCCGTACGCGAGGGGCAGTTCCTCGTACCCCGGCTGACGAAGGCACTCGTACCGGACACCGGCTCGCCGTGGGACACCACCGGCACGGTGCTGATCACCGGTGGCACCAGCGGACTGGGCGCCCGTGTCGCCCGTCACCTGGTCGCCGAACACGGCGTGCGCTCCCTGCTCCTGACGAGCCGTCGTGGCATGGACGCCCCGGAGGCCGCCGCCCTGTGCGCGGAACTCGGCGAGCAGGGCGCACGGGTCGGCGTGGCCGCGTGCGATGTGTCCGACCGTGAGGCGCTGGCCGCGGCACTGGCCGGGATCTCCGCCGACCGCCCGCTGACCGGCGTGGTCCACGCCGCCGGCGTGGTCGCCCCGGGCCTGATCGGCTCCCTCACGCCGCAGGCGCTGGACACCGTGCTGCGCCCGAAGGCGGACGCTGCCTGGCACCTGCACGAGCTCACCCGCGATCTCGGCCTGACCGCGTTCGTGCTGTTCTCCTCGGCGGGCGGCCTGGTCCTGCCCGCCGGACAGGCCAACTACGCCGCGGCCAACGTCTTCCTCGACGCCCTCGCCCACCACCGAAGGGCCGAGGGGCTGCCCGCCACCTCGATCGCCTTCGGCATGTGGGCGGTCAACACCGGCCTCGGCGGCGAACTCGGCGACGCCGACCTGGAGCGGATGGAACGGCTCGGCCTGCCCGCGCTGCCCGCCGCCGAGGGCCTCGGACTCTTCGACGACGCGCTGCGCACCGACCACGCGATGCTGGCACCGCTGATCGTCGACCCGGTCGCCCTGCACAACCGGGGCGACGACGTCCCGACGCTGCTGCGCGCCGCCGTGCGGCGGCCCGCCCGCCGGAATGCGCAGACCGGTGCGGCGGCGGGCGGCGGAGAGCTCGAGCGCAGGCTCGCCGGGCTCGACGACGCCGAGCGGGAGCGCGCGCTGCTGGAACTGGTCGGCACGCAGGTGGCCGCGGTCCTGGGACACGCGTCCGCCGCCGTGATCGGTCCGGATCGCGCGTTCAAGGAACTGGGCTTCGACTCGCTCGCCGCGGTGGAGCTGCGCAACGCGCTCAACTCGGCCACCGGCCTGCGCCTGCCGGTGACGCTGGTCTTCGACTATCCGACCGCGCGCTCGGTGGCCGAGTTCCTCGCCACGCAGCTCGGCCCCGTCCAGGCCGCCGCCGCCCCGGCGGCGCCCGCGACGGCCGTCTCCGCGGACGAGCCGATCGCCATCGTCGCCGTCAGCTGCCGCTTCCCCGGCGGGGTGAGCACCCCCGAGGAACTGTGGGACCTGGTGGCGGAGGGGCGCGACGCCGTCGCCGAATTCCCGGTGGACCGAGGCTGGGACACCGAAGGCGTCTACGACCCCGAGCCGGGCCTGCCCGGCAAGACCTACTCCCGTCGGGGCGGATTCCTCTATGACGCAGCCGACTTCGATCCGGCGTTCTTCGGCATCTCCCCGCGCGAGGCGGTGGCGATGGACCCGCAGCAGCGCCTGCTCCTCGAGGCCTCGTGGGAAGCCTTCGAGCGCGCCGGGATCGACCCGGCGAGCATGCGCGGCAGCCGGACCGGCGTCTACGCGGGCGTCATGTACCACGACTACGGCACCCGTGTGCGGGACATCCCCGACGAACTCGCCGGCTACCTCGGCAACGGAACCGCCGCCAGCATTCTCTCCGGCCGCGTCGCCTACACCCTCGGCCTGGAAGGCCCCGCGGTGAGTGTGGACACGGCATGCTCGTCGTCCCTGGTCGCCCTGCACATGGCCTGCCAGGCACTGCGCTGCGGCGAGGTCGGCATGGCCCTCGCCGGCGGTGTGACGGTGATGTCGACGCCGGAGATCTTCGTGGAGTTCAGCCAGCAGCGCGGCCTGTCCGCGGACGGCAGCTGCAAGGCGTTCGCCGCAGCGGCGGACGGCACCGGCTGGGCCGAGGGACTCGGCGTGCTGCTGCTGGAGCGGCTGTCCGACGCCCAGCGCAATGGCCACGAGGTACTCGCGGTGATCAGCGGTTCGGCGATCAACCAGGACGGCGCGAGCAACGGCCTCACCGCCCCGAACGGGCCCTCGCAGCAGCGGGTGATCCAGCAGGCGCTGGCCGCCGCCGGCCTCACTCCGGCCGACGTCGACCTGGTGGAGGGCCACGGCACCGGCACCCGTCTCGGCGACCCCATCGAGGCGCAGGCGCTGCTGGCCACCTACGGCCAGGGCCGCCCGCAGGACGACCCGCTGTGGCTGGGCTCGATCAAGTCGAACATCGGACACGCGCAGGCGGCGGCCGGCGTCAGCGGCGTCATCAAGTCGGTGATGGCCATCCGCAACGGCGTCATGCCCAAGACCCTGCACGTGGACGAACCCTCGCCCGAGGTCGACTGGTCGGCCGGCGCGGTACGGCTGCTCACCGAGGCCCGCCCCTGGCCCGAGCGCCACCGGCCGCGCCGCGCCGCGGTCTCCTCCTTCGGCCTCAGCGGCACCAACGCGCACGTGATCGTCGAGCAGGCCCCGGCCGCCGACGCCGCGCCCGCGGCGGAGCCGGCACGTGCCACCGCCCCCGTGGTGCCCCTGGTGCTCTCGGCGGCGGCCGAGGCCGCGATGGCCGGCCAGGCCGAGCGCCTGCTGGCCCACCTGACGGAACACCCGGAGCAGCACCTCGCCGACGTCGGCTTCGCCCTGGCGACCACGAGGCCCGCGCTGGAGCACCGCGCGGCGGTCCTGGCCGACGACCGCGACACCGCCCTGCGTGCTCTGGCCGCCCTGGCCGGCGGCGAGCAGGACACCGCGGTGGTGCTCGGCACCGCCCGCTCGGCCGGGCGGACCGCGTTCCTCTTCTCCGGCCAGGGCGCGCAGCGCCCCGGCATGGGCAAGCAGCTTCACCAGGCGTTCCCGGTGTTCGCCGAGGCGCTGGACGCGGTGTGCGCACAGCTGGACCCGAGGCTGGGCAGGCCCCTGCGGGAGCTGATGTTCGCGGAGCCCGGCTCCGCCGAGGCGGAACTGCTGAACCAGACCCAGTACACCCAGAGCGCACTGTTCGCCATCGAGGTCGCGCTCTTCCGGCTGGTCGATTCCTGGGGGCTGCGGCCCGACTACCTGCTCGGGCACTCGGTCGGCGAACTGGCCGCCGCGCATGTCGCGGGAGTGCTGTCCCTGGAAGACGCCGCCGCACTGGTCGCCGCACGCGGCCGGCTGATGCAGGCCCTGCCCGCCGGCGGGGCGATGGTGGCGGTGCAGGCCTCCGAGGACGAGGTGCTGCCGCTGCTGACCGGTGAGGTGAGCATCGCCGCGGTCAACGGCCCGGCCGCGGTCGTCGTGTCCGGCGCCGAGGAGGCCGTACTGGCCATCGAGGAGAAGCTGCGGGCGCAGGGGCGTAAGACCAGCAGGCTGCAGGTCTCGCACGCGTTCCACTCGCCGTTGATGGAGCCGATGCTGGAGGAGTTCCGCCGCGTCGCCGAGGGACTGACCTACGCGGCACCGAAGCTGCGCGTGATCTCCAACCTCACCGGCGAGGCGGCCGCTCCCGAGGAGTTCGCGTCGCCCGCCTACTGGGTGCGCCATGTGCGCGAGGCAGTGCGCTTCGCCGACGGCGTGCGGGTGCTGGAGAAGGAGGGCACCACCCGGTTCCTGGAGCTCGGACCCGACGGTGTGCTCTCCGCGATGGCCCAGACCTGCCTCACCACGTCCCCCGAGGACCTGGACGACCTGGTCGTGGTCCCCGCGCTGCGCAAGGACAGGGACGAGGCATCGTCGCTGGTGACGGCGCTGGCCCGGCTGCACACCCGCGGAGTGCGCCCGGACTGGAACGCCTACTTCGCGGGACAGGGCGTACACAAGGTCGGGCTTCCCACCTACGCCTTCCACCGCCGCAGGTACTGGCTGGACGTGCCGGCCTCGGTGAGCGACGCCACCGGCCTCGGCCAGGTCACCGCGGGACACCCGCTGCTCAGCGCCGTGGTGACCTCGCCGGAGACCGGCGCGCCCGTGCTGACCGGCCGGCTCGCCCTCGACACCCACCCCTGGCTGGTCGACCACGGCGTGCTGGGCACGGTGCTGCTGTCGGGAACGGCCTACGTCGAGATGGCCCTGCGGGCCGGCCAGGAGGTCGGCTGCGACCTGCTGGAGGAGCTGACCCAGGAGGCCCCGATGCCGCTGCCCGAGCGGGGCGGGGTCGCGGTACAGGTCGTGGTCGGACCGGACGAGGCCGGACGGCGCTCCGTCGCGGTGTACTCGCGGGCCGAGGACCCGCACGGCGAACGGCCGTGGACCCGCCACGCACGAGGCGTACTGGCCCAGGGCGCCCCCGCCGACGCGGTCGAGCTGGACATCTGGCCCCCGGCCGGCGCACACAACGTGGACGTGAGCGGGATGTACGCCGACCTCGCCGGACTGGGTTACGGCTACGGGCCCGTCTACCAGGGCCTCAAGACCGCCTGGCGACGCGGTGACGAACTCTTCGCCGAGATCGAACTGCCCGAGAGCAACCGCGCCCAGGCCGCCGCCTTCGGTCTGCATCCGGCACTGCTGGACGCGGCCCTGCACGTCGAGCGCGTGCTGGACGAGGGCAAGGCCGAAGCGGACCGGACCGCGCTGCCCTTCGCCTGGAACGGCGTCTCGCTGCACGCCGCGGGCGCCGCCATGCTGCGGGTGCGGCTGACCAAGCCGGGCCCGGACGAGGTGGCCCTGAACATCGCCGACGCGACCGGCGCGCCGGTCGCCACGGTCGAGTCGCTGGTGGTCCGTGAGGTCTCCGCCGAGCAGCTCGCCGTCGGCGGGGCGCCTCGAGAGTCGCTGTACCGCATCGGCTGGCAGCCGCTCGGCGGGACCCTGGCCGCCGCCTCGGCGCCCGCCGAGGACCTGGCCGTCATCGGCGCGGCCGCGAAGGCGCTCGGCGCCGGTCACCGCTCGTACGCCGACCTCGCCGCCCTGCGCGCCGCGGCCGACGCCGGCGAGCCGGTCCCGGCGACGGTGCTGCTGGCCGCCTCCGACATCTGTGAGGCGTCCGCGGAGGGCGACGTGCCGCAGCGGGTCCTCGCGGCGACGCGGCGGCTGCTCGCCGTCCTGGGCGACTGGCTGGCCGACGAGCGGTTCGCCGCGTCCCGCCTCGCCCTCCTCACCCGCGACGCCGTGGTGGTGGAGCGGCCCGGCGATGCCGTGGACCTGATCCAGGCTCCCCTGTGGGGTGTGCTGCGGTCCGCGCAGGCGGAGAATCCCGGCCGCTTCACCGTGGTGGACCTCGACGACACGGCGGAATCCGCACGGATCCTGCGGGCCGCGGTGGCCACCGGAGAGCCCGAGACGGCGATCCGCCAAGGCACGGTGACGGTGCCGCGGTTCGCCGGTGTTCCGGCGCCCGGAACGGACGTGGCCGCGCCGTGGGACGCCGACGGCACCGTGCTGATCACCGGCGGCACCGGTCTGCTGGGCGCGCGGCTCGCCCGTCACCTCGTCGCCGAGCACGGAGTGCGTCACCTGCTGCTCACCAGCCGCCGGGGTGCCGAGGCGCCCGGCGCGCGGGCCCTGAGCGAGGAGCTGACGAAGCTGGGCGCCGACGTCCGGCTGGCGGCCGTGGACGTCGCCGACCGGGAGGCGCTGGCCGTACTGCTCGACGGGATACCCGCGGAGCAGCCGCTGACCGCGGTCGTACACGCGGCCGGAGCGATGGACAACGCCCTGGTCGGCTCGCTCACCGACGAGCAGGTGGCCCGGGTTCTGCGGCCGAAGGCGGACGCGGCCTGGCACCTGCACGAGCTGACCCGCGACCTCGGCCTCACCGCGTTCGTGCTCTACTCCTCGACGGGCGGCATGGTGCTGCCCGCCGGACAGGCGAACTACGCGGCCGCCAACGTGTTCCTGGACGCCCTCGCCGAGCACCGGCGGGCCCAGGGCCTGCCCGCGAGCTCCCTGGCGTGGGGCGTCTGGGCCGGTACCGCCGTCGAGGGCGGGGACCTGGACGAGCACGACCTCCAGCGGATGAACCGCTCGGGCGTGGCCGAGCTGTCCTTCGCCGAGGGCCTGGCCCTGTTCGACGACGCGGTGCGGGCACCCGACGCGGTGCTGGCACCGGTACGGCTCGACCTCGCCGCGCTGCGCGACCGGGTCGGCGAACTGCCCGCGCTGCTGCGGGGGCTGGTGCGCCCGCAGACCCGCCGGGTGGCGCAGGCGGGCAGCGTCGCGGTGGAGACCTCCACGGTGGAGCGCAAGCTCGCCGGCCTGCCCGAGGCGGACCGGGAGCGGTACCTGCTGGATCTGGTGCGGGGCCATGTCGCGGCTGTGCTCGGCCACGGCAACCCCGCCGCGGTGGAACCGGGGCAGGGCTTCAGCGAGCTGGGACTCGACTCGCTCGGAGCGATCGAGCTGCGCAACCGGCTGCAGTCCGCGACCGGGCTGCGCCTGCCGGCCACGCTGATGTTCGACTACCCGAACTCGGTCGCGCTCTCCGGTTTCCTGCTCGGTGAGCTGCTCCCCGAGGGCGCCGCGAGCACGGCGGCCGAACCGGACGAGCAGACGGTCCGGCGAACGCTGGAGTCGATCCCGATCGGCCGGTTGCGCGAGGCCGGGTTGCTCGACGCGCTGCTGCAGCTCGCGAGCCCGGCGGACGACCGGTCGGTCGAAGACGCCGGGGACGCCGGGGACGCCGAGGACCGGAGCGAAGCGATCAAGAACATGGACATCGACGATCTGGTGCGCGCGGCCCTGGCGGCCGGCGACGACGACTGACACACGAACGTGACTGACTGGAACATGAGGCTGACGTGAGTACATCGGTTGAGCAGGTCGTCGCAGCGCTGCGCAAGTCCCTGCTGGAGAACGAACGGCTCCGCAAGGAAGCGGGCAGGCTGAGCGCGGCGGCCACCGAGCCGATCGCGGTGGTGTCGATGGGCTGCCGCTTCCCGGGCGGGGTGACCTCGCCCGAGGACCTGTGGCGGCTGGTGGCCGACGGCGTGGACGTGGTGTCCGGGTTCCCGGAGGACCGCCAGTGGGCCGAGGATGTCTACGACCCCGAGCCGGGCACACCGGGCAAGACCTATGCCCGCGAAGGCGGATTCCTTTACGACGCGGCCGACTTCGATGCCGCCTTCTTCGGGATCTCCCCGCGTGAGGCGCTGGTGATGGACCCGCAGCAGCGCCTGCTGCTGGAGGTCTGCTGGGAGACGCTCGAACGGGCCGGCATCGACCCCGCCGCCCTGCGCGGCAGCCGCACCGGTGTCTTCACCGGTGTGATGTACCACGACTACGACGGGGGCAGCGCCGGCAGCTTCGTGTCCGGCCGCGTCGCGTACACGCTCGGCCTGGAGGGCCCTGCCGTCACCGTGGACACCGCGTGCTCGTCGTCCCTGGTGTCGCTGCACCTGGCGGCGCAGGCCCTGCGCTCGGGCGAGTGCTCGCTGGCGCTGGCCGGCGGTGTGACCGTGATGGCCACCCCGGAAATGCTGCTGTACTTCAGCGAGCAGCGCGGCCTGGCGCCGGACGGCCGGTGCAAGTCCTTCGCGGCGTCCGCGGACGGCACCGGCTGGGCCGAGGGCGCCGGCATCCTCCTGCTGGAGCGGCTGTCCGACGCCCGGCGCAACGGCCACCAGGTGCTGGCGGTGCTCCACGGGTCGGCGGTGAACCAGGACGGCGCGTCCAGCGGCCTCACCACACCCAACGGTCCGGCCCAGCAGCGGGTGATCCGCCAGGCGTTGGCGAACGCCGGTCTGTCGACGGCGGATGTCGACGCGGTCGAGGCGCATGGCACCGGAACGGTGCTGGGTGACCCGATCGAGGCGCAGGCGTTGCTGGCGACCTACGGGCAGGACCGTCCCGCCGACCGGCCGCTGTGGCTGGGCTCGATCAAGTCGAACATGGGCCACGCCCAGGCCGCGGCGGGTGTCGCCGGTGTCATCAAGATGATCCAGGCCATCCGCAACGGTGTGCTGCCGAAGACCCTGCATGTGGACGAGCCGAGTCCCAAGGTGGACTGGTCGGCCGGCAACGTACGTCTGCTGACGGAGAACCGGCAGTGGCCGGAGTCGGGGCGGCCGCGTCGGGCGGGTGTGTCTTCGTTCGGTCTGAGTGGGACGAATGCGCATGTGATCGTCGAGGAGGTGCCGGCGGAGGTGCCGGCTGAGGTACCGGCTGAGGTGCCGGTGCCGGTGGTGCCGTGGGTGGTGTCGGGCAAGACGCCGGCCGCGCTGGCGGCGCAGGCGCGGCGGCTGCTTGCTGTGGCCAGTGATGGCGGCGAGTGGGATGTGGCGTTCTCGCTGGCGACGACGCGGGCTGCTTTTGAGCACCGTGCGGCGGTGGTGGGCGGTGACCGGGAGGAGTTGTTCCGGGGGCTGGCCGCGTTGGCGGCGGGGGAGCCGGGTGCTGGTGTGGTGTCGGGTCATGCCCGGCGCGGTGGCCGGTCGGCGTTCCTGTTCACGGGGCAGGGTGCCCAGCGGGTGGGGATGGGGCGTGAGTTGCATGCCGTGTTCCCGGTGTTCGCGGAGGCGTTCGACGCGGCCCTTGCCGCTCTGGACGCGCATCTGGACCGTTCGCTGCGTGAGGTGGTGTGGGGTGAGGACCAGGAGCTGCTGAACCGGACGGGGTATGCCCAGCCGGCGTTGTTCGCCGTCGAGGTGGCCCTCTTCCGTCTGGTCGAGTCGTGGGGTGTGCGTCCGGACTTCCTGGCGGGGCATTCGATCGGTGAGCTGGCCGCCGCGCATGTCGCGGGTGTGCTGTCGCTGGCGGACGCGGCGAAGCTGGTCGCTGCCCGTGGCCGGTTGATGCAGGCGCTGCCCGCTGGTGGGGCGATGGTGGCGGTGCAGGCCTCCGAGGACGAGGTGCTGCCGCTGCTGACCGGTGAGGTGAGCATCGCCGCCGTCAACGGTCCGCGGGCGGTGGTGGTCTCTGGTGCGGAGGCGGCGGTGCTGGAGGTTGCCGCGCACTTCGCGGGGCAGGGGCGCAAGACGAGTCGGCTGCAGGTCTCGCACGCCTTCCACTCTCCGTTGATGGAGCCGATGCTGGAGGAGTTCCGCCGCGTCGCGGAGAGCCTGGTGTATGGCGCGCCGCGGTTCCCGGTGGTCTCGACCCTCACGGGGGAGCTGGCGGGTGCCGATGAGCTGGGCTCGCCGGAGTACTGGGTCCGTCATGTGCGTGAGGCTGTGCGTTTCGCGGACGCGGTGCGGCAGTTGGAGGACCGGGGTGTGTCGGTCTTCCTGGAGCTGGGGCCGGACGGTGTGTTGACCGGGATGGCGCAGGCGAGTGTGGCGTCCGAGGACGCGGTGTTGGTGGCGTCGGTGCGCCGGGGCCGGCCGGAGCCGGCCGGGGTGGTGGCCGCGTTGGCGCGGTTGCACGTGACCGGGGTGTCGGTGGATTGGGAGGCGTTCTTCGCCGGGACCGGTGCTCGTCGTATCGATCTGCCGACCTACGCCTTCCAGCACGAGCGCTACTGGGTCGACCTTCCGGAGAACCGGGGCGATGTGACGGCCGCGGGTCTGACGGCGGCCGGGCACCCTCTGCTCGGTGCGGCGGTGATGCTGGCTGATTCGGATGGTGCCGTGCTCACGGGTCGGCTCTCCCCGGCCGCCCAGCCCTGGCTCGCCGACCACATGGTCGGTGACTCGATCCTGTTCCCCGGCACGGGCTTCGTCGAGCTGGCGATCCGTGCGGGCGACCAGGTCGGCTGTGGGGCGCTGGAGGAGCTCGCGCTGCACGCACCTCTGGTGCTCCCGGCTCGGGGCGGCGTTCAGGTGCAGGTCGTGGCCGGGTCCCCGGACACGTACGGGAAGCGGACGGTGACGGTCCACTCCCGCCCCGAGGATCAGCCGGACCTGCCGTGGACACTGCACGCGGAGGGGGTCCTCGCGGCCGCCGCACCGACGCCCGCGTCGTTCGATCTGTCCCAGTGGCCGCCGGTCGGCGCGACGGACGTGAGTCTGGATGGCGCCTACGAGGGCCTGGCGGAGATCGGGTATCACTACGGTCCGGTGTTCCAGGGTCTGAAGGCGGCCTGGCGGCGGGGTGACGAACTGTTCGCCGAGGTGGCGCTGCCCGAGCACGCCCACGCCGACGCCGAGCGATTCGGACTGCACCCGGCCCTGCTGGACACGGCGATGCACGCCGCGTTGATCGGTGGGAACGAGAGTGGTGAGCCGACGCTGCCCTTCGTGTGGAAGGGCGTCACCCTGTGGGCCGCCGGTGCCTCTGTGCTGCGCGTGCGGCTCACACAGCCGACCCCGGAGAGCCTGACACTCGACATCGCGGACGCGGCGGGCCGGCCCGTCATGTCGGTCGGTTCGATGGTCGGCCGCCCGGTGTCGCCCGAGCAGCTGAGCGCCACCGGAGCCGAGCCGGTGTTCCACGTCGCATGGAACCCTCTGCCCGGTACTGCCTCGGCAGAGGAGGAGTGGACGGCGTGGGAGGCGTTGCCCGCCGGCGGTCCGGTCGCCGGCGCGGTGCTCTTCGAGTGCGTCGCGGATGAGGAGGACGTGCCCACCGCCGTGCACGCGGTGACGCGCCGGACACTGGAAGCCGTCCAGTCGTGGCTGGCGGATGAGCGGTTCGTGTCTTCGCGGTTGGTTGTGGTGACGCGGGGGGCTGTGGCGACGGTCGGGGGTGTGCCGGTGGATGTGCGGCAGGCTCCGGTGTGGGGTCTGGTGCGTGCGGCGCAGGCGGAGAATCCGGGCCGGTTCGTGCTGGTGGACTCGGATGAGCCGGTGGGTTCTTTGGCCGGTCTCGGTCGGGCGCTGGCCTCGGCCGAGCCGGAGTTGGCGGTTCGTGACGGGAAGGTGTTGGTGCCGCGGTTGGCTCGGGTGTCCTCGGTGGGGGAGTCCTCGCCGTGGGATGCCGAGGGCACGGTGTTGGTCACGGGTGGTACCGGTGGTCTGGGCGCTTTGGTGGCGCGGCATCTGGTGGTGGCGCACGGGGTGCGGCATCTGGTGCTGACCAGTCGCCGGGGTCTGGAGGCGCCGGGTGCGGCCGAGTTGCGGGCTGAGCTGGCGGGGCTGGGTGCGGAGGTGACGGTCGCGGCGTGTGATGTGTCGGACCGGGATGCGCTGGCCGGTCTGCTGGGTGGGATCCCGGCCGGGCGTCCGCTGCGGGGCGTGGTCCACGCGGCCGGCGTACTGGACGACGGGATGCTCACCTCGCTGACGCCTGAGCGGCTGAACACGGTGCTGAAGCCGAAGGCGGACGCGGCCTGGTATCTGCACGAGCTGACCCGGGACATGGACCTGACGGCGTTCGTGCTGTTCTCCTCGGTGGCCGGGACGCTCGGCTCGACCGGTCAGGCCAACTACGCGGCGGCCAATGCCTTCCTGGACGCCCTGGCGCAGCAGCGTCGCGGCGAGGGGCTGCCCGCCACCTCGATGGCCTTCGGCCTGTGGGGCGTGGACGCCGGTCTGGGTGCCGAGCTGGCCGAGGTCGATCTGGAGCGGATGCGGCGCGCCGGTACGCCGGCCCTGTCGGCCGAGGAGGGCCTGGCGCTGTTCGACACCTCGCTGCGTTCGGATGTTCCGGTCACCGTGCCGGTGCGCTTGGACCTGGGTGTGCTGCGGGCCAGAGCGAACGAACTGCCCGCCCTGCTGAGCGGCCTGGTGCGGGTGCCCGTCAGGCAGCCGGCGCGGTCCGGGGGCGCGGACGCTCCCGCGTTGCGCGGACGCCTCGCCGGCCTCGGCGGCGACGAGCGCGCTCGGCTCGTACTGGAACTGGTGCGTACGCACGTCGCCGACGTGCTGGGGCACTCCTCGGGAGCCGCCATCGAACCCGACCGGGCCTTTGAGGAGCTGGGCTTCGACTCGCTGGCGGCGGTCGAGCTGCGCAATGCGCTGAACGCGGCAACCGGACTGCGGCTGCCCGCGACGCTGGTCTTCGACCAGCCGACGGCCCAGGCGGTGGCCGACCACATCCTCGACCTGCTGGACGGCACCGAGGACAGCGCCCTCCCGGCGGCCGTGCGTACGGTCGGAACCGGCGAGGACGACGACCTCATCGCGATCGTGGCGATGAGCTGCCGCTTCCCCGGCGGGGTCGGCTCGCCCGAGGACCTGTGGCGCGTCGTTGCCGACGGTGTGGACGTGGTGTCCGGACTCCCGGTCAACCGCGGCTGGGACGAGAACGTGTACGACCCGGAGCCGGGCACGCCGGGCAAGACCTATGCCCGCGACGGCGGATTCCTGCACGAGGCGGACGAGTTCGACCCGGCGTTCTTCGGGATCTCCCCGCGTGAGGCGCTGGTGATGGACCCGCAGCAGCGGCTGCTGCTGGAGACGTCCTGGGAAGCGCTGGAGCGTGCCGGGATCGACCCGGCGTCGCTGAAGGGCAGCTCGACCGGTGTCTTCGCCGGCGTGATGTACCACGACTACGGCGGCGGTACCGCGGGCAGCGTGGTGTCCGGCCGGGTCGCGTACACGCTCGGCCTTGAGGGCCCGGCGCTCACCGTGGACACCGCCT
The DNA here is from genome assembly GCF_040646255.1 of Streptomyces sp. NPDC046203. Lineage (NCBI taxonomy): Bacteria > Bacillati > Actinomycetota > Actinomycetes > Kitasatosporales > Streptomycetaceae > Streptomyces > Streptomyces sp. NPDC046203. Next base: position 4,968 of record NZ_JBEYZX010000046.1, on the reverse strand, counting down.
GCTCGTCGTCGCTCGTCGCACTGCACCTGGCGGCGCAGTCGCTGCGGTCCGGTGAGTGCTCGCTGGCGCTGGTCGGTGGTGTGACCGTGATGGGCACCCCGGACATGCTGGTGTACTTCAGCGAGCAGCGGGGACTTTCGGCTGACGGTCGGTGCCGGTCCTTCGCGGCCTCGGCCGATGGCACGGGCTGGGGTGAGGGCGTCGGCATGCTGCTGGTCGAGCGGCTGTCCGATGCGCGGCGTAATGGGCATCCGGTGCTGGCGGTGGTGCGTGGGTCGGCGGTGAACCAGGACGGTGCGTCCAACGGGTTGACGGCGCCGAATGGCCCGTCGCAGCGCCGGGTGATCCGTCAGGCGCTGGCGAACGCCGGTCTGTCGACGGCGGATGTCGACGCGGTCGAGGCGCATGGCACCGGAACGGTGCTGGGTGACCCGATCGAGGCGCAGGCGTTGTTGGCGACCTATGGTCAGGACCGTCCTGAGGGTCGGCCGTTGTGGCTGGGTTCGATCAAGTCGAACATGGGGCACACGCAGGCGGCTGCGGGTGTGGCGGGCATCATCAAGATGGTGGAGGCGATGCGGCATGGTGTGCTGCCGCGGACTCTGCATGTGGATGCGCCGTCGCCGCAGGTGGACTGGAGTGAGGGCAATGTCGAGCTGCTGACGGAGAACCGGCAGTGGCCGGATTCGGGGCGGCCGCGTCGGGCGGGTGTGTCTTCGTTTGGTCTGAGTGGGACGAATGCGCATGTGATCGTCGAAGAGGTGCCGGCGGAGGTACCGGCGGACGTGCCGGCGGAGGCGGTGCCGATGGGTGCGGTGCCGGTGGTGCCGTGGGTGGTGTCGGGCAAGACGCCGGCCGCGCTGGCGGCGCAGGCGCGGCGGATGCTGTCGTTCGTGGAGGCCGGCGCCGGGCTGGATCCGCGGGATGTGGCGTTCTCGCTGGCGACGACACGGGCTGCTTTTGAGCACCGTGCGGTGGTGGTGGCGGCCGACCGTGACGAGTTCACCCGCGCCCTGAACGCCTTGGCCGATGGTCGTCCGGCCGGTGGAATCGTCAGCGGGGTCGCTCAGCGCGATGGGCTCACCGCGTTCTTGTTCACGGGGCAGGGTGCGCAGCGCATCGGCATGGGGCGTGAGCTGCACGAGGCGTTCCCGGTGTTCGCGGAGGCGTTCGATGCGGCCCTTGCCGCCCTGGATCCGCATCTGGACCGTCCGCTGCGCGAGGTGATGTGGGGCGAGGACCAGGAACTGCTGAACCGGACCGGATACGCCCAGCCGGCGCTGTTCGCCGTCGAGGTGGCGCTCTTCCGTCTGGTCGAGTCGTGGGGTGTGCGCCCCGACTTCCTGGCGGGGCATTCGATCGGTGAGCTGGCCGCCGCGCATGTCGCTGACGTGCTGTCCCTGGCGGATGCCGCGAAGCTCGTCGCGGCGCGCGGCCGGCTGATGCAGGCCCTGCCCGCTGGTGGGGCGATGGTGGCGCTGGAGGCATCCGAGGACGAGGTGCTGCCGCTGCTCACCGGTGAGGTGAGCATCGCCGCCGTCAACGGTCCGCGGGCGGTGGTGGTCTCTGGTGCGGAGGCGGCGGTGCTGGAGGTTGCCGCGCACTTCGCGGGGCTGGGGCGTAAGACGAGTCGACTGCAGGTCTCGCACGCCTTCCACTCGCCGTTGATGGAGCCGATGCTGGAGGAGTTCCGCCGCGTCGCGGAGAGCCTGACCTTTGGCGCGGCGCGGTTCCCGGTGGTCTCGACCCTGACCGGTGAGTTGGCGGGTGCCAATGAGTTGGGTTCGCCGGAGTACTGGGTGCGTCATGTGCGTGAGGCGGTGCGGTTCGCCGATGCGGTGCGGTTGTTGGAGGACCGGGGTGTGTCGGTCTTCCTGGAGCTGGGCCCGGACGGTGTGTTGACCGGGATGGCGCAGGCGAGTGTGGCGTCCGAGGACGCTGTGTTGGTGGCGTCGGTACGCCGGGGCCGGCCGGAGCCTGCTGGAGTGGTGGCCGCGCTGGCGCGGCTGCACGTGACCGGGCTGTCGGTGGACTGGGAGGCGTTCTTCGCCGGGACCGGCGCCCGCCGCGTCGATCTGCCCACGTATGCCTTCCAACACGAGCGCTACTGGATGAACACGCCCACCACGGGTGGCGAGGCGTCCGGTATCGGCGTGGACGCGGTGGAACACCCGATCCTCGGTGCGGCGGTCCCGTCGCCCGATTCGGATGTGATCACGTTCACGGGTCGGCTGGCGGCGGGTACGCATGCCTGGATCGTGGATCACGACGTGCTGGGCAGTGTGCTGCTGCCGGGCACGGGCTTCGTCGAGCTGGCGATCCGTGCGGGTGATCAGGTCGGCTGCGGGGTGCTGGAGGAGCTCGCGCTGCAGGCGCCGTTGATCCTGCCGGCTCGTGGTGGTGTGCGGGTGCAGGTCGTGGTGGGTGCCGCGGACGCGTCGGGGCGGCGTTCGGTGTCGGTGTACTCCCGCTCCGAGGATCAGCCGGATCTGCCGTGGACGCTGCATGCCGATGGTGTGCTGGCCGAGGAGGCGTCGACGCCCGCGTCGTTCGATCTGTCCGAGTGGCCGCCGGTCGGTGCGACGGAGATCGGTGTCGAGGGTGCGTACGAGGGTCTGGCGGAGATCGGGTATCACTACGGTCCGGTGTTCCAGGGGCTGAAGGCGGCCTGGCGGCGGGGTGAGGAGCTGTTCGCCGAGGTGGCGTTGCCCGAGCAGGCGCACGCCGACGCCGAGCGGTTCGGTATCCATCCCGCGCTGCTCGACGCCGCCATGCACGTCGGACTGCTGGCCATCCCGGAGCGGGAGGACGGAGGCGCGACACTGCTGCCGTTCGCATGGAACGGAGTGGTCATGAGGGCCGTGGGCGCCTCGGCGCTGCGCGTCCGGATCGCACCTGTCGCCCAGCAGGACGGCCTGACGCTGGACGTCGCCGACCAGCGTGGCAATCCGGTCCTGTCGGTGGACACGCTCATTTCACGCCCGGTGTCGGCCGAGCAGTTGGGTGCCGGTGGCGGCGACTCTCTGTTCGGCATCGAATGGAAGCCGGCGCAGGGCGGCGACACCGAGTCGGCGGCATGGACGGCATGGGAGAAGCTGCCTGCCGAGGGCCCGGTCCCGGAGTCGGTGGTCTACGAGTGCGCGGGCGAGGAATCACCCGCCGGTGGCGTCCTGGCGGAGGCCCGCGCGATCATGCGGCGTGCGCTCGGTGTCGTCCAGTCGTGGCTGGCGGATGAGCGGTTCGTGTCTTCGCGGTTGGTTGTGGTGACGCGGGGTGCGGTGGCGACGGTCGGGGGTGTGCCGGTGGATGTGCGGCAGGCTCCGGTGTGGGGTCTGGTGCGTGCGGCGCAGGCGGAGAATCCTGGCCGGTTCGTGCTGGTGGACACGGATGAGCCCGCCGGGTCGTTCGCCGGTCTCGGTCGGGCGCTGGCCTCGGTCGAGCCGGAGCTGGCGGTCCGTGACGGGAAGGTGCTGGTGCCGCGGCTCGCCCGGGTGGCCGGGGTGGGGGAGTCCTCGCCGTGGGATGCCGAGGGCACGGTGCTGGTCACGGGTGGTACCGGTGGTCTGGGCGCTTTGGTGGCGCGGCATCTGGTGGTGGCGCACGGGGTGCGGCATCTGGTGCTGACGAGCCGCCGGGGTCTGGAGGCGCCGGGTGCGGCCGAGCTGCGGGCGGAGCTGGCCGGGCTGGGTGCGGAGGTGACGCTCGCGGCGTGTGATGTGTCCGACCGGGATGCGCTGGCCGGTCTGCTGGGCGGGATTCCGGCGGGGCGTCCGCTGCGGGGCGTGGTCCACGCGGCCGGTGTGGCGCACAACGCTCTGGTGGGCGCGTTGACGCCGGAGCAGGTGGACACGGTGCTGAAGCCGAAGGCGGACGCGGCCTGGTATCTGCACGAGTTGACCCGGGAGATGGACCTGACGGCGTTCGTGCTGTTCTCCTCGGCCGGTGGTCTGGTGATGGCCGCGGGTCAGGGCAACTACGCGGCGGCCAATGTGTTCCTGGACGCCCTGGCGCAGTACCGCCGCGCGGAGGGGCTGCCCGCCACCTCGATGGCCTTCGGCCTGTGGGGTGTGGACACCGGCCTGGGTGCCGAGTTGGCCGAGGTCGATCTGGAGCGGATGCGGCGCGCCGGTACACCCGCGCTGTCCGCGGAGGAAGGGCTGGCGCTATTCGACGCCTCGCTGGCCGTCGGCCTTGAGGCGACCGTACCCCTGAGGGTGGACACGGGCGCGCTGCGCGGCAGGACGGACGTGTTGCCGGCCCTGCTGCGGGGTCTGGTTCCTCCGGCACGCCGCCGGGCTGTCGCCGCCGGCAGTAACGAGAGCGTGTCCCTGCAGCAGGAGCTCGCCGGGCTCGCCGAGGACGAACGCGCACGTGTCGTGCTGGAGCTGGTGCGGACCCATGTGGCGGGAGTGCTCGGTCATGCGTCCGGAGACGCCATCGAACCCGACCGGGCCTTCGACGAGCTGGGCTTCGACTCGCTGGCCGCGGTGGAACTGCGCAACCAGCTGAACGGGGCCACCGGACTGCGGCTGCCGGCCACGCTCATCTTCGACTACCCGAACGCGAACGCCGTATCCGGTCACATCGTCCACCTGATGCAGCCGGGTGACGTGGTATCGGCAGCGGCGTCGGTGCTGGACACCGAACTGTCCAGGCTCGAGTCGGCGTTGGAGTCAGCGGCCCCGGACGAGCGGGAGCGCGACCGGATCGCGGCCCGGCTGCGTGCTCTGACAGCGCGATGGGCGGACGGACAGCGAACGGCCTCTCAGGACGAGGACGAGTCCTCCGACGCCGACTTGTCGTCGGTGACGGCGGACGAGTTGTTCGACATCCTGGACGGCGAGCTCGAGACCCCTGCGCAGTAGTCGGCCCCGGCCGGGTCGCCCTGATGGTGCTGCGCGCTTCCGCAGATCATCACCGACCTGGGCGGCGGCCAGTCCGCCTACACCTGGGTCGTCACCGCCTCCC
>NZ_JBEYZX010000045.1:0-56000 GCF_040646255.1 Streptomyces sp. NPDC046203 | reverse complement strand
CTGTGATCGCGGAGGCGGGGCGTGCGTGGTGGTCGCGGAGGCCGTGGAGGCCGCAGGGGTCATCGCACGCCACCTCCGCCCGTGCCCGTGCCCGCACCTCCGCCCCTGCCGCCGTACGCTCCCTCCGCCACCCCGGCCCCGGCCCCAGCCCCGGACCCGGGCTCGACTTCGGCCCCGGGCTCGACCTCGGGCTCGACTTCGGCCGATCCCATGGCCTCCGGGGTTCCCGCGCCCCCTGATTCGCCGGAGAACGGCCCCGGAGCCGTATGAGCGCCTTCGACGCCCTTGTGCGCCCCTCGCTCGTACGCATCGCGGCCCCCGGCTCCGGGTATGACCCGCACGGCGACCCGTACTGGGGCACGGGCTACTTCATCGCCCCCGGCTGGGTGCTGACCTGTGCCCATGTCGTGGCCAAGGGGGGTAGTGCGGTGTGGCGGAGCGAGCCGGCCCTCGGCATCACCTGGGCGGGTGGCCGGACCACCGGCCGGGTCGTGCTGGCCAAGCCGCGCCCCGCCACCCCCGAGACGGAGGTCGCGTCCTGGAGCTTCCCCGACCTGGCGCTGGTACGGGTCGAGGGCGCCGAGGACGCCGTCTGCGTCCGGCTCGGCGAGCGGGCGCCCGCCGCGCCCACCCCGATCCGGCTGTACGGATGGTCGTACCGGACCGGCGAGCCGGCCGTCCTGTCCCTGAGCGGCGAGGTGCGCGGCTCCGAGGGCAAGGCCCTGCTGCTGGACGCGGTGCCCACCGAGGGCTGTTCCGGCGGCCCCGTAGTGGACCTCGGACGCGGCACCGTCATCGGTGTCGTCAAGGGACGCGCGCGGGACGGACAGGGACCGGCTCAGGGCGCCGCCACGTCGCTCGCGTCGCTGCGCGAGCTGTACGACGTGCCCGGCGGCCGGATCCTGCACGAGGTGCTGCGGGCCCACGACGGCTTCCATCTCGCCCAGCACCGTTCGCTGACCGTCCGCCAGACCTGGACCGCCGTCCAGCGGGACCTGTGGACCGGTGCCGGAGTCAGTCCCGCCACGCGCGTGCAGCTCTACGGACGCCTGGCGGCGCTCCCGTCGCCCACCGGTCCCGGCGAGGTCATGGACCTCGTCGACCAGGTCAAGCGCCGGGTCCTGCACCCCGAGTACCAGGCCGTCCTGGAGACCGACGCCCGCACCTGGCGCGACGGCGCCGGTCTGCTCCGCGAACTGCACGCGGGCGATCCGCGGACCGCCGACCTCCGGCCGGGTGATCCGCGGGCCGCCGAAACCCTCGTCTACGCGCGCGAGGACCGGTCCGGCTCCGCCGACCCCGGACGCGACGCCGTTCTGCTGTACGCGGCGCACGTCGTCCGTCATGTCACCGAGCGGTACGGTCCCGTGCCCGGCGCGGCAGGACTGGCCGATTGGATCGGCGAGGAGGCATATGCCGCGCACGCGGCCGTACGCGAGGACATCGCCGCCCTCCTCGATCCCGACGGGCCGCGCACCGGAGCCGGGAACGGGCGGGAACCGGGCGCGCGGGCCGACGTCCGGATCGAGATCGACGCCGTTCCCTGGGCCACCCCGCGGCGCTACGCCTGGCGGGTCATGCTCCGGTTCACCGGCGGCGGGGACGGCCATGACGACCACGGGATCGACGGGGTCGACGGGAACCACGGGATCAACGGGAGCCACGACGGAGCCGGAAGCACCATCAGCCCGCTGCGCGGCGACGACACGGGCGTGCCGCGCGAGCGGCTGCGCGAAACCCTGCGCGGCCCGCTCGCCGAAGCCCTGGCGCTCGGGGACAGCGGCGACCACCTGGCGTGGGTCGAAGTGGTGCTGCCGCGTGAACTGTTCGACGAACCCGTCGACACCTGGCGGCTCGCCCCCGACGACGAGCCCTTCGGCGAGCGCTCCCTGCCGCTCGGTCAGCGGCGGGCCGTCTTCCTGCGCGACCGGCATCGCAGCCACCACCCGCCGTCCCCGGAGTGGCGCCTGCGCTGGCGGGGCAGCGCGGCCGGGCCGCTGCGGGCCGTACCGCTGCGCGAAGAGGTCCTCACCCCGGGCGCCGAGGGCCACGGTCCGCAGTTGCGCCGGGAGAGCAGGATGGCGGTGTACGCGCGCCTCGGCGCGGCCGGCGGCGGCAGCGTGCCCGTCTACTGCGGCCCGGTCGCGGCCGGTGACGGCCGGCGGGCGATGGAGGCCGCCCTCGCCGCCGGGCATCCGATCGCGCTGTGGCGGCGCGCGGACGACGATCACGGCGACTGCGCCGCGTTCCACAAGCAGGCCGACGCGTTCCTCCGGGACGCCGGCCGCGCCGACGGGATGCACCAGCCCCTCCGTGTGCTGCGCCTGCTGGCCGGGGACACCGAGGCCGACCCGCAGGGCCGCTCGGAGCACGCCTGGGCGGAGGACCTCGCGGTCCTCTACGACCCGCCCGACCAGGCGCTGTTCGACGCCCCGCTCCTCGGCCCGCTTCCGCTCGACGACACCCGTGGGGCGGAGGGGGCCGGTGGGGCGTACGGGAGTGGCGAGGTCCATGGAAGCGGCGGGGCCCACGGGAACGAGGGAGCTCGCGCGAACGGCTGGGTGAACGGGACTCCCGGGAGCGACGGGAGTAACGGGAGCAACGGGAGCCACACGCCGAACGGGACCCCCGAGGCGAACGGGACCCCCGGGGCCCCTGGGATCCTCGGGCCCGGCGGGACCCCCGCCCCCGACGGCACGCGCGCGAGGCGGCCGTGAGGGCGCGTGAGCGGCCCGCGCGAGGCGCACACGGGACGCGCGCGAGGCGCGAAGCGGCGCGTGCTTCGAGACGCCCGACTTTCTTGCGAACAAGCCGGTTTGGGCGTCGGCAGACCGGCCGGGCGAGCGGTACCGTCGAGAGACCCGGCGTGCACCCCACCGTGTCACGAGCCAGGAGGGTTCAGTCGTGAACGATTGGCGGATCTACCGCGGGGCCGGCCATCCGCACGACGAGGTGCGGCGGCTGCCGCCGCCCCCGCCCTGGCGGGACTTCTCCTCCGGCGGCCCGGACGACACGCTCGCGGGCTCCGACCGGCGGCTCGGAGTGCGCCGCCGCCTCGTCCAGAACCATCACCCCCGGCCGGCCGAGACCGACGCCGTCAACGCGGCCCTCTATCTGCGCCGGCCGCTCCTCGTCACCGGCAACCCCGGCACCGGCAAGTCCACCCTCGCGCACGCCGTCGCGCACGAACTCGGCCTCGGCCGGGTCCTGCGCTGGCCCATCGTCAGCCGCTCCACCCTCCAGGACGGCCTCTACCGCTACGACGCCATCGGCCGCCTCCAGGACGTGCAGTTGGAGCGGGCCCGGGCCGATGCCGATGGCACCGCCGCCAGTACGGCCGGCATCGGCTCGTATCTGCGGCTCGGCCCCCTCGGCACCGCCCTGCTGCCCTCCGAACTGCCCCGGGTGCTGCTCATCGACGAACTCGACAAGAGCGACCTCGACCTGCCGAACGACCTCCTGAACGCCCTGGAGGAGGGCGAGTTCGCCATCCCGGAACTGGAGCGGCTCGCCGACCGCGAACCGGTCGTCGACGTGCTCACCGAGGACGGGCGCAAGGTCCCCGTGCGCGGGGGAAGGATCCGCTGCACGACCTTTCCGTTCATCGTGCTCACCTCCAACGGCGAACGGGACTTCCCGGCCGCCCTGTTGCGCCGCTGCATCCGGCTGGAGCTCGAACCGCCCGGCGAGGAGCAGCTCGGCGCGATGATCGAGGCCCATCTGGGGCCCGACGCGGCCACGGCCGAACCCGGTCTCGTCGCCCGATTCCTCGAGCGCGAGCCCGGCGAGGTCATCGCCACGGATCAGCTGCTCAACGCCCTCTATCTGACCCGGCACGCCCCGCGCACCGAGCGGGTCACCCGGGAACGCATCGCGGACATGCTCATGCAGCCGCTCGACCGGCCGAGGTGATCGCGGATGGACCCTGGGCGTCCGTCGCGGCTGGCGGAGCTGACCCGCAGGCTCCGGGCCGCCGGGCAGGATCCGACGGCCGAGGAGGTCGCGGACGCCGTCTGGCTCGCCCAGTGGCTGCCGTCGCCCGGTGCCGGCGGGGGGCCCGGCGGGGGGCCTGACGGGGGAGGGGCAGCCGGTCCCCTCACGGGTGACGGCTCCCACGGGGTTCCGCACGGAGGCGCCGGATCCGGTTCGAGGTCCGCCTCCGGCGACCTTCGCGACCCCGAAGGGGACCGCCGGGACCCGGCCGCCCCGACCGGACCCGAGCCCGACCCCGACTCCAACCCCGACTCCAACCCCGACCCGGGCACCACCCCCGCCTCCGTCCCGCCACCCCGGCGCGCGGAGTACGTCGACCTCCGGCTGTCCGGGGGCGCACGCGCGCGTACGAGCGGAGGCGCGGGCGCGGGACTGGGCGCCGCGCTGCCCGTACGCGCGCCCGGCGCCAACGCGCTGCCCGGTCTGCTCGGCCTGCAGAAGGCGCTCCGCCCGCTGCGCCGTTACGCCACCGGACTGCCCGCCCGGCCCGGCGAGGGGCGCCTGGACGAGGAGGCCACCGCCGAGCGGAGCGCCGCCCTGGGCATCCTCACCCCCGTGCTGCGCCCCGCCGCCGGCCGCCGCCCCGACATCCAACTGCTCATGGACACCGGGCCCGCCATGGTCGTGTGGGAGCGGATGGTCGAGGAGCTGCGCCAGGCGTGCCAGCAGTCCGGCGCCTTCCGCGACGTCCAGGTGCACCGGCTGTACGACACCGGCGAGGGCCCGCCGTGCGTCACCACCACCTCGGACCCCGAGGGCCGCCCCCGGCTGCGCCCCGCCGACCAGCTCCACGACCCGACCGGCCGCCGTCTCACCCTGCTCGTCAGCGACTGCGTCGGGCCGCTCTGGCAGCGCGGCGCGGCCCAGCGGCTCGTCCACCAGTGGCCCCGGCACGCGCCGCTCGCCCTGGTCCAGCCGCTGCCGCCGCGGCTGTGGTCCCGTACGGCGCTGCGGGTCGAGCCCGGCGCGCTGCTGCGGCCTCCCACGCCCGGCGGGCAGGTCTGTTTCGAGCCGGACGAGGAGGAGTGGGAGCCGGTCGCCGGGGACCGGCGGGCGCTGCCCGTACTCACCCCGACCCCGGAGGCGTTCGCGTCCTGGGCACGGTTGCTCACCGGGCACGGCGGGGGCGCGGTGCGTGGCTGGGCGGCCCGGGTCGGCCCGCCGCCGGGCGGTCCCTTCGCCCCGGCCGGTGCGATCACGTACGAGCGCACCACCGCAGGGGGTGCGCCCGGCGCCCCCGCGTACACCTCCGCCCCCACGTACGCCCCCGTCCCCGAATACGCTCCCGGCGCCGCCCGGCGCGCGGACGACGAGCTGTTACGCGCCTTCCGCGCCGGAGCCTCCCCCGGCGCGGTCCGGCTCGCCGTCCATCTCGCGGCCGCCCCGCTCGCCCTGCCCGTGATGCAGCTCGTCCAGCGCGCGATGCTCCCGGACACCGGCCCCATGGAGCTGGCCGAGGTCCTGCTCAGCGGACTCCTCCGACGGCTTCCCGGGGCCACCCCGTACCCCTGCTTCAGCTATCCGCCGGGCGTGCAGGCGCATCTGCTCGGCTCGCTCGACCGGGGTGCCGCCGCGCTGGTCCTCAAGCACTGCTCCGAGTTCGTCGAACGCCACTTCGGGCAGGGCACCCGGAACTTCCCCGCCCTCGCGGCCGCCCGCCTCGCCGGACACCCCGCCGACACGGCGAACGAGCCCCCCGGCACCGCCGGTGCCACGGCCGGCGCCTCGGACGTCCCCGCCGAGGCCGCCGACCCCACCGGTTCGCTGCTCTCCGCCGGCCCGGGGGAAGAGGACGAACAGCCCCCCGGCGCCGCCGCGGAGCTGTTCGCCCGTATCCCCGCGCGCGTGCTGCGCTTCTACCAGCCCGACCTGGTCACCCCCGAACCGTTCGCCGCCGCACGCCGGCTGTTCGCCCAGTGGCGCGGTCAGTCGGATCCGGCGCTGCTCGCCACCGCCCGCGAGCTGGCCGAGGCCGCGCTCAGCGGCGGCGGGAACGGGAACGGCGGCGTAAACGGCGACGGGATCGGGGCCGCCGGTATCGGGGCGGGGGACGGTGCGCCCGTCCGCCCCGAAGAGATCGCCGGGGCCCGGCTCGTGCTCGGTCAGGTGCTGTTCGCGCAGGCCGGGACCGCCGCCGTACGCGACCGGGGACAGCGCCAGGACCTGCTGACCCGTGCCCTCGGCGAACTCGCCCTCGCCGCGGGCGCCGCCCCGCCCGGCAGCGCCGACTGGGCCGAGGCGCGCCTCGAACAGGCCGCCACCCTGCACGCGTTGTGGAGGCACAACGGGGACACCGCCCGGCTCGACGCCGCGCTCGACGCGCTCGCCGGAGAGCCGGCCGTATGGCCCGAGAGCCACCGGCACGCCCTGTTCGCACGGCGCGGCCGGCTGCTCCTCGCGCGCGGGGAAGGCCCCGCCGCGGTGGCCGCGTTCACCGAGGCCCTGGCCGTGCGCGAGACCGGCCCGCTCCTGCTCGACCTCTTTGACGCCCTGCATCTCTCCGCCTCCTCCCCGGACTCGGCCCTGGCCTTGGCCCCGGTCCCCGCCCCCACCCCCGCTTCCGTCCGCGACGCCGAGGCCGACGCGCTCGACCGCGCCGAGCCCCTGCTCGGCGACTCCACCGCGCTCCGGCTGCGCTGGACCACCGCCCGGGCCCGGCTGTACGACGCCACCGGCGACGGGCCCGCCGCCGACGCGGCGTACGAACAGGCCACCCTGCTCACCCCCGCCGACGGCGAACAGCGCGGCCGGCTCCTGCTCACCTGGGGCGAGTCCCTGCTGCGCCGCGCCGCGACCGGTACCGGCACGGCCCCCGTCGACCGCGCCGAGTCCGTGCTGCGCGAGGCCCTCACCTCTCTGCCCGCCGACACCCCGGCCCGCGCCCGGGCCCGGGTGCTGATCGGCAGCGTCCTCGCCCTCCGCTACGACCGGGCCGGGTTCCTGCCCGACCTGTACGAGAGCCGTCATCTCCTCGAACAGGCCGTCCGCGCCGCCCGCACCCCCGCCGAGCGCGCCGAGGTCTGGCTGCAACTGGGCTGGGTACGGCTCCGGCTGGGCGAGACCGGCTGGGACGAGGGGCCCGACCAGGCGCTGCTCGCCTACGAGCGGGCCGCCGAGGACGCCCGTACGGCGCACGGCGATACCCCCGGCACCGTCACCCTGGCCCGCGCGCTGCACGCCGAGGGCGCCGTCCTGCGGCTCACGGGCCGGCACGGCCGGGCCGCCGACGTCCTGCGGGCCGCCGCCGGACAGTGGCGCAGGCTCGATGCCGCGCTCATGGAGGTCGACCAGACGGACATCGCGCGCACCCGCGCCCTGCTCGCCGAGGCGGAGGCCGGGCCGGGCCCGCTGCCCGGCCGGATCCCTCCCGCCGAGCGGCGCCGGATCGCGCCACCGTGGTGGCCCTGGCGGGAGGTGGCCGGATAGCGACGTCGGCGGGCCGGTACGGCGGCGAGCGACCGGATCGACAACGGGGGCGCGAATGGGGGCAGTTGAGGTGAACCGGGTTTCCGCCTTCACGGCGTCGGGAAGAACCGCTGCGCCACTGCGGCCGTGGGGGACGAGGTCGGTGAGGAGGATCCGAGGGTGTTGGAGCACGTGGAGCCGGCGGCCGGAGACGGCCGGGAGACCGGACGGACGCCCCCGAACCCGCCGAGCGCACCGAACCCGCTGGGCCTTCCCGCACCGCTCGATCTGCTCGATCCACCTGCTCCGACCGGCCCGGCCGCCCCGTGCGACCTGCGTGCATCGTCCGACCTGCGCGACCTGCGCGACCTGCCCGAACTGCCCGAACTGCCCGAACCGGCCGAACCGGCCGAGGCGTCGGAACTTCCGGGGCTGCCCGATCTGGCCGCCGCCGGTCTGCGGACCGTACGGCTCCTGGACCACCCCGCCCTGTTGGAACGCGCCGAGCAACTGCTCGACCGTTCCGATGACCTTGCCGAGGCATGGGCCGGTGCGGGCGGCGATGGCCTGGCCTGAAGCCTGCTTCGGAGCCGGCGAGGGGCGCGTTCCGGCCGGATGTACGTATCGACGGGGTGCGGCGGAGGTACGGGGAGCGGGTACGCGAAGTGCGCCGGGCGCGCGCCACGCACCGGACGCGCCCCTGATCACCCGTACGGGACGCGCGAGCCCCGGAGCCCGTACACCCACCGGAACCCGCACGCCCACCGGAACCCGCACGCCCACCCGAGCGGACACGCCCGCCCGAGCCGCCCCCGCCGTCCGGAGCCGGTCATGACCTCCGGGCCGCTCTCCGACACCGCCCTCACCCGGCTGGCCCACACCCGCCCCGAACCGACCGGCACACAGCTCCTCGGGGCCGCCGTCCGCGCCCGCCGGCGGCTGCTGCTCAAGGCCCTGCGGCTGCGCGTCGACCGAGGGCGCGACGGCCCGCGCTCCGCGCCGTACACCCGGTTCGACGCATCCTGGGCCCTGCTGGAACGCGCGGAACGGCACCATGCCGGCGCCGTTCGCGCGGTCGTCGACTACCCGGCCACGGGGACCTGGCTGGCCGCCGTCCTGGCCGCCCCCGAAGGCCCGGCGTTCGAGACGCTGCTCGCCCACTGGGACACCCTCGCCGTGGCGGCGTCCCTGCGCGCCCGCTGTCCGTTCGACCGGGAGCTCGCCACCCCGGGCGGCGTTCTCGCGCTGACCGGCGTCGGGCGGCTGCTGACCGGCGCAGAGCGCACCCGGGTCCGCTTCGGGGGTGGCCGGAGCGTGCGGATCGGCCCGGCCGGCGCCCCGCTCCCGCGCGCCTTCCCGTACGCCCTGCTGGTCGCCGCCGGACCGCCGCCCACCCGGGTGCGCGGCACCGGACCCCAGTGGAGCCCGCTGCGTACCCTGCCGGGCGGATGCGCCGTCCTGGACGACCTCGATCCCTACCGGGTCCCGCCCGACGGTACCGGGCTGTCCGGCCGCCGGGCCGCCGGTCACGCCGCCGACGCCTATCCGCTCTGGGCGGCGCACTGGCAGGGCGCTCGTGCCCTGCTGGCCCGTACCGACCCCGACCGGGCCCGGGAGATCACCCGCGCGGTCCGCGCCCTCGTCCCCATGGACCCCACCGACCCCGGCGAGCACTCCGGCCCCACCGAGCCCGCCCCGATCGCCGCCCCCACTCCCGGCCCCGCCCGCCCCTTCGGTGCCACCCTCGCCGCCGCGCCCGGCGCCGTGCTCACCTCCCCGCCCGCGAACCCCCGGGAGCTGGCCGAGACGCTGGTGCACGAGGTGCACCACGGCAAACTCGCCGCCCTGCACGCCCTCGCCCCGCTCTACCGTCCCGGCGGCCAGGCCCTCCACCGGGTCGGCTGGCGCGCCGACGAGCGGCCGGTCTCCGGCGTCTACCAGGGCGCGTACGCCCATCTCGCCCTCACCGACCTGTGGCGCCGGGCCGCCGACGGGGACGGGCTGCCCGCCGCCTGGCGGACCCTCGCCGGGGAGCGGTTCGAGCGCTATCACGACGAGGTGGGCGACGCACTGTCGATCCTCCTTCAATCCGATCAACTCACCGACTCCGGACGGGAGTTCGCCGAACGGATGCGGCGGCACCACATGAGTCTCGGGAGTACCGCCCGGGGCGTCCCGTAGGTGACACTGTGAACGCGAAACATGACACGGCGTGACGCACGAGCAGCGAGCACGAGCACGAGCACGAGCGACGAGGGAGCGCAGATGGCGGAGCAGGGGCGGTCGGGCGGCGGGGCCGTCGCGGACCGGGGTGCGACGACGGCACCCGAACACGTCCTGGTGGTCTTCCCGGGCTATCACCGCCCCTGGGCCACCTGGATCGCGCAGCGCCTGGAGTCCTACGGCGTCCGGGTCACCCAGCAGCGCTGGGACCCGCCCCGCGAAGTCCCCCTCGAAGACTCCCTCGGCGATCTGCTGCTCGCCCGAGGCCAGGTCCTCCTCGTCCTCAACGACTGGTTCTTCGAACTCGGCCCGCGCCCCGCCGGCGAATGGAACGACGTGCTGCGCGGCTTCGTCGCCGCCCACGCCGACCGCTTCGCCGCCGTCAACCTCACCAACCGGCCGCTGCTCCCCGCCACCGCCGTCCTCGAACCCGTCAGCCTCTGGGGGGTCAGCGAGGACGAGGCGGAGGCCCGGGTGCTCAGCCGCCTCGCCATCGAACCGCGCCGGACCGGCGGCCGCCGCGCCGCCCTCGGCCCCCTCGTCCGCTACCCCGACACCCCGCCCGAGATCTGGGGCGAGGTCCCGCGCCGCAACCGCCGCTTCACCGGCCGCGACGACCTCCTCACCGAACTCCAGCAACGCCTCATGGACGCCGACCGGGGCAACGCCACCTGCACGCTCCTCGGCATGTCCGGCATCGGCAAGACCCAGATCGCCGCCGAGTACGCCCACCGCTTCAGCCCCGACTACGACATCATCTGGTGGGTCAGCTCCGACGACCGCAACATCCAGCGCGACCGCCTCGGCGGGCTCGCCGCCGCCCTCGAACTGCCCGTCGGCAACGAGCCCGGCGAACGCATCCGCGCCGTCCGCGAGGCCCTGCGCCGAGGCACCCCGCACTCCCGCTGGCTGGTGGTCTTCGACGGCTGGGACGACACCGACGGCATCGACGTGATGCTTCCGCAGGGCCCCGGCCACGTCCTCGTGACCTCCCGCAACCGCGCCTGGGCCGACCACACCGACGTCATCGAGGTCCCGAGCTTCGACCGCGCCGAGTCCACCGCGTACCTCATGCGCCGCGCCCAGCACCTCACCGCCCGCGAAGCCGACGAGGTCGCCGCCGAGTTCGGCGACGTACCCCTGCCGCTCGTCCAGGCCGCCGCCTGGCTCGGCGAGTCCGGCATGGAAGTGGACGAGTATCTGCGGATGGTGCGCGAGGGACGGCTGACCACCATGGACGAGCCCACCGGCGACGGCTTCCCGCACGCCTCCCTCACCTCCTGGTCGATACTGATCAACCGGCTCCGGCGGTCCCAGCCGCAGGCCGTGGAGATCCTCAGCCTCTGCGCCTCCTTCGCCCCGGGACGCATCCCCCTCGGCCTCGTCCGCACCCACCCCCAGGCCGACCTGCCCGAGGACCTGCGCTGGATGGCGACCGACCTCGCCGCCTGGACCCGGGCCCTGGACACCCTGGTCAACTACTCGGTCCTCACCCGCGACAGCCGGGGGGTCGCGAGTTCCGAGACCGGTCCCCACCAGGAGTCCGTGCACATGCACCGGCTCGTCCACGACATCGTGTCCCGGCTCACCGACGGAGAGCAGCGGTCCGCGCACCGCCGGGCCGTGCGCACCCTGATCGCCGAGGCCGACCCGGGCGATCCGATGGACAGCCGGCACTGGCCGCAGTACGCCGAGCTGCTGCCGCACCTCGCCCCCTCGGGCGCGCTCGCCAGCCGCAACACGCGCGTCCAGAACGCCATCCTCAACTGTCTGCGCTACTGCTACCGCAGCGGCGAGTACACGGCGGGCACCCGGCTCGCCGAGCTGATCCGCGCCGAGTGGTCGTACTTCATGGACCCACTCGCCCAGCCGATGCTCGACCTCACCACGCAGGAGGGCAACATCCTGCGGTCCAGCGGCCGGTTCCGCGAGGCCCACGCCCTCGACCGGGCGCTGCTCGACCGGCTCGTCCGCGCGACCCCGCGCAACGCGCTCGGCGAACTCTTCTGCAACAGCAACGTCGCCGCGAACCTGCGCCACCTCGGCCAGTACCAGGAGGCCGAGACCCTCCAGCGCGAGGTCCTGGACTCCTCCCGCGAACTCCTCGGCGACGCCGAGTTCGTCACCCTCGTCGCCCGCCACAACCTGGCGGTGGTGCTACGGCTGCGCGGCCGCTACCAGGAGGCGTACGAGCACGACGTCGACACCCTCGCCCAGCGCGAGACCGTCCTGCGCACCCGGCACATCAACACGCTCAACTCCGTCAACGCGCTCGTCCACGACCTCTTCCTGCTCGGCCGCTACCGCGACGCCCTGGTGCGCCAGGAGGCCAACGTCCGGATGCACGTCCAGGTCCTCGGCGCCCAGCACCCGCAGACCCTCTCCGCGCGTACCCAGCTCGCCCTGTGCCGGCGCCGGGAGGGCGGCTCCCAGCAGGACATCGGGCAGCAGATGGAGAGCCTGCTGGAACAGATCGAGCAGGTGCACGGCCGGAGCCACTACGTGACCCTGTCCTTCATCAACAACTACGCGAGCTATCTGCGCGAGCACGGCGACCTCAGCAAGGCCCGCGACCTGACCGAGGAGGCCGAGTCCGCCTACCGCAGCCTGCTCGGCCCCGTGCACCCCGTCTCCACCGGCATGCTCGCCAACACCGGCCTCGTCATGCAGGCGGCCGGCGAACGCTCCGACGCCCTCGCCCTGCTGGAGTCGTCCCTCGCCGGACTGACCTCGTCCCTCGGCGCCGACCACCCCTGGGTCCTGGGCTGCGCCCTCAACACCGCCGCCGCCCGCAACTTCAACGGGCGGGTCGCCGACGCCACGGAGCTGAGCCGGGAGACCCTGCGCCGGGCCCGCCGCGTCCTCGGCGGCGAGCACCCGCTCACCCTCTCCTCGCAGGTCGCGCTCGCCGCCGACCTGCGCGGGCTGCGTGAGGTCGAGGAGGCGGGGAAGGTCGAGTCGGACGCCCTGACCACCCTCACCCGTACGCTCGGCGCCCAGCACCCGCACACCCTGTCCGCGCGCCAGCGCAACCGGCCGTACTGGGACTTCGACGCGTTCCTCGGCTGACCGGGCGGGCCGCGGGCCGGGTGGGTACGTCCGGCCCGTACGCCTGACCTGTACGCGCCGTGCCTGGACACGCCCCGCACGCGCCGTAAGCAACGCGCCCCGCCCCCGCACACGCCGGAGGCCCGGCACCCTTCTCGGGTGCCGGGCCTCCGTACGTATCGCCGCTGTCGGCTCCGTACGCCTGGATCAGGCGTCGAAGACCTCCGCGACCAGCTGCGCCTGCTCCGCCTGGTGGCGCTTGGCCGAGCCGACCGCCGGGGAGGAGGAGTGCGGCCGGGAGATCCGGCGCAGACGCTCGCCCGCCGGGATGTCCGAGCCGACGGCCAGGTCCAGGTGGTCGATCAGGTTGAGCGCGATGAACGGCCAGGCACCCTGGTTCGCCGGCTCCTCCTGGGCCCACAGGTACTTCTCGGCGTTCGGGTACTTGGAGATCTCGGCCTGCAGCTCGGCACCCGGCAGCGGGTACAGGCGCTCCAGACGGATGATCGCCGTGTCCGTGACACCGCGCTTCTGACGCTCGGCCTCGAGGTCGTAGTAGACCTTGCCCGCGCAGAAGACGACCTTGCGGACGGCGGCCGGGTCGACCGTGCTGTCGCCGATCACCGGGCGGAAGCCGCCGGTGGTGAACTCCTCCACCTTGGACGCCGCGGCCTTCAGACGCAGCATCGACTTCGGGGTGAAGACGATGAGCGGCTTGTGGTGCGGGTTGTGGACCTGCCAGCGCAGCAGGTGGAAGTAGTTCGACGGCAGCGTCGGCATGGCGACCGTCATGTTGTCCTGGGCGCACATCTGCAGGAAGCGCTCGGGACGGGCGGACGAGTGGTCCGGGCCCTGGCCCTCGTAGCCGTGCGGGAGGAGCAGGGTGACGCCGGAGGTCTGGCCCCACTTCTGCTCGGCCGAGGAGATGAACTCGTCGACGACGGTCTGCGCGCCGTTGACGAAGTCACCGAACTGGGCCTCCCAGACGACCAGGGAGTCCGGGCGGGCCAGCGAGTAGCCGTACTCGAAGCCCATCGCCGCGTACTCGCTGAGCATCGAGTCGTAGACGTTGTAGTGGGCCTGGTCCTCGGACAGGTAGAGCAGCGGGGTGTAGTCCTCGCCGGTCTCCTGGTCGACCAGCACCGCGTGGCGCTGGCCGAAGGTGCCGCGGCGGGAGTCCTGGCCCGAGAGACGGACCGGGGTGCCCTCCATCAGCAGGGAGCCGAGGGCGAGGGTCTCGCCGAAGCCCCAGTCGATGGTGCCGTCGTCGATCGACGCGGCGCGGCGCTGCATCTGCGGCAGCAGACGCGGGTGGACCGTGATCCGCTCCGGGATGTTCACCTGGGACTCGGCGATCCGCTTCACGACCTCCTGGGAGACCGCGGTGTTCACGGCGACCGGGAACTCCGCCTTGGCGTCCGGGACGTGCGTCGGCGCCGGGGCGGAGGTGACCTCGCGGACCTCCGCGAACACCTTCTCCAGCTGGCCCTGGAAGTCCTGGAGCGACTGCTCCGCCTCTTCCAGGGTGATGTCGCCGCGACCGATGAGCGACTCGGTGTACAGCTTGCGCACCGAACGCTTCTTGTCGATCAGGTTGTACATCTGCGGGTTGGTGAACGAGGGGTTGTCGCCCTCGTTGTGACCGCGGCGGCGGTAGCAGATGAGGTCGATCACGACGTCCTTGTTGAACGTCTGGCGGAACTCGAAGGCGAGCCGCGCGACGCGGACACAGGCCTCCGGGTCGTCGCCGTTCACGTGGAAGATCGGCGCCTCGATCATGCGGGCCACGTCCGTCGCGTACATGGAGGAACGCGAGGCCTCGGGGGCCGCGGTGAAGCCGACCTGGTTGTTGATGACCACGTGGACCGTGCCGCCGGTGCGGTAACCGCGCAGCTGCGACATGTTCAGCGTCTCGGCCACGACACCCTGGCCCGCGAAGGCCGCGTCGCCGTGCAGGGCGATCGGGAGGACGGTGAAGTCCGTG
This sequence comes from Streptomyces sp. NPDC046203, assembly GCF_040646255.1. Classification (NCBI taxonomy): domain Bacteria; kingdom Bacillati; phylum Actinomycetota; class Actinomycetes; order Kitasatosporales; family Streptomycetaceae; genus Streptomyces; species Streptomyces sp. NPDC046203. The sequence goes on along the minus strand of NZ_JBEYZX010000045.1, from coordinate 41,347 downwards.
CCGCCCTTGTTGATGACGTCCTGCTTGGCACGGACGACACCCTCGACGATCGGGTCGACCGCCTCCAGGTGGGAGGGGTTGGCGACCAGGGAGACCGTGATCTGCTCGCCGTCGAGACCGGTGAAGGTGCCCTCGGCGCCCAGGTGGTACTTGACGTCGCCGGAGCCGTGCATCGACTTCGGGTCGAGGTTGCCCTCGAACTCGCGGAAGATCTGCGCGTACGACTTGCCGACGATGTTGGCGAGGACGTTCAGCCGGCCGCGGTGGGCCATGCCGATGACGACCTCGTCCAGGCGCGACTCGGCGGCGGAGTCGATGACCGCGTCGAGCAGCGGGATGACGGACTCGCCGCCCTCCAGGGAGAAGCGCTTCTGGCCGACGTACTTCGTCTGCAGGAAGGTCTCGAACGCCTCGGCGGAGTTCAGGCGGCGCAGGATGCGCAGCTGCTCCTCGCGCTCCACGCGGGCGTGCGGGCGCTCCACACGGTCCTGGATCCACTTGCGCTGCTTCGGGTCCTGGATGTGCATGAACTCGATGCCGGTGGTGCGGCAGTACGAGTCGCGCAGCACGCCGAGGATGTCGCGGAGCTTCATCATCGTCTTGCCGGCGAAACCGCCGACCGCGAACTCGCGCTCCAGGTCCCACAGGGTGAGGCCGTGCTCGGTGATGTCCAGGTCGGGGTGCTTGCGCTGCTTGTACTCCAGCGGGTCGGTGTCGGCCATGACGTGGCCGCGCACCCGGTAGGAGTGGATCAGCTCGAAGACCCGGGCGGCCTTGGTGACGTCGTCGTCGTGCGACGTGTCGATGTCACGGAACCAGCGGACCGGCTCGTAGGGGATCCGCAGCGACTCGAAGACCTCGTCGTAGAAGCCCTCCTCGCCGAGGAGCAGGTTCGCGACGATGCGCAGGAACTCGCCGGAGGCGGCGCCCTGGATGACGCGGTGGTCGTACGTCGAGGTCAGGGTCATGACCTTGGAGACGCCCAGCTTGTTCAGGGTGTCCTGGGAGGTGCCCTGGAACTCGGCCGGGTAGTCCATCGAGCCGACGCCCATGATGACCGACTGTCCGGGCATCAGACGCGGCACGGAGTGGACGGTGCCGAGGCCGCCGGGGTTGGTCAGGGAGACCGTGACGCCGGTGAAGTCCTCCATCGTGAGCTTGCCCACGCGGGCGCGCTTGACGATGTCCTCGTACGCCTGCCAGAACTCGAAGAAGCTGAGCGTCTCGGCCTTCTTGATGCCGGCGACGACGAGCTGGCGGTCGCCGTTCGGCTTCACCAGGTCGATGGCCAGACCGAAGTTGACGTGCTCCGGCTTCACCAGGGTCGGCTTGCCGTCCTTCAGCGCGAAGGAGTGGTTCATCGACGGCATGGCCTTGATGGCCTGCACCATCGCGTAGCCGATGAGGTGGGTGAAGGAGATCTTCCCGCCCCGGGCGCGCTTCAGGTGGTTGTTGATGACGATGCGGTTGTCGAAGAGCAGCTTCACCGGGACGGCGCGGACGGACGTGGCCGTCGGCATCTCCAGCGAGGCGTTCATGTTCTTCGCGACCGCGGCGGCCGGGCCGCGCAGCGTGATCAGCTCGGGGCCGGCGGGGGCCTCCGTGGCCGGGGCGGCGGCCTTGGCGGCCTTCGCGGGCGCCGGGGCGGCCGCGGGCTTGGCAGCCGGGGCCGGGGCCGGGGCAGCGGCCTTCGCCGGAGCCGGAGCGGCGGCCGGGGCGGGCACGGCGGCGGGAGCGGCAGGTGCGGCCTGTGCGGGGCCCGCCTGCGGCGCGGCCGGCGCGCTCGGGGTGCCAGAAGTGGCGGCGGCCGGGGCGGCGGGAGTCTCCGCGGCACCGGGCTTGTAGTCGGCGAAGAAGTCCCACCAGGCGCGATCGACCGAATTCGGGTCCTGGAGGTACTGCTGGTAGATCTCGTCGACGAGCCATTCATTGGCGCCGAAGGCGGCTACAGGGGACTTGCCCTGCGCGCCCTGGTCGGCCGGGGAACTCGGGGTACTGGGGGACTGAGACGACACGGCGGCAACCGCCCTCTTCCGCTTCACAAGGTGATGGACAGCGGAAATAGAGGCTACGCCTCCCCGCCCGGGAGGTGCAGGCCGGGCGCTCCAACGTCACGTAAGTCACACTCGACGCCGTGTTTCGGAGCCGGGAATGGCGGGAAACAAGCCTGGTTCCGCTTCGTTCAGGGTACGAGAAACGACGGCTGCGACCCCATTCGGCCGCGCGCCCTGTCCACGTACACGCAGAACGTGTTCTTCCGGTTCGAACCCTACGTCAATCGCGCGGCGGAAGGCTTCCCGGAAGAGTGAGTCTGATCCTGCAGCCGCGTGAGGATTCGGCCACGCCGATGCGTCCGCCGTGCAGATCCACCGCCCAGCGGGCGATCGCGAGCCCCAGTCCGGTGCCGCCGTCGCTGCCCGGACCGTGCTGCGCCTGCGCCGGGACCACACCCCGGTTGAACCGCTCGAAGACCTTGTGCCGCTCCGCCTCCGGGATGCCCGGACCCTCGTCCCGGACCTCCAGCTCCAGCGACTCCGGATACGGGCCGCGCCGCGCCCGCACCGTGACCCGGCCGTGCGGCGGCGAGTGCTTGACCGCGTTGTCGATGAGATTCGCCATGACCTGGTGCAGCCGCTCCGCGTCCGCGTACGCGGTCAGCTCCGGCGGCGAGACGTCCAGGTGGAGATGGACGTCGGTGCGGCGGTGCAGACCCGAGGTGGAGGACAGACCGCGCTGGGACGCGGCGAGGTTCGCCTCGCGCAGAATCCCGGACAGGTACGGCCAGACCTCGAAGCGGCGGGCACGGAGCGTGACGACACCGTTGTCGAGGCGGGAGAGGTCGAGCAGCGTCTCCACCAGCCGGCCCAGCCGCTCCGTCTGCTTCAGCGCGGTCCGCATCGTCTCCGGATCGGCCTCGGAGACCCCGTCCACCACGTTCTCCAGGACGGCCCGGAGCGCGGCGATGGGGGTGCGCAGCTCGTGCGAGACGTTGGCGACCAGCTCCTTGCGGTTGCGGTCCACCGCCTCCAGGTCGTCCGCCATGCGGTTGATCGTGGAGGCCAGGTCGCCCAGCTCGTCCCGGCGGTCCGCGCCGCGCACCCGGCGGCTGAAGTCGCCGCGCGAGATCGAGCCGGCGACATGGTTCATCTCGTCGAGCGGGGCGGTCAGGGACTGCGCCACGAACTGTGTGATCAGCAGGGTGGCGATCATCGCGAAGATCGTGATGTAGCGGAACTCGGTCGAGGTCCGGATCGCCACCAGGGCGAGACCCGAGGTCAGCAGTACCGCGCCGACGACCAGGGTGCCGAGTTTCGTCTTGATCGACACGGCGATGCGGCGGCGGCGCGGGGGGCCGTCGTGGAACAGGCCGTCGCGGGACGGGTGGTCGTGGAACTGGTGGCGGTGGGCGTCGGGCCGTCGGCCGGACCGGTCCCCGCGGTGGGCCGGGGCCCGCCCGCGGACGGGGCCCCGGGTACCGCGCACCCTGGCCGAGGCGCGGGCCCGCAGGGCGTCCCGGAGCCTGTTCCAGGGGCCGCCCTTGGGGGTGCTCCCGGTGCCGGTGCCGGTGCCGGTGCCGGTGGTGTCGGTGTCGGTCGCGGTGCCGGTTCCGGGCTCGTCGCCCCTGAGGACGTACCGGAAGGCGTCCCCCAGGGGCCCCTCGGGGATGTCGCCGGGGATATTGCCGGGGCCGTCCCCGGGGCACCCGTCGGGGCCGCTCCCGGGCGCGCGGGTCTCCGGGAGCACCTCGGCCTCCCGGGCCGGACGGGCGCCGGTCTGCCGTGCCGGACGCTGTTCCCGGCGCCGGGTGCCGGGCGCCCACCCCCGCGCGCTCACGGCGCCGGGGTCTCCAGCGCGTATCCGACGCCGTGCACGGTACGGATCCGCTCCGCCCCGATCTTCCGGCGCAGCGCCTTGATGTGGCTGTCCACGGTCCGGGTGCCGGAGGCGTCCGCCCAGTCCCACACCTCCGCGAGCAGCTGCTCGCGCGAGAGCACCGCGCGCGGGGTGTTCGCCAGACAGACCAGCAGGTCGAACTCGGTCGGCGTCAGATGGACGTCCTCGGCCCGGACCCGGACCCGGCGCTGCGCGTGGTCGATTTCCAGCTCGCCGAGCCGCAGGATCCCGCTGCGCGGCGTCGCCGCGGCGAGCGCGGCCCGCTCCACCCGGCGCAGCAGGACGTGCACCCGGGCCGCCAGTTCGCGCATCGAGAACGGCTTCGTCATGTAGTCGTCCGCGCCGACGCCCAGACCGACCAGCATGTCCGTCTCGTCGTCCCGCGCGGTGAGCATGAGCACCGGGACGGGCCGCCGGGCCTGCACCCGGCGGCAGACCTCCAGGCCGTCGAAACCGGGCAGCATCACGTCGAGGACCATCAGGTCCGGCTGCCACGCCTCGGCGGCGTCCACGGCCGCCGGGCCGTCCGTCGCGGTCTGCACGAGGAACCCCTCGGCGCGCAGCCGGGCGGAGATCGCGTCCACGATCGTCGCGTCGTCCTCGACGACGAGCACGCGCCGCTGCGCCCCCGGGGTGGCCGCCGCACCGTGATTCGTGGTGTGTGTCTGCTCCATTGCCCCGCCTCGCGTCGCCGATGTCGGTGCAGCAGCCTAGAGGCAGCCGAGCCGCCAAGGCTACGCAGGTGATCAGGAGGGCCGGACCGCGAGGTGGACCACGTCCGGGACGCCCCGGGCAACCGGCACCTCTTCGGTCCGTACCCCGTTGAATCCGGCATTCCGCAAGGACTCCTCGAAATCGGCGGACGGCCGGGCCGACCACACGGCCAGGATTCCACCCGGCGTCAGACGGGCGGCGCAGGTCGCCAACCCCTCTGCGGAATAAAGGGATTCGTTGTCCTCGGTGACCGTCCAGTCGGGCCCGTTGTCGATGTCCAGGCACAGCGCGTCGTAGTGGTCGGGGGTGGTGCGCAGATGCTCGACCAGGTCCGTGTGCAGGATCACGGTGCGCGGATCGGCGAGCGCCGCGCCGGAGACGGCGGCGAGCGGACCCTCGCGGTGCCAGTCGATGATGGCGCTCTCGCGCTCCACGACGACGATCCGGCCCCAGCGTTCGTCGGCGGCCGCGTGGACCAGCGAGAAGCCGACGCCGAGACCGCCGATGAGGACGGACGGCGCGGGCCGGTCCTCGGGCAGCGCGTCGCGCGCCGCGTCGATCAGCAGCCGCTCGGAACGGCCGTCGGAGGTGTCCATCAGGAAGGTGCCGTTGGCGATGATCTCGTAGTGCTCGGTGCCGTTCCCGAAACCGGTGCCGGTGCTGGTGCCGTCCGCCTCGGTGTTGGCGCCGGTGCGGGTGCCGGTCCCGTCCGCCTCGCGTCTGCGCAGGACGACCTCGCCGTACGGGCCTTCGCGGCGGTCGAGGGTGACGGGGCTGTTCATGATCACTCCGTGGCGCTCGGTGGTACGGGTCCGCCGGCCATCCTGCGCGGGAGCGGGCGGCCGGACAACCGCTTTGGCCGGGGTGGGTCGTTATTCGGCCGGGGTGGCACGACGGGGTGTGCGTACGAGGGTTTGGCGGGCGGAGGGCGGGGCAGGGCTCACCGAATCGCCGGCCGGAGGGCCGGTGGAACGCTCTCGCGCGAGATGGCCGGCGGGGTGGACCGGAGGGGTGCCGCGGGCAGGAGGCCATGGGTGAGAGGTCATGGGCGGGAGGTCACGGGCCGGTCGGCGGGCCGCCTCCCGGGAGCGCGTCGAGGACCCGCTGGAGCGCGGGCGGGCGCGGGGCGCCGTCCCGGGTGACGACGACCCGGTGCTTGTACGTGATCTCGTACGTGAACCCGTCGGCCACGGGCCTGCCGTACGGCTGCTCCGGTACGCAGGCGTAGGCCGGGCTCTCCAGCGCGGCGCGCAGGGCGGCGGTGTCCTCGGGGGTCATCGTGCCGGGGGAGGGCTGCCCGGAGCCGTGGGTGAGCGTGAAGGAGCCGTCGTAACGGACCGTCAGCCGGTTGGTGATCCCGGCGAAGCCGCCGCTGGCGACCACCTCGACCAGCTCGTCCGTGGGGGCGGGCGCGGGGGCGGGGCCGATCCACGGGAGACCGGTCCACGGGGGGCCGGGATCCGTGGGAGCGGGATCCGTGGTGGTCGGATTCGTGAGGGTGGGGGTGGTCGAGGGAGAGGCCGCCGGGGCCTGACCGCAACCGGTCACGGCGATGACGACGGCCAGGACGGTGGCGGCCCCGAGCCTGCGCCGGAGGCCGCGGCCGTAGGAGTGCTCGCCGTCTCCGTACGCGTGCGTGAGTCCGTGCTCGTGCTCGTACGGCTCCATGTGTTCCGTTTCCGTTTCCATGGGGCGAGCCTGCCCGGTCGCGGGGGCCGCGCCCGGCAGGACGCGTTCGTCCGGCGGTGCGGGCCGAGGCGAGGGGCGAGTCCCCTGGCTGTTGTGCGCCTGGGGTCGGCCGCTCCCGGGTGACCGAAGTGCGTCCGTCCCCGGAGACCTCCCTTACTTTCGGCCAGGCGCCCGGCCGGTCGACCTCGGCGCACAGCCGTCTCGTCGATGCCGCGCTGATCCGGTTTCCCCAGGCGCGGGTGGGTGGGGCGTCCTGCGGGACGGTCCAGCCGGCCGGGCATCCGCGCCGATGGGATGGCTGGATATGTCGTGAGGGCATGGCGGGGGGCAGGGTGCCGCGCGGGGAGGTCTGTTCGCTCAGAGCGAACGAATCGTCCGTTCGGGGTGTGGTCGACGGGGGCGCCCCGGCTCGGTTCGCCGCCGGGGGAGGCTCGGACGGCCAGTCGTGCGCGGGGTCGTATTCCAGCCGCTGCCCGCGCCCCGCGCGTGCGGCGCGGGCAGCGGTGAGGCGGGCCGGTCCGGGGTGGCCGTGGCCGGTGCGCCGGGTCGATGACCAGGTGTACGGCGGGGTGGGATCGATCGGCGGGGCCGCGCGCGGCCCGGGAACGTCCGGCGGGGTGACGTCGGCGGGCAGCGGAGAGAAACGGCGTGAATCTTCCGTCACCCCTGCGAGGGGATTGGCGAGCATCAGGTTGACGCCCGTGGTGATGTCGCGGACGCCGAAGCGCTCGGCGAACCAGCGGAGGAAGTCGAGCCGGTCCAGCGCGCCCGGCGCCCGCAGCGGACTGCCGCTCAGCCGACCGGGTCAGAGCCGCCGAGCGCTCCGGTCGCGGTACTCCTGGAAGGCGTGCCGGCCCGAGGGGTCGCCGGGCGTGAGCAGGTCGCCGGAGGAGAGGTCCAGGGCCTGGCAGCCCAGGGCGTCCGCGATGCGGAATATGGAGGGGAGTAGGTCGTCGCCGGACCCCCGGACCGTGAGTGCGACCGAGCGCGCGGGGTCCTCCTCGCCGACGTAGATCTCGATCGACCAGGTGGGGCCGAGGAGTTCGCCCCTGGTGGGGCTCGGTGGATCGGCCTCGGGCACGGCCGCCCGCACGGCGGCGGACACCTCGCCGGGAGTGCCGAGTGGGGGCGGGTTGTAGTCGAGGGGTAGGTCCTCCGCCGATGTGATGTCGGCGGGCATCCGGAAGAGAAGGACGTCCCAGCTCATGATGTTCCCTCGGCGGACGCGGCGGACGCGGCGGACGCGGCGGACGCGGCGGAAGGTGCGGGCGACCGGTCCAGTGCGAGCTGTTCACCCGGGGAGGTGGGGGTGAGTGCGGCACGCATCCGATCGATGCTTGCCCGCCAGGCATGGGCATCGGCGGATGAGACCCAGGCTTCGAGGAGTTCGGAGGGATCGGCCATAACGCGGTCGAGTGCTTCGAGAGCGAGGGCGCGCAGGTCGGTGAGATCGGGAAGCGGCGCCTCCGGACCGTCATGCGGCTCTGCGAGGGTATGACCGCCGCATTGGCCGGCCACCAGGGCGGCCGCCGCGACGGTTTCGTCGGCGATGACCGTGTCGAGATATCCGGAGGCGTCGGCGGCGCGGATCAGGGTGCCGCGGACAAGGGCGTGACGGTTCTCGGCGAGGGTGTCGTCGAGGCCGTCGCACCAGTCCGCGGCGGTGTCGTTGTCGAAGGGACCAGTGCCCCAGGTGCCCATGCTTCCTCCCCCTTGATGCCTTCGGACCTTGAGCTTGTGAGCCCTTGAGTCGATGTCCGGGCATCGTGGCACCCGCCACTGACAGCGGACGCGCACCAGCGGGGGTCGGGGATCAGGGCTCCCGCAGGTCGTCGGGCGGACGGCGGATGTGGACCGTGCCGGCGTCGAGGTCCACCCGGAAGGGCGGGTCCTCCGCCGGTTTGACGTTCTTGCGTACGCGTTCCTGTTCCATCGCGCGCTTGACCGCCTGGGCCCCGGGGTCGCCCTCCTGGATGAAGTCGGCGCCGAGGGACGACAGGCCCTTGGTCTTGCGCCAGTAGATCCAGCCGCGCGCCTCCAGGGCGAGCAGTACGCGATCCACGAGGAACGCGCCGGCGCCCAGCGCGACGACGACTCCGCCCACCCACACCAGTACGGTCACCGGCCGGCCCCCGCCCAGCCCCGGCGCGCGGCCTCGGCCTCGGCATCGGACACGGGCGGGAGCGGCGGGAACGGTAAGAGCGCGGCCATGGCCGCGACCCTACGCCGCCGCCCGCAGCAGGCCGAGGGGCCCGCCGCACGGCGGCGGACACGGCCGTGAACGGGCGATCGCTCAGAGCGAACGGCATTCGGGGAACACCGGGCGGCTCACATGCATTGAGTCGGTGTAGCTCAACTTGACTGCCGAAGGGGAGATCAATGGCTTCCGAGTCCGTGGCGTCCGCGCCGCTCACTTTGCCCGTGCTGCCGCTCGACGACGAGGTCGTGCTGCCCGGAATGGTCGTGCCGCTGGATCTGTCCGACACCGAGGTGCGGGCCGCGGTCGAGGCCGCGCAGGCCGCCGCGCGGGGCGGTGGCGGCAAGCCGAGGGTGCTGCTCGTGCCGCGGATCGACGGAACGTATGCCGCGACCGGCGTGCTCGGCACCGTCGAGCAGGTCGGGCGGCTGTCCGACGGCGACCCCGGCGCTCTCGTCCGCGGCCGTGGCCGCGTGCGGATCGGCGCAGGGACGACCGGGCCCGGCGGGGCCCTGTGGGTCGAGGGAAGCGCCGTCGAGGAGACCCTGCCCGATCCGCTGCCCGGCTCCGTGACCGAACTGGTCAAGGAGTACAAGGCGCTGGCCACCAGCTGGCTGAAGAAGCGCGGCGCCTGGCAGGTCGTCGACCGCGTCCAGCAGATCGACGACGTCGGCGCCCTCGCCGACAACGCCGGCTACTCACCCTTCCTCGCCGTCGACCAGAAGGTCGCCCTGCTGGAGACCGCCGACCCGATCGCCAGGCTCCGGCTCGCCACCGCGCAACTGCGCGAGCACCTGGCCGAACAGGACGTCGCCGAGACCATCGCGAAGGACGTCCAGGAAGGCGTCGACAAGCAGCAGCGCGAGTTCCTGCTGCGCCGCCAGCTCGACGCCGTACGCAAGGAACTGCGCGAGCTCAACGGCGACGCCGAGGGCGACGAGTCCGACGACTACCGCGCCCGCGTCGAGGCCGCCGACCTGCCGGAGAAGGTCCGCGAGGCGGCCCTGAAGGAAGTGGAGAAGCTGGAGCGGTCCAGCGACCAGTCCCCGGAGGGGTCCTGGATCCGCACCTGGCTCGACACCGTGCTCGAACTGCCCTGGAACGAGCGCACGGAGGACGCCTACGACATCCAGGGCGCCCGGGCCGTCCTCGACGCCGAGCACGCGGGCCTGGACGACGTGAAGGAGCGGATCACCGAATATCTGGCGGTACGCAAGCGGCGCGCCGAGCGCGGGCTCGGTGTGGTCGGCGGCCGGCGCGGCGGCGCGGTGCTCGCCCTGGTCGGCCCGCCCGGCGTCGGCAAGACGTCGATCGCCGAATCGGTCGCGCACGCGATGGGGCGGAAGTTCGTCCGCGTCGCGCTCGGCGGTGTCCGGGACGAGGCGGAGATCCGCGGCCACCGGCGGACGTACGTCGGCGCGCTGCCCGGCCGTATCGTCCGGGCGGTCAAGGAAGCCGGATCCATGAACCCGGTGGTGCTGCTCGACGAGATCGACAAGGTCGGCTCCGACTATCGGGGCGACCCGGCCGCCGCCCTCCTGGAGGTCCTGGACCCGGCGCAGAACCACACCTTCCGCGACCACTACCTGGAGGTCGAACTCGACCTGAGCGACGTGGTGTTCCTGGCCACGGCCAACGTTCTGGAGGCCATCCCGGAAGCCCTGCTCGACCGTATGGAACTGGTCAGGCTCGACGGTTACACCGAGGACGAGAAGGTCGTCATCGCCCGTGACCACCTGCTGCCGAGGCAGCTGGAACGGGCCGGTCTCGAGCAGGGCGAGGTCGTCCTGGAGGAGGCGGCGCTGCGCCGGCTCGCCGGCGAGTACACGCGCGAGGCGGGCGTCCGCACCCTGGAACGCTCGATCGCCCGGCTGCTGAGGAAGGTCGCCGCCCAGCACGAACTCGGCGACCGCGAGCTGCCGTTCACCATCGGATCCGACGAGCTGCGCGGGCTGATCGGCTGGCCGCACCACGTCCCCGAGTCCGCGCAGGACCCGGCCGAGCGCCGTACCTCCGTTCCCGGCGTGGCCACCGGGCTCGCGGTGACCGGCGCGGGCGGCGACGTCCTGTTCGTCGAGGCGTCGCTGGCCGACCCGGAGACCGGCGCGGCGGGGCTGACCCTCACCGGTCAGCTCGGCGACGTCATGAAGGAGTCCGCGCGGATCGCGCTCTCCTTCCTCCGCTCCCACGGCGCGGAACTGGAACTGCCCGTCACCGGCCTGAAGGACCGCGGCGTGCACATCCACTTCCCGGCGGGCGCGGTCCCCAAGGACGGGCCGAGCGCCGGCATCACCATGACGACGGCCCTCGCCTCGCTCCTGTCGGGCCGGCTGGTCCGCACCGATGTCGCCATGACCGGCGAGGTCTCGCTGACCGGCCGCGTCCTGCCGATCGGCGGTCTGAAGCAGAAGCTGCTCGCCGCCCACCGCGCGGGCGTCACGACCGTCGTGATCCCCAAGCGCAACGAGGCCGACCTGGACGACGTCCCGGCCGAGATCCTCGACAAGCTGGAGGTCCACCCGGTCACCGATGTCCGCCAGGTCCTGGAGATCGCGCTGGCCCCGGCGGAGGTGGCGGTGGGCGCGGTGGCCTGACACGGAAGGGGAGGGGAGGTCCGGATGGTGGCGTGGGTGGCGGTCCGGACGGCGGCCCGGGAGGGGCGGGGCCGCCGTCCGGGCCCACTCGGGCCACCGTGCCGTGGCGTGTCGGGTCGTGTGGGGAGTCGACCGGGTCGATTCCCCACACGGCGGTCGTTACTTGATGTACACGCTGCGTCCGAATTCCTGGGTCGTCCGGCCGCCGGGAGGAACGATCGCGATCGCGTTTCCGGTGCAGTTCGCACCGTCGTAGACGAGGGCGTACTCGTCGGTCTCGTTCTGCACGGTGAGGGGAAAGACAGGAGCCGCGTAGCAGCCGCTGGGGTTCTGGATGACCTTGTTGGGGGCGATGACGAGCCGTCCGTGGGCGGCCGAGGCCGTGCCGGGCAGGGTGAGCGTCATGATCCCGGCGGTGGCGAGAGCGCCAAGGGCGGTCGCGAGGCGTCGCATACAGACTCCAGGGGAGTGAGGTGCTCGGGGAGGACGGGGCGCGAGGGCCCCGGAGACAACCTCTCCGTCCGGAGGGGCACCCGCAATTCGCGGGAGCCGAGCGGGCGATCCGTGGACACACGAAGGGGTGCGGTACGGCGGCGGGCGCCCGCCTCTCGGTGGGGCGCCCGCCGCCGTACCCGTACGTTGCCCGGGATCAGGACTGGTCGCGGCGCCGGGTCAGGAGCAGGCTGCCCGCACCGAAGGCGGCCAGCGCCCCGGCGCCCGCGAGGGCGAGGGGGAGCGGGGAGGAGGGGGTGCCGGCGGCTTCGGCGGAGAGGGCCGGGGGCCGCTCGTCGCCGCCGTGGCCCGCGTGGCTGACCGTGGAGAGCGGGGCGCCCGCCGCGATCGCCGCCTCGGACGGGGCCTTCGCCGCGGCCGTGCCCGCGGTCGTGGCCGCAGTGGTGGTGGTCGTGGCCGTGCCCGGGGCCGCGTTCGCCGCGCCGCCGCCGAAGGTGACGTCCGAGCAGCTGTAGAACGCCTCGGGGCTGTCGTTGCGCTGCCACACCATGTAGACGAGGTGACGGCCGGTGCGGGACGGGAGGTTGCCGTCGAAGGCGTAGTAACCGTCGGTCGCGGTACGGCTGGTGTTGTAGACGGCGACCGGGGTGGGGTCGAGGTCGGACCACTTCAGCGGCTTCGTCGGGTCGAAGCCCTGCCGGGTGACGTACATCGTCATGGTGCCGGAATGCGCCGCCGTGACCCGGATCTTGAAGCCGAAGGTGCCGGGGGCGACCGCCGTGGCGGGCCAGTCGGTGCGGGCCCAGTCGAGGGCGCGGTACTTCTCGCGGTTGGCCGAGCAGAGCTTGCCGTCCGGGATGAGCGCCTTGTGGTTGCCGTCGGCGTTGGCGATGTTGACCTCGTTCCAGTCGTAGAGCGGCTGGGTGCCCGAGTCGGCGACGAGGTCCTTGCACACCTGCGACTTCGGGGTCTCCGGGCCCTCCGCGTAACAGGCCGCGATCCGGCTGACCGGGTTGAACACGGCGCCGTGGGCCGAGGCGACGGTCGGGGTGAGGGCGGTGAACGCCGCCGCCGCGGACGCTGCGGCGGCGACCAGGGCGGGGGTACGGCGGGAAGACGGCATGTGGGGGCTCTCTCTCGTGCGTGGGGGAGGGCGCGGAGCAACACATCGTCGGCGCACGGGAGTTGCGGGGATCCGTGCGCCGCCCTGAGGGTCGCATTGGTCCATACCAATCGGCAAGAGCAGGTGCCGAAGGAGTCGTGGATTCCCGCCCGCGCGGTGTTCGGCACCCCGAGAGGGTCGGCGCCCTGTGAGGGTCGGCACCCCGCGCGGAAGTACGGATACGCGGAAGCGCCGAGACGCCGCGATGCCGATACGCACAAGGGCGGGGCCCCGGGGTGTCGTCCCCCGGAGCCCCGCTGGAGTTCCGTACGGTGGCCGCTCCGTACGGGCAGCCCCCGGCTCAGCCGTTCGCGAGCGCCTGCACGCGCGAGAGGTCGCCGTTGAAGTGGCTGTGGTCGCCGACGTACGCGCCGCTGGAGGTGTACTGCCACATCGTGTAGTACGACCAGCCGGCCGGCAGCGTGCCGACGTCACTGGCGTAACGCGCGACCCACAGCGGGTTCGTGGTGGCGAAACCGGAGTAGTTGCCGGTGCACTGGGTCCACCAACTCGTCGCCGTGTAGATCACCGGGTCGCGGCCGGTGCGGGCCTTGTAGCGGTTGAGGAAGTCACGGATCCAGGTGACCATCGCGGACTGCGTCTTGCCGTAGCAGGCGTCGCCGTACGGGTTCCACTCGATGTCGAGGGCGCCCGGCAGCGTCTTGCCGTCCTTGGACCAGCCGCCGCCGTTGTCGACGAAGTAGTCCGCCTGGACGGCGCCGGTCGTGGTGTCGGGGGTGGCGAAGTGGTACGAGCCGCGGATCATCCCCACGTTGTACGAGCCGTTGTACTGCTGCGCGAAGTAGGGGTTCTTGTAGTAGGTGCCCTCCGTCGCCTTGACGTAGGTCCACTTCACCCCGCTGTTCCACAGGGTCGGCCAGTCCACGTTCCCCTGGTAGCCGGCGACGTCGACGCCCTCGGTCTGGGCGGCCGCGGTCGGGGCGCCGCCCGGCTGTCCGCTCTGGCCGTCGTGGGCGAGTACGCCCATGCCCATGTGGGCGGTGCCGCGCGTGGGGATCTTCTGGGCGCTCGGGCCCGGGTCCTGCGCGGCGGCGGCGGTGCCGGAGAGGGTGAGGGGGAGCAGGAGCGTCAGGGCCGCGAGAGCGGCGCCGGCGAGGGTCTTTCCGGATCTGTGCACACGCATTGCGTGCCTCCGCGATGTCAGTGGGGGGGGGTGTGGGGATGGGGTCGGTCCCGCGCCGGTGGCGAACCGGCGCGGACCAAGGCGATGCCTGACGTGTTCATGTCATGTCTGCGGAACGTGACATGTACGCGTCGATAAGCACGCTACGCACGTAGACCAGCCAACGGAAGGGGATCCGGATGCTTCCGTTGGTCTACGCCTGCGAAATACTGAGAGAGCTGCGGCGATGCCCGCGGCCTGAGGAAACTTTCAGCGAGCGGAAAGCGCGTGAGGGGTGCTGACGTGCACGGAAGCGGTACGGGGAGTGAAGCGCCGGCGGCCGGCGGGAGCTGTGTGGACCAGGAGTTCCTCGCGCTGGAGCGCGAGCTGGCGGTCCTGCTGCGCCGTGCCCGGGCCCAGTCCGGCGAGATGGCCCGCGAGGTCCACCCGGAACTGGAGCCCTCCGCCTACGGGTTGTTCATCCGCCTCGACGAGGCGGGCCCCCAGCGGGCCACCGACCTGGCCGCGTACATCGGTGTCGGCAAGGCGACGATGAGCCGCCAGCTGCGCGCCCTGGAGGACCTCGGTCTGGTCGCCCGCGACCCGGATCCGGTCGACGGCCGCGCCTCGTTGGTCCGGCTGACCGACGAAGGCCAGGGCCGATTCCGTCAGGTCCGCGACGCCCGCCGGATGAGCTACGTCCGCAAGCTCGCCGACTGGGACCGCTCCGAGGTGGCGGAACTAGCCCGCCTGCTCCAGCACTTCAACCTCCGCTCGGCCTGATCGCCGGGAGGCGGACGGCTTGGCCGACCTCGCCGACTTGGCCAGTTCGGCCGGTTCGGGTTCGTGGGGCCGGTCGGTTCGCGGGGCCGGTCGGATCGTTGGGCTCGGTCGCTCGTTGGCTCGGCGTGACCTGGCTCGGAGCGGCGTGGCGGGCGGGCCGGCCGGTTCGCCCTTCCCGGCGGATCCGGATCCCGGCCCCCGGTTCCGGCTCCGCCTCCGGGTCGACTCGTACCCCCGTGTCCCGGCGGACCCGCACCCGTATCCGTACCCCGGCCCGGGACCCGCACCCCGACCCTGACGGCCCCCGACGCCCCCGTCCCGCTCACCCCAGCCGCACGTACACCGCCGTCGCGTCGTCGTGCGGCTTGCCGCCCCGCGGGGTCGCCGATTCCGCGTCGGCCGTCTCCAGTACCCGGACGCGGTCGAGGAGGGCGCGGACGCCCTCCTTCTCCAGGACCCCGAACAAGTCGTCCCAGTCGCCCGCCCCGAACCGGTCGACCCACCGGGTCGCCCCGTCCGTGAGACCCGCGAGGGCCCGGACCTCGGCGCGTGGGGTCGTGCCCGTGAGCGCGCGGGCGGAGACGGCCGGATCGGCGGCGGCGGTGAAGAAGCCGCCCTCCTGGTTGCGCAGGCGGTCGGTGGCGGCGACCGAGCGCCGGACGTCGGCCGGGATCCGGTCGAGCCGGTCGTCGAGCACGGCCCGTACCGCGCCGTCGGGGGACCGCAGGAGCAAGGCCGCGTCGGACAGGACGAGGTGTTCGACCGTCAGGTCGTCCCAGCGGGCCAGGGCGACCGTCGCCTGGGGCGTACGGGGGTGAGAAAGGTCACAGGCGCTCCGGTGGGTGTCGGCGGTGCGCCGGATTGCCCGGGAAAGGATCTCGGACAGCGTCAGATCTCTTCGCGAAGCGGATAGTTCGGTCAGTGCCCCGCCGAGCCGGGCCGTGAACCAGGGCACACCGTGCACACATCCGTCGTCGCCCGACGGGGGTGTCACCCCGTCCAGGACCACCAGCGTGCCACCCAGGCCCGAGGCTGGCAGGGCGGTCGCCGCCCAGTCCTCGTTGGGGCGTTCGGGGCTGCCGGGAAGGGTCGCCGCTTCGGTCTGCATGACGTCCAGTCTGCCCCCGGTGCGCGACTCCCGCATGGCTCCTTCACATCGCCTCCAAACGGCCGAATACGGTCTGTACCAGCGGCGGCGTATGAGCTGGAGGCGAGGATCGGGCGGGTCCGGAAAGCTGCGGGCGGGCATCCTGCCAAAGGCCGCGCGGAAGATCCAACCGACAGGTGGGCGAGGTGCCCCGCGGTCGTCATCGGGAGTTGTTGACCAACTCCGGAGTGTTGTTCACTCGTTCGTGTGGCGGAGTGGCCGATGCGAGTCCCCTGACCAGAACCGCTGAAATGGTCGGTGGACACACCAGGGGTGGGGGGCTCATCCATGTGACCGGTCGTCACCTCTGCTTCAAGGGCGGACGAGTCAAGAATGCGAGCACCGGTGCAGAAGAAGCGGCCTCGGAGCAACAACGGCGCGCGGAGCCAGACCCCCGGTGACCCGCAGGCCACCGGCCTGCCCATCCGGCCCCTGCCGGCCGAACCCCAGGCGCCTCAGGCATCCCGGGCTCCCCGGGCACCCCGGACATCGCAGGCGCAGGCTCCCCGGACGCCCCAGACACCCCGGGGCGCGGACTCCATGGCTCCGGTCCCCCTCCCCGCCGAGGCCCTGAACCCGGCCCCGTCCCCCGCCTCCGGGCCGTCTTCCGTCTCCGGAACGTCTCCCGCCTCCGGACCGGCCGCCGCCCCGGCCGTCCCCGCCCCCGCGCCCGCCGCCACCGGCCGTACGAAGCGGGTCCGCAGCCGCCTCGTCGCCGGGGTCGCCCTCGTCGGCCTCACCGTGCTCGCGGCCGGCGCCCCCGCCGTCCTCGCCGCCTCCGCCGACCTCGACGAGTCCGTCGACCTGGTCGCCCTCGCGCAGCTGGACCGCCAGGCCGTCACCCTCGCGCACTCCCTCTCCGACGAGCGCGACGAGATCGTCGCGTACATCGCCGCCGGCCGCGACGAGCAGACCGGCACCGACAAGACCAAACGACGGATCACGGACGCCAAGTCCGCCCGCGTCGACCGCCAGATCGACGAGATTCGCGCCGCCGCCCCCGCGGACCTGCGCCGCGACCTGGCCGGACTGCCCTCCATCCGGCGTACCGCCCTCACCGGCAAGGGCAGCGCGCTCGAAGCCCACCGCGCGTACGGCGAGATCATCGGCAAGCTCCAGGCCCTCTCCGACCGGCTCGCCGAGCGCACCCCGCCGCGCGCCGCCGAGGCCGTCCGCGCGCCCGCCGCGCTCGGCCACGCCACCGAGCAGGCGTCCGCCGAGCGCGGTCTGCTGCTCGCCGCGCTCGCCGTACCCCGGCCCGAGGCCACCGGTGCCACCCACTACGACCCGGCCACCGGTACCTACGTCGCCGACGTCCCCGCGGGCTCCGAGGACGCCGAGCGCACCAGGAACGCGCTCACCGCCGCCGCCCAGCAGGCCCGGGTCCGCGAACTCGCCGCCCTCGCCGACTTCGACCAGGCCGCCACCGTCACCGCCCGCGCCGCCCTCGCCGCCGGTGTCACCGGGCCCGAGGTCAAGCAGGCCGAGCGGTATCTGTCCAAGCTCACCGACCGGCCCGAACTCTCGGCGGCCGAGCTGAACACCGACCCTGCCGCCCTGGAGGCCGCACTCTCCGCCCGCATCGAGCAGATGCGCGGCGTCGAATCGGCGCTCGCCACCCAGCGCGCCGAACGCCTCGGCGCCCTCCGCGACGGCGACGTCACCGGCCTGGAGACGCGGATCGCCCTGCTCGGCGGCTGTCTGCTCGTCGCCGTCGGCATCTCCACCTTCGTCGCCCGCACCCTCACCCGGCCGCTCGCCGCGGTGCGCATCGGCGCCGCCCGGCTGGCCGACGCGGCCGAGCCGCAGCGCGAGGAGCCGATCCGGTTCACCGGGCGCAACGACGAGTTCGCGCGGGTCGTCCAGTCCCTCAACACCCTCCAGGGCAAGTTCGCCGCCCTCGCCGCCCGGGTCGAGCAGCTCGACGGCGACCGCGCCGAACTGGCCGGCGCCCGCGACTCCGTCATCGCCGAGCTGACCGACCAGCGCGCCGAGCTCCAGAGCCAGACCGCGGTGCTCACCGCCGAGCTGGAGCGGCTGCGCGGCACCGTGCAGCAGACCTTCGTCAACCTCTCGCTGCGCAGCCTCGGTCTCGTCGAGCGCCAGCTGGGCGTCATCGAGAAGCTGGAGGAGCGCGAGCAGGACCCCGACCGGCTCGGCACCCTCTTCAAGCTCGACCACATGGCGACCGTCATGCGCCGGCACAGCGAGAACCTGCTCGTCCTCGCCGGCCACGAGCACCACCACGGCCACCCCGGCCCGGTCCCGCTCGTCGACGTGCTGCGCGCCGCCGTCAGCGAGATCGAACGGTACGAGCGGATCAGCATCCAGTCGCTGCCGCCGCACGCCCAGATCGCGGGCTTCGCCGCCGACGACCTGAGCCACCTGGTCGCCGAACTCCTGGAGAACGCGACCTCCTTCTCGCCGCCCGAGTCCCACGTCCAGCTCTCCGGCTGGCTGCTGGAGTCCGGCGAGGTCATGCTCTCCATCCAGGACAACGGCATCGGCATCGCCGCCGACCGCATGGAAGAGCTGAACGCCCGCCTCGCCGACCCCGAGGTCACCTACGGGGAGGAGACGGGCGAGGGCCTCGGCATCCGGGTCGCCGCCCTCCTCGCCGCGCGCCACGGGGTACGGGTCGAACTGCGCGAGCAGAAGCAGGGCGGCATCGCGGCGGTGGTCATCCTGCCGCTGTCGCTGCTGCCCGCCGCCGCGCCGGACGCGGTTCCTGCCACCGTCGCTCCCACCGGCCGCGCCGGGGGCCTCGCCGCCCCGGGCGCGCGGCTCACCCTGCCGGGGGCCGTCGCCGAGGCCGACGCGAACAGGCTTCCCCCACGGCACCGCGACCCGCTCATCGAGGCGGCGGAGCGCGCGATCGAGGAGTCGGGCTCGCACCCGATCGTCAGGCCGCGGCGGGAGGCCGAGCCCTCTGAGGCCGAGTCCTCCGAGGTGGAGTCCTTCGAGGCGGAGCCGGAGCCGGTGACCGAACCGGAGCCGTCCGCGCAGGAGCCGGAGCGGTCGTTTGAGCGGTCGGAGTCGGCGGAGACGTCGGAGCCGGCGTTCGGGCTGATGGACGCCTTCGGCGCCGGTGCGGGTACGGGTGCCGACCTTGCCGATGCCGATGCCGACACCGACACCGACACCGACGGCGCCGGCGTCCGGCACGATGCCTCGCACGACGTACGTCACGACGGCGCGGCCACGTCCCCGGTGACGCCGTCGTACGGCGCCGGGCCCGCGGCCGAACCGGCCGCCGGGCACGACGCCGACCCCGACGAGGCCCCCGCCCGCCCCGGTCTCCCGGCGCGCGGCACGGAGCACGCGGGGGAAGAGGAAGAGGCGGCGGAAGCCGCCGCATCAGATGTTCCCGGCACAGCGGACACCGAGCCCACCCCCGCGTTCGGCGAGTCCGTGTCGGAGACCACGCTCCAGGTACGGCTGCCCGTGCCGCCGCCCGCGGCGGCGGAGGAGACCACCCACGAGCGGGACCGTGAGAGGGCCTTCGACCAGGCCCAGGCTCCGGGACAGGCCCATGACCAGGGCTACGACCAGGGCCATGACCAGGCCGAGGTCCAGGTCCAGGTTCAGGCCCGGACTCCGGGAGAGGCCCATGACCAGGGCCGTGAGCGGAGTCACGAGCGGAGCCACGAGCAGGACCCGGGACACGCCTCGGGACGGATGCCCGGACAGACGCCCGGACGAACGCCCGGACTGACCCCCGGGCAGCTTTCCGAGCATGCCCTCGGGCGGGCTCCCGCGCCGGCCACCGAGCCGACGACGGCCCCCGAGCCGGCGCTCTCCGCGCCGGCCTCCGAGGAGACCGGCCCCGGCCCCCGCGAGGGCGCCTGGGACCGGGTCACCGACAAGGGGCTGCCCAAGCGCACCCCGCGGATAGTGCGGCAACCCGGCCCGGCGGCCGGCAACCCGCGGATACGCCGTGGCGGCGTGGACGCCGAGGCGTTGCGCCGCAGGCTCGGAGGCTTCCAGCTGGGAGCCGCGAACGGCCGCCGTGACGTGGCCGCCGAGATCCGGGCCGGAGCCACAGCACGTACCGAGGAGACCACGGGGGACACCGTCGAGGAGGCACGCAGTTGACTGCGACCGGAACATTCGGACTGAGCAGTGAGGCCCGCAACCTGCAATGGCTGCTGGGCAACCTGGTCGAGGAGGTGCCCGGGGTCCACTCCGTGGCCGTCGTCTCCTCCGACGGGCTCCTCCTGCTCTCGTCGGACCCGGACATCCAGAACAACGGCAGCGGCAACGCCAGCGGCAACGGCAGCGGCAACAAGGGCGCGAGCGCGCCGGCGGCGGCCCCCGCGCCCCCGCGGGGCGACGGGCCGCGCGGCTCCACCGCCGATCTCGCCACCATCGTCTCGGGCATCGGCAGCCTCACCATCGGCGCCGCCCGTCTGATGGACGGCGGCGGGGTCAAGCAGACCATGGTCGCGATGGACGAGGGCAGCGTCTTCGTCATGTCGATCAGCGACGGCTCGCTGCTCGGCGTGCACGCGGAGCCCGACTGCGACATGAGCGTGGTCGCGTACCACATGGCGCTGTTCGTCGGCCGGGCCGGACACGTCCTCACGCCCGAACTCCGCAGTGAACTGGCCAAATCCATGGAGGGCGTGCGGTGATACCCGCCGCGTCCGCTCACCGGCTGCCGAAGCGCGGGGAGGGGCGCCGCCCCTCCCGGGTCCGTCCCTACTCGCTCACCGGCGGCCGGACCCGCTTCGGCCACGTGCTCCTCGTCGAGACCTTCGTGGCCGCCCTCGAGGCCGCGCCCGAGAGGAAGGTCCTCACGGACGGCGGGGCGGCCGCGCGCGGTCTGATGCCGGAGATGCGGGCCATCGTCGAGATCTGCCGGCGGATGCGCACCGTCGCGGAGATCTCGGCACTGCTGAAGATGCCGTTGGGAGTCGTCCGGGTGCTGCTCAGCGACCTGGCCGACCAGGGAAAAATACGTGTGTACGGGACCGGTCACGGCACCGACCGGCCCGACCGCGCGCTCCTCGAAAGGGTGCTGAGTGGACTCCGCCGTCTCTGAGGCCGCCGTCGTGGCCGAACCGTCCGTCACCGCCGCGAGCACCGACGCGCCCGCGTCGCCCGCTCGTCCGGGTACGGGCATCCCCGCCCAGCCCACCGCCGCCACCCGGCCCATATCCGCGTCCGGTTCCGCGTCCGCGTCCGACTCCGGACCCGGCTCCGAACCCGGGGAGGGCGCCGAGCCGGATCCCGAGGACGGCGCGCGGGACTGGCAGCTGGACCACTCCCGGGCCCCCGTCGCGACCAAGGTCGTCATCGCGGGCGGGTTCGGGGTCGGCAAGACCACCTTCGTCCGTGCCATCTCGGAGATCACCCCGCTCCAGACCGAGGCGCTGATGACCCGGGCGAGCGAGGAGACGGACGACCTCACCGCCACGCCCGACAAGCTGACCACCACCGTGGCCATGGACTTCGGCCGGATCACGCTCGACGACGATCTGGTCCTGTACGTCTTCGGTACGCCGGGACAGCAGCGTTTCTGGTTCATGTGGGACGACCTGGTGCGCGGCGCGATCGGGGCCATCGTGCTCGCCGACACGCGCCGTCTGACCGACTGCTTCCCGGCGCTCGACTACTTCGAGAGCTGCGGTCTGCCGTACCTGGTGGCCGTCAACCACTTCGAGGGCACCGAGCGCTTCGAGGTGAGCGACGTCCGCGAGGCGCTGACCGTGCCGGAACGCGTGCCCGTCGTCATCATGGACGCGAGGAAGCGGTACAGCGTGGTCGAGACGCTCCTCGCGATGGTCGAGCACTCCCTCGACGCGACTCCCGAGTAGCCCGAGGTCCCGGGGTCCTGGGGTCCCGGGACCCCAGGACCCGTACGACCGAAGCCCCGCACCGCCGGGGCCCCGCACTGCCGGGGCCCGGAACAGCACAAGCCCCGCCCTCCCCGAGAGCCGAAGCCGGCGTCACCCCCCACCTCACCCGCCGCCCCCGAGCCCCTCAAGGTCAGCCCATGCGGAAGATACTCATCGTCGGAGCCGGCCAGTCCGGTCTCCAGCTCGCCCTCGGTCTCCAGTCGAACGGCTACGACGTCACCCTGATGTCCAACCGGACGGCGGACGAGATCCGTTCCGGCCGGGTCATGTCCACCCAGTGCATGTTCGACACCGCGCTCCAGCACGAGCGCGACCTGGGTCTGAACTTCTGGGAGGACCAGGCGCCGCGCGTCGAGGGCCTCGGCGTCTCCGTCGCCGCGCCCGACTCCTCGCGGGCGATCGACTGGATCGGCCGCCTCGACCGCTACGCGCAGTCCGTCGACCAGCGGGTGAAGATGGCCGGCTGGATGGAGGCCTTCGCCCGGCGCGGCGGCCGGCTGGTCATCCACGGGGTGGCCGTCGGCGACCTGGACTACTTCGCGCGCGGCTACGACCTGGTGCTCGTCGCCGCCGGCAAGGGCGAACTGGTGTCCATGTTCGGCCGGGACGCGTCCCGTTCGCCGTACAGCGAGCCGCAGCGCGCGCTGGCGGTGGCGTACGTGCACGGGCTCGGCCCGCGCCCCGAGCACCCGGAGTTCGACGCCGTCCGGTGCAATGTGGTGCCCGGGGTCGGCGAGCTGTTCGTGATGCCGACGCTCACCCTCTCCGGCCGCGCCGACATCCTGTTCTGGGAGGGCGTGCCCGGCGGTCCGCTCGACGTCTTCCGGGGCATCAAGGACCCGGCGGAGCACCTGCGGCTCACCCTGGAGCTGATGGAACGTTTCACCCCGTGGGAGTACGCCCGTGCCACCAAGGTCGAGCTGACCGACGCGGGCGGCACGCTGGCCGGCCGCTACGCCCCGACCGTACGGCACCCCATCGGCCGGCTGCCCGGCGGCGGCACGGTCCTGGGCGTCGCGGACGTCGTCGTCGCCAACGACCCGATCACCGGCCAGGGTTCCAACGCGGCCGCCAAGTGCGCCGCCTCGTACCTCGCCTCGATCGTCGAGCACGGCGACCGCCCGTTCGACGAGGCGTGGATGCAGAGCACCTTCGACCGCTACTGGGAGATCGCGCGCCCCGTCACCAAGTGGACCAACGCGATGCTCGCGCCCCTGCCCGAGCACGTGGTGAACCTGCTGGGCGCGGGGACGCGGCTGCAGCCGATCGCCGACCGCTTCGCGAACGGCTTCGAGAACCCGGCCGACTTCGAGAACTTCTTCTTCGACCCGGAGAAGGCCGCCGCCTACCTGGCCTCGCTGACCGAGCCCGCGAGCTGATCCCCGGAGGTCCGCCGGCGCCCTCGGTCCGACGCTCTCGGTCCGCTGTGCTCGGGAGGCCCCTACAGGTCCGCCGGGCGGGTTCCGCCGAAGCCCGTGTCCGCGCCGTTCGACGCTCCCTCCGGGAGTTCGGGCGGCGCGAACGTCTTCAAGGGCGCGCCGCCCGGGTCCGGGCGGACCGCGCCGAGCAGCGGATTGGCGGCGATCGGGGAGACCTTGATCCGGGTGCCGGGGCGCGGGGCCTGGACGACCAGGCCGTGGCCCAGGTAGAGCGCGATGTGGGTGGCCTTGGGGAAGTAGACGATCAGGTCGCCGGGACGCAGCCGGTTCAGCGGTACGTGCGGCAGCTTGGCCCACTGCTCCTGGCTGGTGCGCGGCAGCGCCCGCCCGGCCGCCGCCCAGGATTGCTGGGTCAGACCGGAGCAGTCGTACGTGTCGGGGCCCTCCGCGCCCCACTCGTACGGCTTGCCGATCTGTCGTACGGCGAAACGCAGCGCCCTCGCGCCCTGGGGCGAGGGGGTGCGGGCGCCGTCGAGGGCGCCGGATGCCATGAGGGTGCTCTGGGCGCCCGCGGTCTGCTCGGCGTCGAGCGAGGTGAGCCGGCCGAGCTGGTCGGCGGTGAGCGACGCGAGCAGCTTCTCCACCTCGCGGAGCTTGGCCTCGACGGCCTCCTTCTGCTTCTTCCGGTCGGCCAGCAGGGCGCGACCGCGCGCGAGGGCGGTGCGCGAGGCCGTCGCCAGCCCGTCCGCCTTCTGCTCGGCGGCCTGGAGCCGCTGGACCACCGTGGACCGCGACCGTGCCGCGCGGGCGGCCTGATGGGTCTCGTCGAGGGCGGTCTGCGGGTGCCGGGCGAGCAGCAGGGTGAGGTACGGGGAGAGGTCGGAGCGGCCCTGGTACTGGAGCCGGGCCAGCCGGCCTGCCTCGTCGCGGCCCTGCTGGAGGGAGCGGCGGGCGGCGGTCAGCAGGGCGTCGGTCCTGCGGGTGTCGGCGGTCTGCTTCTTCAGGGCCTCGTCGGCGGCGTTGTACGCCTCGGTGGCCTGCTCGGCCTCTTGGTAGAGGGTGCGCAGCCGGGTGAGCAGTCCGGTGACGGAGCCGTCGAGGGTGCCGGGGGCGGAGCCGGGGATGGAGCCGGTCAGGGAGTCGGTGGCCCCGGACGAGGTGTCGGTGCCTTCAGCGGCTTCAGCTGCCTCGGTGGCCTCGGTGGCCGAGTCCGTGAGCGCGTCCGCGGCCGGTTCGTCCGCCGCCCCGGGAGCGGGGGGTACACCGGGGACCGGCGCGAGCGGCGCCGCGAAGGCGGTCCCGCCCATCGGCCCGGTCGCCGCCAGAGTCGTCGTCAGGGCGAGCACACCCGTACCGATCGTGCGCAGCAGTCGTTTCGCCACGTCATCACCTCCACGGCCGCCGGCGGCCGCACGGCCCCGCGGCCCCGAGTCGTCACGCCTTCACGCCTTCGCGCTTGTACGGCGACGATGATGACCGGAGAGATGATGTGATCAGCGCATGATCGGGCGGGTGTCCCGCGCGCTCACTCGGACGGCGCAGCCGAGCCGGCCCCGCCCGCCGAGGGCGCGCCGCCCGTTGTTCCCGTGCCGCCCGTTGTCCCCGTGCCGTCCGTCGTGCCCGCGCCGCCCGCCGCGTCCGCGTCCCCCTTGACGGCCGGCTTCTGCCAGGGCCAGCGCAGCTCCCGGCGCTCCCGCCCGTCCGGCGCGTACACGTACACCCAGCCGCGCTGGAGCCCCAGCCGCTTGGTGTAGCCGGCGGGCTCGCGGCGGTACGCGTGGACCGTCGCCGGGTGTCCGGCGTGGGCCGGGACCGGCACCTCGTACCACTTCGGGGGGTGCCCGGTCGGACCGGTCAGGACCGGCAGCATCCGGCCGTCGAGGGGGCCGCCGCGAAAGGGGGTGTTCTCGCTTCTCACCCCACCAGTGTCCGTCAGGGCGTGGCGGCCGACGCCGGTGGACCGGGGGAGGGGGCCGCCCGGGGCGCACCTGCGGGGATGGCGGGGTGGGTGTGGGGACCGTACCGGATGGGGCGATCGCGCCCGGGCCGGTGCGGTCCCCGTCGCCCGCGTGGTGTCCGACGGGCTGAGACTAGTCCTCCGATACCGGTGTCGATGCGCACGCGCCGACGTTCTGGCCGGCCGGGAGCATGTCGACGGGGATGGCCAGGACATTGATGTCGTTGCCGCACACGCCGATGGCCATCATGCTGTTTCCGTTGAACATGGCCAGGTTCACGTCGCCATCGGCGGCGGCCGTGGTGGCGGTGCCCAGGATGGCCAGGGCGGCGAAGGCGAGGGCTGCTGGGATACGGACGCGCATGCGTCTCCTTCGGGGTGAGGGGCCGCCGGACGCGGCCGCCTGTCCCATCGGTCCCCGCTCCCGCCGGGATCGCTCGCCTCTGTCCCACGAACGGCCGTGCGGCGACCGCGCCCCGGCAGGGCGCTGCCGGTGTCGTGCCGGTCGACCACAGAGCCTTGTCTACAGGGCCTTGCCCAGGACCTCGGCGATCGAGCGGTAGGCGACCCGCAGGCTGCGCTCCGCGTCGTTCACGGCGTTGTCGTACTTCTTGGCCTCGTTCGCGGCGTAGTCGCGCGCCTCCCGGAGCTTCGACCTCAGGACGACGTCGTCCTCGGTGAGACCCGGAAGGTTTCCCGCTCCTGTGGGCATGGCGTTCCTCTCGTCGGCCGGCGGCTGCCGTCCGTCGGCAGCCGCCTGCCAGCCTGGGCGCTCACGCGACCGCGCGCACGCGGGCGGGCCCACCCCTCGGCCGTACGAGTGGGTGCCCCGCCCGCGCCCTGCCGCCGCCCCTCAGGCCAGCAGCCCCGACGACTTCCACATCCGCCGGCCCGGGCCCCGCAGCACCCCGACGTCGTCGAGGAAGTCCGTCAGCCGCTTCGCGCCCGACTGCATCACCTCGCGCCGGTGCCCGCTCGCCCGCACCTGGGCCACGGCCTCGCGGCGGTCCAGGCCCACGTTCTCGTACACTGCCGGGTTGATGAAGCACACGGAGAACACCCGGGCGGCCTCGCCGCAGCTCAGCCGGGTCAACTCCTGTTCCCAGCGTGGCGCCGTGATCATCTGGCGGCGCAACTCCTCGCGGGCGTACCGCACATGGCGCGACTCCTCGACCACATGGATGCGCGTCACGCCGCGGATCAGCGGCTGTATCCGCTCGTCCGGGAAGGTGAGCCGCTGCATCCAGTCCAGGATCTCCTCGCCGAGCAGGGTCGCGGCGAACGAACCGGGCGTGGTGGACACGGTCTTCAGGACCCGGGCGAGATTGTGGTACATCCGAGGCACCGGGTAGCCCGGGGAGCCGCCGCGCTTGATCATCCGGGCGAACATCATCGAGTGCCGGCACTCGTCGGCGATCTCGGTGAGGGCGTAGCGGACGTGATCGCTGGTGAGCGGCTTGTCGTAGATGTGCCGGACCAGCAGCTGCATCAGGATGATCTCGAACCAGATGCCCAGCGACGCGAGCGAGGCGGCCTCGTGGCGGGAGAGGTCGATCCGCTGCTCCTCGGACATCCGCCGCCACAGCGGGGTGTCGTAGAGCGAGACCAGCTCCGGCGGCCAGAACCACTTGCCGTCCTCGAACGGGGCCTCCCAGTCGAGCTCGGTGTCGGGGTCGAAGGAGTGCTTGAGGGAGGACTCCAGGAGCCGTTGGGCGACCTGTTCGCGGTCGCGCAGCGGTCCCAGGGCGTCCTGGAGGAGGGTGAAGTCGGGCTCGATGGGACGGGCCATGGTGGTGGCACCTCGCGCGGGGTCGTCGACGGGAAGCGGGCGGAGCGGCCGCGTCGCGAGGCCGCCGGGCGGCCGGATCGTACGGGGGCGGAGCGGGTCGCGGGCGGTTCACGGGCAGGTCGGGAGCGGATCGCGCGCGGCCGGGTTACCGGCGGTCACGGCCGTCGCCTCCTAATGGGACTCCCCGTCGGCCGGAGCCGTCAATCCCTCGCGCACGACTTATTGACGCCGCGTCTATCAGCGCGTGAGCCTCGGGGAAAAGCGCCGGAAGGAGCCGTCGGTGACGCCTGCGCACGGCCGCCCGGAGCGGCTCCCGAAGACCGGTCGCCCCCGGTCGCCGAGGTCCACGAGGCCGTCGCGCGGGGCGAAGCCCGTAACCCCCCGTCCGGAAGGCCGACGGCCGTGCGGCCGACCGCCGACCGCCGGCCGACCGCGGCATTCGACCGTCGGGGCGGGCGGACGGGGAAGGCCGGCCGGTCAGTCGGTGGCTTTGGGGTGCCCGGTGCCCGAGTGGGTGATCCAGACGGTGCGGTCGGCGTCGTCGACGAGGTACCAGATGCGGCCGCCGCCGGTGACCTCGTACTGCCAGTGCTCCATCGCCTGCCCCTTCCAGAGCGTGGAGCCGAGTTTGCCCTTGAGGCGGTGGTGACGCGCGGGGTCGTCGGTGGCGCGCGGGGTGGATCGGATCTTGTCGAAGGCGCGGCGGAGATTTCCCGCCGCGTGACGGGAAAGCTCGTCCCAGCCCTTGGCCGCCTCGGTGGTGGCGAACCGCAGGTCGTATGCGGCGCCGATCGGGGGTGGTGCCGCGCGGTCACCGCGCTTGGGGCTCACTCCGTGGTCTCTTCCGAGGGTGTGGGTACGGGGCCGAGGTCGCCCTCGGGCTCGCGGGTGAGGACGGCGCGCAGGGCCGGGTCGGCGTGAATCTCGGCGCTGTGCCGCCACTGGGCCAGCAGGAGTGCGAGGGGGGCCAGGTTCTCCAGCGCGGCGGCTCCGCGGGCGGTGTCCGCCAGTTCGCCGAGCAGCTCCTCGATGTCCTCCTCGGGGAGGAAGACCGACCAGGGCAGGGCGTCGGGCAGGACCTGGCGCAGTGCGGTGGTGTTCTCGGTGCGTACCAGGCCGGCGAGCAGGCGTGCGGTGAAGTCGACCACGGTGGAGTCCTGCTCCAGCTGGTCGGCGCGGATGAGCGCGAGGTCGCTGGCGTCGCGTCGGCGCAGGCGCAGGGCGCGGACCGCGTCCAGGCGCCGGGCGGTGGCGGCGGGATGGTGGAGCAGCTCGCTGAAGGGCACGTCCTCGTAGGCCGTCGTCATGACATCCACAGTAGCTCGGATGTCCTGGCCGGGTAGCGGAACGCGGTCGGGCTATCCCCGTCCCTCCTCCTCCAGCCGCAGCGCCTCCTCCATCACCGCCTTCGCGATCGGCGCCGCGTTGCCGCCCCCGCTGATGTCCGTGCGGTCCGCCTCCGCGTCCTCGACCACGACGGCCACCGCCACCGCCGGCTGCACGGCGTCGGCGGCCTGCGCCCAGGCGATGAACCAGGCATACGGAGTACCGGTGTTGCCGAGGCCGTGCTGGGCCGTGCCCGTCTTGCCGCCGACGAGGGCGTCGGGGATGGCGGCGTTGGTGCCGGTGCCGTCCTCGACCGCCCGCACCATCAGCTCCCGCAGCGCCCGCGCGGTCGAAGGGCTCATGGCCTGGCGGTAGCCGCGCCGTACGGCGCTCTCCACCGTGCCGCCGCGCGCGGTCGTGGTGCGCTCCACCAGATGCGGCTGCGCGATGTCGCCGTTGTTCGCGACCGCCGCCGCCACCAGCGCCATCTGCAGCGGAGTGGCCGCCGTGTCGAACTGGCCGATCGACGACAGCGCCAACTGGTCCGCGCTCATACGGGTGTCGAACGTCGACTTCGCCACCCAGGACGGGATCCGCAGCCCCGTGTCGTCGAAGCCGAAACCGCGCGCCGCGTCGACCATCCCCGCGAGCCCGACCTTCACCCCGAGCCCCGCCATCACCGTGTTGCAGGACCACTGGATCGCGTACGAGAGGGACGCGTTCTCGCAGCCCGTCGCCTCGTTGGGCAGCACCTGGCGGGTGCCGGGCAGCACGAAGGGGTCCGGGATCCCGGTCGGCGCGTCGACGTCCGTCACCACCCCCGCGTCGAGCGCCGCCGCCGCCGTCACGATCTTGAACGCCGAACCCGGCGGATACGTCTCCCGGATCGCCCGGTCCAGCATCGGCCGGTCCGGCGCCGCGTTCAGCCGCTGCCACGCCCGCGCCACCTCCGCGCCCGTCCCCGACAGCACCCCCGGGTCGTACGACGGCGAGGACACCAGCGCCAGGATCCGCCCGCTCGACGGCTCGACCGCCACCACCGCCCCGCGTCGCCCCGCGAGCCCCCGGTAGGCGGCCTCCTGCATCCGGGCGCGGATCGTGGTGACCACCGTGCCGCCCGGCCGCCGGCTCCGGGTCAGGTCGTTCCACAGCGGCAGCGGCGCCAGCCGGGGGTCGGTGCCCGCGAGCAGATCGTCCTCGGTGCGCTCAAGCAGGCTGGTGCCGTACGTCTGTGAGGCGTAGCCGGTCACCGGCGCGTACAACGGCCCTTGCGTGTACGTCCGTTCGTAGCGCAGTTGCTGTCCGCTGTCCCGGGCGCCGGTGACCGGACGGCCGTCCACCAGGATCGCGCCGCGCGGCTGGCCCCAACGAGCGATCGCGGTACGCCGGTTGGCCGGGTTGTCGTCGTACGAGCCCGCCTGCACCACCATCACCCGGGCCGCGTTGACGAGCAGCGCCACCAGCAGGACCAGGCAGAACGCGGCGGCCCTGCGGATGTGACGGATCACCGGACGTCCTCGACGGCGGGGGCGACGATCCCGGCGGCGGGCGGCTCCGGCAGCGGGGCGCGCGCCGAGTCCGAGACCCGGACGAGGAGGGCGACGATCACCCAGTTGGTGACGACCGAGGAACCGCCCTGCGCGAGGAACGGCATCGCCATGCCGGTGAGCGGGATCAGCCCCATCACCCCGCCGGCGATGACGAACACCTGGAGCGCGAGGATCGACGACAGCCCCACGGCCAGCAGCCGGCCGAAGGCGTCGCGCAGCGCGAGCCCCGCGCGGAAGCCTCGGCCGACGAGCAGCGCGTACAGCAGGAACACCGCCGTCAGCCCGACGAGCCCCAGCTCCTCGCCGACCGTCGCGAGAATGAAGTCGGACTTCGTGGCGAAGCCGATGAGCGTCGAGTGCCCGAGGCCGAGCCCCGAACCGAACATCCCGCCCGCCGCGAACGCGAACAGTGACTGCGCGAGCTGCCCCGGCCCCTGACCCGCCCGGATCGAGGCGAACGGGTCCAGCCAGTCCTGCACCCGCGAGTGCACATGCGGTTCCAGCGACCCGACGAGGAACGCGCCGGCCGCGGCGAGCAGCAGCCCGACCGCGATCCAGCCGGTCCGGCCGGTCGCCACGTACAGCATGATCACGAAGAGGCCGAAGAAGAGCAGCGAGGTGCCGAGGTCCCGTTCCAGGACCAGCACGCCCACGCTCACCAGCCAGATCGCCACGATCGGTCCGAGCACCCGGCCGGTGGGGAACCGGAACTTCCACACCGTGCGGCCGGTGTGTGCGAGCGCGCCCCGGTTGGCGGCGAGATACGCGGCGAAGAAGACCGCGAGCAGAATCTTCGCGAACTCGCCCGGCTGGAAGGAGAGTCCGCCCAGCCGGATCCAGATCCGCGCCCCGTTCACGGCGGGGAAGAAGATCGGCAGGATCATCAGGCCGAGCGCGGCGGCGACGGAGAGATACGCGTAGCGCTGGAGGGCGCGGTGGTCCCGGATCAGCAGCACGACCACGATGAACAGACCGACGCCGAGCGTCGACCAGACGAGCTGGGTCGGCGCCGCCTGATCGTCCGGGGTCTCCAGGTCGAGCCGGTAGATCAGGGCCAGCCCGAGCCCGTTGAGCAGGACCGCGATCGGCAGGAGCAGCGGATCGGCGTACGGGGCGCGCAGCCGGACCGCGAGATGGGCGAGCAGGGCGAGGGCGCCGAGCCCGGCGCCGTAGCGGGCGGCGTCCGGGGGGACGGCGCCGCTGCGGGCGAGGCCGACCTGCGCGTAGCCGAGCACGGAGATCAGGACGGCGCCGACGAGCAGCGAGAACTCGACACCGCGGCGCCGGGGGACCCGCACCCCGGGCGGGGGCGGGTCCGCGGCCTCGGTGCGCGGTGCGGTCATGGTCCGCAACGTAGCAAGCAGTAAGCCTTATGTCCCTTTTGTGTGACGGTGTGCCGTCGGGAGTCCGGGGGTGGAGGGGTGGGGGTGGGGGACGGGTCTCGGGCGGTGGGGGTGTGACGGCGGGTGTGCGGCGGTGGGGGTACGGCCGTGGGGGTACGGGGCCCAGGGGCCCGGGCGTCAGGGCCTTGCGCGCGCCGCGCCGCAGTGGTGCGAGGTTCGGCTCGCCGGCCGTTGCTCCGCCGCCCGGCCCGTTACGCCCGCCCCATGACGCCCGGCCCGTTACGCCCGCTCCCTGAGGGCGACCCCCATGGGCCTCCGCAGCCCTCGCGGGAATCACCGCCGGGACTCACAACCCCCGGCGCGTCATCAGGTCCAGCGCCGCCTGGCACAGTGTCAGCAGCTTCTCGTCGTCGTGGACGTCGTGCGAGCCCGCGCCGTCCTCGCGCGCGTTGTGCCGCCGTCGGCGGGACAGTTCCGCGCGGACCACCGGCTCCGCCTCCGCCGCCAGCGGACCCATCTCCGCGAGGCACTCGGCGACCTCCACCCGGGCGAACCGGTTCTCCTCCCAGGCGGACAGCAGGACCGGCAGCACCGCCGCCGGCTCCCCGGCGACCCGCCACAGGGCCGTCGCCGACCGCACCCGGACCCACAGGTCCCGCGAGCCCAGACCCGCCCGCAGCGCCGGAGCCGCGTCGCGCGCCGCCGGGCCGATCGCGCCGAGCGCCTGCGCCGCCGCGCACCACTCGGCGCACGTCGTCCCCGGCCGCAGCCACTGCTCCAGCGCGGCGACCGCCTCCTCGGGCGGGCCGTCCAGGGCCCACAGCGCCTGCGCCGCCACCGACGACACCGCCGCCGACGGGGCGTCGAGCAGCTCCCGTACGTCGGGCAGCGCCTCCCGGGCCGCCGGCCCGAACGCGGCCAGTGTCCGCAGACACGCCTCGCGCACCCACTCGCGCCGGTTCGGCGGCGCCCCGCGCAGCACCCGCAGCACCTCCGGCAGCGCCTGCGCGCCCCGTACCGCCGCGAGCGCGTACAGCAGGGGCGCCGACCGCTCGTACAGCCGCTCGTCCAGCGCCACCTCGGCGAGCCGGCGGCGCAGCACCGGGGCGAGCGGCATCGCGGCGGGGCCGAGCGCGTCCACCGCGTACAGCAGCTCGCGCCGTACCTCCCGCTCCTCCAGGGCCCGGGCGAGCAGCGGCACCGCCCGCGCATCCCCCGAACGGGCGAGGGCGAGGAGCGCCGCGCTCTGTCCGAAGCCGGCCGCGACCTGCTCGCCGGGGCCGCTCGGTCCGCCCCATCCGTCCCGTCCGCCGTGCCCGCCCTGCCCGGCGCGTCCGCTGTACCCGTCGTACCCGCCGCGCTCGTCGTACCCGCTCTGCCCGCCGTACCCGTTCTGCCCGCCGTACCCGCCGTGCCCGTCCCGGCCGTGCGGCGTGAGGGGCAGGGGGTCGGCGAACCCGGCGGGGCCGGCGGCAAGCCGCTCGGCCAGCGCGTCCGCCGCCGGCGCGGCCAGTTCGAAGAGCCGCTCCAGGAACGAGGTGGCGGCCTCGCGCAGCCGAGGTTCCGGGTCGCTCAGCTGCTCCCCGACGAGCCGTACGACCTCCTCGTACCGCCCCCGCCAGATCCGGATCAGCCCGCCCGCCAGCCAGATCGCGTCCGAGCGCTGCCCCCAGTCGGGGCTGCGCAACTGCGCGAGGAGCAGGGCGAGCCGGTCGTCGACCCGGTCGTCCAGGGCGGTGTGCAGGGTACGGAGCAGCTCCTCCGTCCAGGGCGTGCGGCGGCCCGCCGAGTGCTCCTCAAGGAGTTCGCGGACCTGGCCGATCAGCGTCGGCGCGGCGGTCTTCGGGGTCTCGGTGGGGCGGTCGGGCGGGGTGGTGCGCACCTCTTCGAGCAGGACGGTGACCAGGTCCACCACGTCGTCGGGGATCTCGGCCGGCGCGCACCGGGCGAGCTGGGCGAGCGCGGCGAGCCGCAGCCCTGGCGCCTGCGCGGCGCGCACCAGCCAGGCCAGCCAGTCCACGGTCTCGGCGTGCAGCGCCTCGTGCCGCAGCGCGATCCGGCCCACGGCAGCGACCAGCGCGAGCCGTACCTCGGTGTCGCGCTCGACGGTCAGGCGCTCCCGCAGGAGTCCGAGCACCCGCGCCGGGTCGGGGTGCAGGGAGGCGAGCGCGCAGGGGGTGGCGAGCCGTACCTCCAGATCGGGGTCGTCGACCAGGCCGAGGAACACGTCCGCCCCGGCGGCGATCGCGGCCGCCGCCATCGCGTAGTTTCCGGCGGGGATGAACTCCTCGTCCTCCGGGTCGAGTTCGTCCAGCTCCTCGTCGCCGTTCAGATCGATCCCGCCGACGCTGGTGAGTAACTCGACGATGCCGCCCCGGTCTTGGACGGTGGGGTCGGCGACGAGTTCGAGGAGGAAGGGGATGCAGGCGAGGGTCGAGTCGTACACATCGCCCTGGTGGTGCACCGCGCCGTACATGTCGTCCAGGGCCTGTTCGCGCTCGGCGGGATCGTCGGAACCGAGTCCGCGCAGCAGCTCCGGCACATCGTCCGCGGGGCCGTACGCATGCCCCAACGAGGCCCAGTCGACCTCCTCGATCCCCGTCAGCATGCCAGGCCGCCTTCCCCGTGAGCGCTGTACCAGGCAGCAAGTGTGCACCAATAGGCCGTCTCCAAGGCCCTGCCTGCGGGACCGGCGCCGCCGCGGCGCGCCCGGCCGCTCGCTTTGCGCCACGCCGGGGAAGGCGAGGGGGGCCGACCGGCCCTTGACCCGGCGCTCACGGGCGTCCGTGAGCCCTCTGGAGCCGCTCCGTTCACACGCGCGCGCCCGCTGGACCGGCGCACTTGTGTGCGGGGGCGTGGAAAGGGGCGCTCGGGAGGGGCGCACAGGGAGTTTGTCCTGAACGGAGCGCAGAGAAAAGGCAGTCGGGATTCGGCCAGCAGGGGTCTCGGAGGGTTGCCAGATGGTAAAAGGGTGGTCAACGGGGCCGCTTCACCGCCCGTTTTCCTCCTCTTTCGGAGCTGCGTCGGGAGGGGGGTCGGAGAGGTCGTCCTGGGGCGGGCCCAGTGGGGTGTCCGGGGGTGAGTCCGGGGGCGTGGTGGCGTCCCGTACCCGTACGAACCGGGCGGTGTCCTGGCGGCCCGCGGGCAACCGGAGTTCGACGGGCAGGGGGTCGGGGAGCGGGCGTACGGTCCCGTGTTCCGGATCCTCCTCCGGCGCGCCGAGCCGGCCGGCCGTCGACTCGGCGACCTGGTGCGCCTGGAGACCGGTGAGTCGCGGAGTGGTCCGCAGGGTACGGCCGTCGGCGAGCCGGACGAGCAACGCGTGCGGGCGGTCCGGCGGCCCGAACACCCCGACCAGCGAGGCGTCTTCGGTGTCCGCGTGCCGGATCTTCCGCCACGCCCAGGTGCGGCCCGGGCGGTACGTGGAGTCCCACGCCTTCGCCACGATCCCCTCGACGCCCGCCGCGCGCAGTGCATCGAACCACTCGCGGGCCGTCGCCTCGTCGTCGGTGGCGAGCACCCGCTGGAGCGGCGGACCGGTCCCCGCGAGGGCCTCGGCGAGCAGTTCCCAGCGCTCCCGCAGCGGCCGGCCGCGCAGATCGCGCCCGGGCAGGGCGAGCAGATCGAAGGCGATGTACGAGACGGGGACGCCGGCCCGCTCGCGGTCCCGGTGCGAACGCAGCAGGTCGGTGAAGCTGAGCCGGCCCTCGCGGTACGCGCACAGCTCGCCGTCCAGGACCACGCCCGGCGGCAGGGCCTCGCCCAGATAGGCGGCGATGGGCGGGAACTCGGGCGCCAGATCGCGGCGGGCCCGGGACTGCAGGACGACCCGGCCGCCGTCGAGGACGAAGGCGAGGGCACGGAATCCGTCGAGCTTGAGGGAGTACTGGAAGCCGCCGGGGACACCGCCCTGCCGGGGGATCTCGTCCACGGAGCGCGGCCGTACGACGTCGAGGGGTGGGCGCAGCACGACGGGGTCGGCCGGGGCGTCGGTCCGGTGGGCCGGGTCCGTGGGGCCGGGGCCCGGGCCGGAGCTGTCGGCGCCCCCGCCGGCGGTGGTGCCCGTCATGGCAGGGCTCCGGCCGCCGCCGGGTCGAAGAGCGGGGCGAGCAGATCCCCGTACCGTTCCAGGCGCGGCGGCACGGCGTCGAACAGCAGCACCAGCCGTCCCGGGTCGCCCGAGGCCGCGGTGTCCGCGACCTCCTCCCAGGTCACAGGCGCGGAGACGGTGGGCAGCCGGCGGGCCCGCAGGGTGTAGGGGGTCGCGGTGGTCTTCGCGGCGGCGTTCTGGCTGTGGTCGACGAAGACCTTGCCGGGGCGCAGGGCCTTGGTCATCCGGTGGACGACCAGTGCGGGCAGCTCCTCCGCGGCCTCGACGGCCAGCCGGCGCGCGTACGCGGAGACCTCGGCGGACGGGGTGGGGGTGAGGGGCGCGAGCAGGTGCAGACCCTTGGAGCCCGAGGTCTTCGGGCAGGCGGTGATTCCGTCGGCGGCGAGCCGTTCCCGCAGGTGGAGGGCGACCCGGCAGCACTCGACGACGGTCGCGGGCGGCCCCGGGTCGAGATCGAGGACCAGCCGGTCGGCGACGGCGGGGGAGTCCGCCCGCCACTGCGGGGTGTGGAACTCCACCACCAGATTCGCCGCCCACACCAGCGACGGCAGGTCCTGGACCATCACCTGGCGGGCGCGGGGCGCGTCCGAGCGGGGCACCGGGGTGGTCGTCACCCAGGCGGGGGTGCCGGGCGGCGGATTCTTGGAGAAGAACAGCTGGCCGTCGGGGCCGTCGGGATAGCGCAGGAAGGACACCGGCCGGTCCCGCAGATGCGGCAGGATCGCGGCCTCGACGACGGCGTAGTAGTGCAGCAGCTCCCCTTTGGTGGTGCCGGTGGCCGGGTGGAGGACCTTGTCCAGGTTGCTGAGGGAAAGGCGCCGCCCCGCCACCTCTGTGACCGGCGTCATACGATGAGAATCGCATGGAATCGGAATCTTTGACGCAATTGCGACGAGGTGGATGGGAAAGGGGATGGATCGTGCGATCGATCTGGAACGGGGCCATATCCTTCGGCCTGGTCAGCATCCCGATCAAGCTGGTCAACGCGACCGAGAGCAGGTCCGTCTCCTTCCGTCAGATCCACGCCGCCGACGGCGGCCGCATCCGCTACAAGAAGGTGTGCGAGCTGGACGGCGAGGAGGTCGTCCAGGCCGACATCGGCAAGGCATACGAGGACGCCGACGGCACCATGATCCCGATCACCGACGAGGACCTGGCCGCGCTGCCGCTGCCGACGGCGAAGACGATCGAGATCGTGGCCTTCGTGCCGGCCGGTGACATCGACCCGCTCCAGATGGACGCCGCGTACTACCTCTCCGCCAACGGCGTGCCGGCCGCCAAGCCGTACATCCTGCTGCGCGAGGCGCTGAAGCGGAGCGAGAAGGTGGCGGTCGCGAAGTACGCGCTGCGCGGCCGGGAGCGCCTCGGCATGCTGCGGGTGGTCGACGATGTGATCGCCATGCACGGACTGCTCTGGCCGGACGAGATCCGCGCCCCGGAGGGCGTCGCGCCCGAGACCGAGGTGTCCGTGCGCGAGGCCGAACTCGACCTGGCGGACGCCCTGATGGCCACCCTCGGCGAGGTCGACATCGACTCCCTGCACGACGACTACCGCGAGGCCGTGGAGGAGATGATCGCCGCGAAGGCGGCCGGCGGCGAGGGGGTCGCCCCGCCGGAGCCCGAGACGCCCGGCGGCGGCAAGGTGATCGATCTCATGGCCGCCCTGGAAAGCAGTGTCCGCGCGGCCAGGGAGTCCCGGGGTGAGCCCGCCGAGGTGACCGAACTCCGGCCGAGGGGAGGGGAGTCGGGTCGTACGGCGGTATCCACGCGGTCCGGCTCCCGGTCCGGCTCCCGGTCCAGTCCCCGTCCCGGCTCTCGTTCCCGGGCCACACCCAAGGAGACCGGAGCGAAGAAGTCCACGGCCAGGACGGCGAAGAAGGCGACGGCGGCGCCGGCCCGTAAGTCGACATCGGGCGCCTCGGCCTCGTCGTCCAAGGCGACGGAGAAGAGCACCAAGTCCACTGCGAAGAAACAGACTTCGAAGAAGAGTGCGGCGAAGAAGGAGCCGTCGGGGAAGGCCGCGCCGCGCAAGCGCAGCGCTTGACAGGGGAGCGGTCCGGAGGCGCGTACCCCCGGCCCTCGTCGGCGGGCGTCTATGGGTGTCGGCAGGTGTCGATCAGGGTCCGCGGTGGCGCGGCGGGCCCCGGTCCGGACCAATTCCCCGCCCGCCTATCCGGGGATCGCGCATTGTACGATCCGGTGGCGATAAACATCGGCGAATATGCCAAAGTCACATGCGGAAGGCACCTTTGACATAGCCGAGGGGTGGTTTTTAGGCTCTCGGTCAGTTGTCCATGGGGGGAAGATGATTCAGCGCGTGCCGGATAGTCCCGCACCTCTCGATGTGACGGGCGTCTTTTCCGCGGCAGGTGGCGATGTCTGGCGGATCCTGGTGGTGGACAGCGACCTCGCGCACGCGGAGCCGCTCGTGGCGGGCCTGCGCCGGTGCGGCCACCAGGTGAGCCGCGTCGAGACCGGGGGCGCCGCGCTCCGGGCGTACGGCGACATGGATCTCGTCCTCATCGACCTCGAACTGCCCGACATCGACGGGCTGGAGGTCTGCCGGCTGATCCGCGCCGCCGGCGACACCCCGTTCATCGCGCTCAGCACCCATGGTTCCGAACTGGACCGGGTGCTCGGCCTCCAGGCGGGTGCCGACGACTATCTGGTCAAGCCATACGGGTTCCGTGAACTCGTGGCGCGCGCCCAGGCCGTCATGCGCCGGGCCAGACCCCGCCCGCGCTGTACGGGGGTCATCGCGCGCGGTGCGCTGCGCATCGACGTCGGCGCGCGCGAGGTCAGCCTCGACGGCAGACACATCGACGTTACTCGCAAGGAGTTCGACATCCTGCATCTGCTTGCCTCCGACCCGGGGAACGTCGTTCCCCGCAAGCGGCTCATGCAGCAGATCTGGGGCGACTCCTGGTCACGGCGGACCGTGGACACCCATGTGAGCAGCCTGCGCGGCAAACTGGGCTGTCCGGACTGGATCGTGACCGTGCGCGGCGTGGGGTTCAGGCTCGGCGACGGCTGACCGGTCAAGCGGCCGGAACCAACGGTGACTTGACCTTCACCTGCCCGGCCACCCCTCCGACTCCGCGCTCTCCAGCCCCTCTTGCGATCCCACCCCGGGAAGGACACCACCGATGCGGGCCGACGCCTGGCTCCTGGACGTCACCGAGGAATCCGCCCCCGGTGCCGCCGACCTCACCCCGCTCGACGCCCATGAGCGCGAGCGGGCCGCCGCGTTCCGTCGGCCCGTCGACCGGCACCTCTACACGGTGGCGCACCTCGCCCTGCGCACCCTCCTCGCCGGGCTGCTCGGCGCGCGCCCCGCCGATCTGGTCTTCGGCCGCGAACCCTGCCCGTGCTGCGGCGCGCCGCACGGCCGCCCGGTCCTCGCCACCCCCGGACCGCCCCCGCTGCACTTCTCCCTGTCCCACACCCCCGGGCTCGTCCTCGTCGCGACCGCGCCCGTCCCCGTCGGCGCGGACGTCGAACACCGCCCCACCCCCGCGTCCGTGCGCGACCTGGTGAGCGTGCTGCATCCGAGGGAGCGGGCCGAGATCGAGGCCGAGCCCGAGGGGGAGCCCCGTGCCGCCGCCCTCGGCCGGATCTGGGCGCGCAAGGAGGCGTACCTCAAGGGCCTCGGGACCGGCCTCGGCCGCGACCTGGCCCTGGACGACCTCGGCGGCGACCCCGTCCGCGAGTCCGGCCGCCATCCGGCGGGCTGGGCCGTGCGCGACCTGCTCTGCGGTCCGCGCCATCACGGCGCGGTCGCCCTGCGCACCCTTGGGACGGGCACGGAGCCGGCCCCCGGAACCAGCCCCGGCCCCGAGTCGGAATCCGGCTCCGCGTCGGGGTCCGCGTCCGGGGCCGAACCGCGACTGCACCGTTTTCCGTCGCTCGCAGCGCTGCGGGCCGAACCGCCCGCGCCCATAAGGGAGTAGCGCGTCCCGGCCTCGCCGTAGTCCGCCGGGCTCCCCGTACCCTGGCGGGCCCGGCCGGGTCCTGCCGGATCGGATCCCCGGCGGCACGCCCACGGCACGGCGACGGCCCACGGCACGGCGACGGCCGCGCGATCCCGTACGACCTCCGCGCGCCCCCCGTACAACCCCTGTACGACGACCGGCCGTGCGGAATCCGGCGCCGTCGCGACCCCCTCGGGCCACCCCGACGGAATCTTGACATTCTCTTGCGGAAATCACACGGAAAGCCCGCGCGGTCTGCGGAATTGCACCGCTCTCTGACTTCCCCGCACGTTGAAGCGGACCCGGGAACCGACGAAGAATCATGGCCGTGTTCCGGCCCGATTCCGACGGCCGGTTTCTTGGTCACGCAGGATTTCCGGGGGTCAATCCCGGGATCGTTATGGGGGATTACGTGATAACTCGGCGCAGCATGCTCAAGACGGGCATGGCGACCAGCGCGGTCGGGGCCGCCGGCCTGCTGATCCCGGCCACCGCGGGCTCGGCCACGGCAAGCCCGGCCGGTGCGACCGGTGCGGCCGGTGCGCGCGGCGCGTCCGCCGTGACGGACCTGGACCCGGCCTCCGTACCGAAGTTCACGCAGGCCATGCCGCTGGCTCCGACGGCCACGCCGTACATGTCCATGCCGATGATGATGGACTGCTACGCCCTGACCATCCAGGAGGCGGACAAGGAGGTCCTGCCGGGCGCGCTCACCCGGGTCTGGACCTTCAACGGCAGCTTCCCCGGGCCGGTTCTCAAGGCCAGGAGTGGTGTCCGCACCGTGGTGGACCAGACCAACAACCTGCCCGTGGGCATCTCCGTCCATCTGCACGGCGCGCACGTGTCGGCGGACAACGACGGCGACCCGATGGTGCTCATCCCGCCGAACGGCGGCAGCAAGACGTACACGTACCCGAACTCCCAGCCGCACGCCAACCTGTGGTTCCACGACCACGCGCACCACGCCGAGTCGGAGAGCGCCTTCCGAGGTCTGGCCGGCACGTATCTGCTCACCGACGACGTCGAGCAGAGCCTGAACCTGCCGAGCGGCGCGTACGACGTGCCGATCCAGCTGCGCGACGCCCACTTCGACGACCAGGCCCAACTCGTCTACCAGATGGGCGACCAGAGCCGTAACGTCATCCTCGCCAACGGCAAGGCGTGGCCGTATCTCAACGTCGCCGCGCGCAAGTACCGCTTCCGGCTCTGCAACACGGCGAACACGCGGTTCTTCACGCTCGCCCTGTCGGACGGCGCGACCTTCCAGCAGATCGGCTCGGACGGCGGACTGCTCCCCGCCCCGGTCACCGTCAACCAGGTGGTGATCTCCCCGGGCGAACGCGCCGACATCGTCGTCGACTTCTCGAAGTACGCGGTCGGGACGACCCTGGAGCTCCGCAACGAGGGGACCGGCGGTCTGATCGACCAGATCAGCAAGGTGCTCCAGTTCCGGGTCGACCGCACGGCGGCCGACACCAGCGTGGTGCCGAGCACCCTGCGCACCCTGCCGGCGCTGCCGGCGGCCACGGTCAACCGGTCCTTCACGCTGGCGATGGGCGGCGGCGTGGCCACCATCAACGGCCTCGCGTACGAACACGGCCGGATCGACACCGAGATCGCGTACGGGGCCACCGAGGTCTGGACCGTCACCAACCCCGGCCCGGGCAACCACAACTTCCATGTGCACCTGGTGCAGTTCAGGGTGATCGAGCGGAACGGGACGCCGGTGACCTCGGGGCCGGAGTACGGCCTGAAGGACACCGTGCGGGTGGGGGCCGGGGAAACGGTCAAGATCCAGGCGACCTTCACCGGCTACCGGGGGCAATACCTGTACCACTGCCACATGTTCGACCACGCCGCGATGGGCATGATGGCCACGCTGCGCGTGTCCTGACGCGGCGGCGCGTACGTCCCTGGCGTACGTCCTTCACGTACGTACTCCCCGCGCCCTCCGCCGAGTTCCCTCCCGCGCCCCTCGCGTGCGTCCCCCGCGTACGTCCCCCGCGCCGCCCCTGAGGGGAGACCCTCGTGTCTCCCCTCGGGGGCACCCTCAGGGCGGTCAGCTCCCCGCATAACGGACCGACTTGGTCGCCCTTCGGATAAGTGCAGGTCAAATTCTTGTTGCATACCTGTCAATCCGATCGGTCTGCTGGCACGCTTCCGACGCACCAGCACCACGCACCACCCCCCACTCACCCCCCACGCTTCACAGCGAAGGAGCCCGCGTGAACCGCCTGCAGTCCTCGCCCCGCCGTACCACCGTCCGCGCCGCCGCCCTGCTCGCCTCGGCGGCCATGGTCGTCA
>NZ_JBEYZX010000044.1:0-58008 GCF_040646255.1 Streptomyces sp. NPDC046203 | reverse complement strand
GCGGCTACCTGGTGCTCACCGAGCCGTGGCCGGCGATGCTCCGCACCATCTGGGGCGACGACCAGCGCTTCATCGACACCTACTGGTCCCGCTTCTTCGGGACCCGGCCCTGGCGCATGGGGGTGTGGGTGTGCGGGGCTGCCCGTAGGGGGGGTGGGCGGCCCCACGTGGGGGTCAGGCGGCGGAAACCGGGCCCTCGCCGGCGCCGGTGGTCTCGATCGCACGGGTGATCTCGGCGAAGTCGGCCGGGGTCAGCTCCAGTGCCGAGGCGGCGATCCAGCCGTCCACCTGCTGGGGGGTGCGGGCGCCGACGATCGCACCGTCGATGCCGGGCCAGGCCAGCGCCCAGGCGACGGCGACGGCACCGGTGGAGACGCCGTGCCGCTCGGCCACCGGGACGAGGGCGGCGGCGAGGGCGAGGTTGGCGTCCAGGCCGGTGGTGAAGTCGGGGTGGGTCTTGCGCCAGTCGTCGTCCGGCAGGGAGGCGGCGCGCTCCTTGGAGAACGCCCCGGTCAGCAGGCCCGACTGCATGGGCGAGTAGACGATCACGCCGGTGCCGGCCGCGTTCGCCCGCGCGATCAGATCGGCGGAGGCGCGGTTGACCGCGGAGAAGGGCGGCTGGACGACGTCCACATGGGCGACCCGCTCGGCGGCGGCGAGCTGCTCGGGGGAGTGGTTCGACAGGCCGATGGCGCGGACCTTGCCCTCGGCCTTCAGGTCGGCCATGACCTGCCAGTACTCCTCCAGTGGCGTGGCGCCCCGCGCCGTCGCCTGGGCCTGCGGGTCGTTGTAGTCGAGAGCCTCGCCGCCGGTGTCCGGCCAGTGCACCTGGTACAGGTCGATGCTCTCGACGCCGAGGCGGCGCAGGGAGCCCTCCACCTCGCGGCGGACGCTGTCGGGCCGCATCGAGTTGCGCGGCGGGGCGGCCGGGTCGTTGTCGTCCCAGACCAGGCCGCACTTGGTGAACACGTACGGGCGATCGGCCTCGGGGAAGTCGGCGAGGGCCTTGGCGATGACCTCCTCGGAGTGCCCCAAGCCGTAGACGGCGGCGGTGTCGATCCAGTTGACGCCGGCTTCGACGGCATGTCGGATGGCGGCGACCGAGGCGGCGTCGTCCTGGGCACCCCAGGCGTAGTGCCAGCCCCCGCCACCGATGGCCCAGGCCCCGAAGCCGGTGCGGCTGATGGCCATCGAGGTCGTGCCGAGCTGCTTGGCAGGCAGTGTCATGAAACTTCCAACCCTCCACTTGCTGATATTGATCTGTGGGTGACTCTATATAAGAGATCTTATGTGAGCAAGGGGTGTGATGCCCGAGCCCCGGGATCGCCATGAGTCACGGCCGGCTGGTCCCTCGCTCGGTCCGAGGCCGATCATCCGGTCGTACGCCTCGAGCGCCTCGTACGCCTCGAGCGCCAGGGCGTGCACCTGCCCGGATATCCCCTGCTCGGCCCACTCCCTGACGCGACGCCTGATGGTGCGGTCGGAACATCCGGCGGTGGAGATCCGCTCGTATCCAAAGCCGTGGACCAACGCGAGCACGATGTGCTCGAAGACCGTCCGGTCGGCGATCCTGTTGGTCATGGCACTGCCCACCGCGAGATACCAGTTCGCTGTACCGTCCGGCCCCTTGTCGTGGGTGTAACCCATCCCCGTGGTCTCCACGGGGATGGCGACGGGCTTGCCGCCCGATTGCGTGAATGCCTCAAGCGCCTGACGGCGCCATCCGTCCTCCCGCTCGGTGCGTATGGCTGCCGATACGTCGCGCAGTACGGTGTCGTTCTCATCGCTCGGCATCCTGTCGACGTCGAGATCGAGAGTGCTACCGGTTCCGTGCACATAGTGGTCCATGTGCCGGGGCCGCGTCCGTCTTGCCGATGAAGTCACCGCTGTTCGAGATTCCGTTGGCCTGCAACTCCATCCAGAAGTCCCTGAAGCCCGGCGAATCGAGGGGAGCCACGGCGACGTTGCCGGGTGTTGGCCCCGGAGACTGTGTGACTCGCAGCGTGACACGGGCAGTTCATGCCGACCGGTGATGTCTCGGAGTGTAATTCGGTGGTGCTGCGTCCGGGGGCGGGGCTATCGTGCTGCCCATCCGCTCCCTGGGGCCACTCCCGAGGGGCGCTGTCGGCACGTCGAGAAAGAAGCAGGAGGTGAGGACATTGATGACTGTCACCGTGACGGGCTCTGCCCGCATTCAGGAGTTCATCGTTCCCACCCCTGTGGTCTCCGGCTGACACCCATTCGATCCGCGCGCTCGGAGCGCGCCGCCGGGGCCACCCTCCGAAGGGTTTCCCCTTGTTCCACGCCTCGCTCCACCCGTCCTCCTCTTCCTCGTCCTCTTCCGCTGCCTCGCACCCGCTCGCCGCTTACGGCTGGGACGAGGACTGGGCGGACGCGTTCGCCCCGTACGCCGCGCAGGGCCTGCTCCCCGGGCGGGTCGTCCGGGTCGACCGGGGGCAGTGCGACGTCATGACGCCCGAGGGGCTGGTGCGCGCCGACACGGCGTTCGTCACCCCGCACGATCCGCTGCGGGTGATCTGCACCGGCGACTGGGCCGCCGTCGACCCCGACGGGGCCGGCGACCCCCGGTACGTACGCGACTACCTGCCGCGCCGGACCGCCTTCACCCGTTCCACCTCCTCCAAGCGCTCCGAGGGCCAGATCCTCGCCGCGAACGTCGATCACGCGATCATCGTCGTGTCCCTCGCGGTCGAACTCGACCTGGGCCGGATCGAACGTTTCCTCGCCCTGGCCTGGGAATCCGGTGCGCAGCCGGCCATCGTGCTGAGCAAGGCCGACCTCGTGCCCGACCCGGTCGGCCTGTCCTATCTCGTCGAGGACGTCGAGACGGTCGCCCCCGGCGTCGAGGTCCTGCCGGTCAGCTCGCATACCGGCGACGGCCTCGACACGCTCCGGGCGATCGCCACCGGCGGTACGACCGTGCTCCTCGGCGTGTCCGGCGCCGGAAAGTCCACCCTCGCCAACACGCTGCTCGGCGCGGACGCCATGGACGTCCAGACCACCCGCGACGCCGACGGCAAGGGCCGGCACACCACGACCACCCGCAATCTGCTCGCCCTGCCGGCCGGCGGCGTCCTCATCGACACCCCCGGGCTGCGCGGGGTCGGCCTGTGGGACGCGGAGAGCGGCGTCGGCCAGGTCTTCTCGGAGATCGACGAGCTGGCCGCGTCGTGCCGGTTCCACGACTGCGCCCACGAGACCGAGCCGGGCTGCGCCGTCGCCGCCGCCATCGACGACGGCACCCTCCCCGAACGCCGCCTCGACAGCTACCGCAAGCTGCTGCGCGAGAACCAGCGGCTGGCCGCCAAGACCGATGCCCGGATGCGGGCCGAGATGCTGAAGGGCTGGAAGCAGCGGGGCGCGGAGGGCCGCGCCGCGATGGAGATGAAGCAGGGGCGTTTCCGCTGACGGTCG
Source organism: Streptomyces sp. NPDC046203 (assembly GCF_040646255.1). Classification (NCBI taxonomy): domain Bacteria; kingdom Bacillati; phylum Actinomycetota; class Actinomycetes; order Kitasatosporales; family Streptomycetaceae; genus Streptomyces; species Streptomyces sp. NPDC046203. The sequence goes on along the minus strand of NZ_JBEYZX010000044.1, from coordinate 54,573 downwards.
CGTCCGTCGGTGGTCGCGTCCGTCGATGGTTGCTTCCCGGGGGCTCTCGCGGGGTCGGTACGGTACGGGTCACCCGGCGCGGGTTCCTCCGGCGCCGACCCGGTACGGGCCCCCGCCCGCGCCCCCGCACCGACCTCGCCCCCGCACCACCCCCGCCTCCACGGCTCCGTGTCCGAAATCCGCCAGCCCCACCACCGCGCGCCGCGCACACTGGAGGCATGACGGACACGAAGACCGAGGTGGCGGCGGGTGCGGGGGGTACGGGGGGTGCCGCCGGCCCGGTGGGCGGCGTGCCGCTCGACGAGGAGACCCGCTACCAGGCGGTGGGCAGCCGGGACGCCCGCTTCGACGGGGTGTTCTTCTTCGGCGTGGCCACCACCGGCATCTACTGCCGGCCCAGCTGCCCCGCCGTCACCCCCAAACGGCGCAACGTCAGCTTCTACCCCTCCGCCGCCGCCGCGCAGGCCCACGGTTTCCGGGCCTGCCGACGGTGCCGGCCCGACGCCGTCCCCGGCTCCCCGGAATGGAACGTCCGCGCCGACGTCGTCGGCCGCGCCATGCGGATGATCGGCGACGGCGTCGTGGACCGCGAAGGCGTCCCCGGACTCGCCGGACGGCTCGGCTACAGCACCCGGCAGGTACAGCGGCAACTGACGGCCGAACTCGGCGCCGGCCCGGTCGCACTCGCCCGCGCGCAGCGCGCCCACACCGCGCGCGTCCTGCTCCAGACGACCACCCTGCCCGTCACCGACATCGCGTTCGCCGCCGGTTTCGCCAGCGTCCGCCAGTTCAACGCCACCATCCGCGCCGTCTACGCCCGCACCCCCACCGACCTGCGCGCCGAATCCGGCACCGGAACCGGCGCCGGACCGCGCACCGCGCTCGCCGCCGGAGTACCGCTGCGGCTCGCCCACCGGGGGCCGTACGCCGCACGCGAAGTCTTCGACCTGCTCGCCGCCGAAGCCGTACCCGGCATCGAGGAAGTCGTCGGCGCCCCCGGCACCCGCACCTACCGGCGCACCCTCCGCCTCCCCTACGGCACCGGCCTCGTTTCCGTCGACGAACACTCCCCGGGCGACTGGCTCGACGCCCGGATCCGGCTCACCGAACTGCGCGACCTCGCCACCGCCGTACAGCGGCTGCGCCGGCTGCTCGACCTCGACGCCGACCCGTACGCCGTCGCCGAACGCCTCGGCGCCGACCCCCTCCTCGCCGCCGAGGTCGCGGCCCGCCCCGGCGTACGTTCCCCCGGAACGGCCGAACCGGAAGAGTTCGCGATCCGCACCGTCGTCGGCCCCGCCGAGGCCGCCCGGCTCGTCGCCCGTCACGGCACCCCGCTCGACACCCGCTGCGGCGGCCTCACCCACGTCTTCCCCGAACCCGCCGCACTCACCGGCCACCCCGTCGCGGGCCCGCTCGCCACCGCCCTCGCCGACGGCACCGTACGCCTCGACCCCGGCGCCGACCGGGACGCGTCCGCCGCCGCGCTGGCGGCGATTCCCGGGGTCGGACCCGACGCCGTCGCGGCGATCCGGGTGCGGGCGCTGGGGGACCCGGACGTCGCGGTGCCCGGGGCGGGGGAGCGGGAGGAGTGGCGGCCGTGGCGTTCGTACGCGGCGCGGTATCTGGCTCGCGGGGTGCGGGGCGCTGCGCGCTGCTGAGCGGGGCGGTGGTGCGGGGGCGCTGCGTTGTGCGGGTGCGTGGCGTGGTGGGGGCGGGGTGTGGGGGCGCGTTCGGGGTGCTGGGGCGGTGCGCTGGGGGTTCGTGGTGGGTGCGCGTGGGCCGGTCCGGGGGCTCGTGTTCTGCACTGCATGATTTACGGCGCGGGCACCTCCGTAGTGCGTAAAGCCTTCTTTTTCCGCGCCACAAATCACGCTTTACGTTTCGAACACGACCCCCTTCCCGGCCCCCGCTCCCGTCCGCGTCGTGGCGCACCGCCCCGCACCCCTCCCGCTTGAAGGGGTGGGGGTGGGTGCCGCGCGTGGGTGAGGGGAGGGAGGGTTCGGTGATCAAACATCCCTGCTCGGTACGCGTGACTCAGTAGGCGTGGTCCGCCGTGACGTCCGCCGACAGGTCCAGGTGGCGGCGGGCGGTCTCGGGGGAGAGGGATATCAGCGTGGCGGTGAGCGCGTCCACGGTGGCGAGGTGGGCGATACGGCTGGCGGAGGTCTCAAGCCCGAAGACGAGGTCCTGACCGCCCGCCACCAGGACATGGGTGCTGCTCTCGCTGAGGGGCGAGCGAGCGTAGCTGGTGAGGGCGACCACCGCCGCTCCGGCCGCGCGGGCCCGGCGGGCGGTGTCCACCGTCGTGCGGGTGGCGCCGGTGTGGCTGATGGCGAGGCAGACGCCGTCGGGCGGGAGCTGGCCCGCCGCGAGCTGGGCGGTGAGCGGGTCGGCCGGCGCGTCGACGGGGCAGCCGAGCGCCCGCAGTCGGTACGCGGCGTCGAGCGCGACCGCCGCCGAGAGACCGGCGCCGGCGACGACCACCCGAGGCGCCGCGCGCAACGCCCCGGCCGCGGCGGCGAGTACGGCGGTGTCGAGGGTCGCGGCGAGCCCGTCCAGGGCCTCGCGGGAGGCGCGCACCGTGGCCGCGAGGGCCTGGGCCGCCGGATCGTCCTCCGTATCCGTCCGCGCGGGGGGTTCGGTGACGATCCGGGCGGCCTCGATCTTCAGCTCCTGGAAGCCCCGGAAACCGAGCCGCTGGCAGGCGCGGACGACGGTCGAGGGTGCCGTGCCCGCCAGCGCGGCCACATCGCTGACGCTTAGGTGGACCAGGGCCGGGCCCTGGTCGAGGACCGTACGCGCCACCCGGGCCTCGGTCTCGCGCAGCTCCGGCAGCCGGGCGCGGATCCGGGCCGCGAGCGGACCGCCGCTTGGAGCCGCGAGCCGACCCCCGCTTTCGGAATTCTGTTCCATGTGCTTAGCCTAGCGTGGAATTCCATTCCAGGAGTTCGTTCCACGCCGTCCCGCGCAGGAGTCGCCCCGCCATGCCCGGATCGATGTCCACCGCCGCTCTCGTCGCCGTCCTCACGGCCGCGGTCCTCCACGCGGTCTGGAACGCGATGGCCCACAAGATCCCCGACAAACTCGTCGGCTTCACCCTCATCAACTGCGGTTACACCCTCTGCGCGGCCGTCCTCGTCTGCTTCACGCCCGTCCCGCCGGCCGCCGCCTGGCCCTTCATCGCCGCCTCGGCCGCGCTCGAAGTGTCCTCGCACCTGTTCCTGCTGCGCGCGTACCAGCTCGGCGACTTCGGCCAGATGTACCCGCTGGCGCGCGGTCTCGCGCCGCTCCTCGTCGCCGTCGCCTCGGTCACCCTGCTCGGCGGCAGCCTCACCCCGCTCCAGGCCCTCGGCGTCCTGCTGGTCTCCGGCGGCCTCGGGATCCTGGCCCTCGGCTCGGGCCGGATCGGGCGCGCCCAGCTGCCCGCCCTGGGCGCCGCCGTCGGTACGGGCGTGCTGATCGCCGCGTACACCCTCGTCGACAGCTCCGGCGTCCGGCACACCGACGACACCCTCGGATACATCGCCTGGCTCTTCCTCCTCCAGGGCCCGGTGCTGCCGCTGATCGCGCTCGCCCGCCGCCGGAGCGCCCTGTTCGGGCAGCTCAGACCGGTACTGGGAACCGGACTGACCGGCGGAGCGCTGTCCATGGCCGCGTACGGCCTGGTCATCTGGGCCCAGGCGCACGGCGACGTCGCCGCCGTGGCCGCCCTGCGCGAGACCGGCATCCTGGTCGCCGCCGTGATCGCCACCCTCTTCTTCCGCGAGCCCTTCGGGAGGCTGCGGCTGGTCGCCGGCGCGGTGATGCTGGCCGGGATCGGGCTGCTGCACTGACGGCCGCGGTGGCTCGGGGGGACCGGATCGGCCCGCTCCAGCGCCCCCGAGGCGGCCGGGCCCCCTCAGCTCAGGACCAGCGTCCCCACCCACGCCCCCACGATCAGCAGACAGGCGAACAGCTCCACCAGCACACTTGTCCCCACCGCCCGCATCACCGCACGCGTGGCCGCCCGCGCCTGGCCGTGGCCGCCCAGCCGCAGCCGCTCCGACAGATAGACCCCGCCCACGAAGCCGGGAACCGCGCCGAGCACCGGGATCAGGACGAACCCGAGCAGCGCCCCCGCCCCCGCGTACCCCATCGTCCGCCGGGTGATCCCCGGCCCCCGGAACCGGCGCGGCGGCAACTGCCACACCACCGCCTGGGTGAGCAGCAGCAGCCCCGTCGCCGACACCAGCAAAATCCAGGCCGGACCGCTCTGTTCGTGCAGCGACCACCACAGCACCGCCGCCCACACCAGCCACGTCCCGGGCACGCCGGGCGTCAGCACCCCGAACAGGCCGAGCAGCATCACCAGGCCGATCAGCAGAAGCTGCCACACTCCCATCTGCCCAGGGTGCCGGAGAACGGGCGTTCCCGCAGGTCAAAGGGTGCCCAAGAAGTACGGACGAGTGGCCCGGCAACCCCTTCGCCCTACCGGCGCGCCACCCACCCCTTCTCGTACGCGTACCAGCCCAGCTGCAACCGCGTCGTCACGCCCGCCAGTTCCATCAGCCCCTTCACCCGCCGCTGCACCGTCCGCAGCCCCAGGTCCAGCTGCTTGGCCACTGTCGCGTCCGTCATCCCCGCGAGGAGCAGCGACAGGACCTCCAGGTCCACCGGGTCCGGGCCCGGTGCCGCCTCCTCCACCGGCCGCGCGCCCGCGCCGAGCCGCAGCGGCAGCGCCTCGCGCCACACCGACTCGAAGAGGCCCGTCAGCGATTCGAGGAGGCCGCTCGCGTGGACGACGAGGGCGGCCGGCTCGGCGTTACGGCCGGACAGCGGGATCATCGCCAGCGTCCGGTCCGCCACCACCAGCTTCGTCGGGACCCGGTCCACCACCCGGATCTCCTCGTGCCGCCCCAGCGCCGCCGACAGCTCGACCAGCCCGTTCGGCTGCGTCAGGACGTCCCGTTCGACGACCACGCGGTAGCGCACACCCCGCCCGGAGGCCCGTTCCTCCGCCTCGTTGTCGATGCCGGAGACGGCGATCGGGTCGCCGGTCACCAGCGCGCACACCTCGTCGGTGGCGCCCAGTTGGAGCTGGAGGAAGCGGTGGGTGACCGCGCTCGCGCCGGTCACCACCTCCACCAGGTCGTGGACGGCGGGTTCGGTCGCCTCGGTCCGGTACTCCCGCGCGAGCAGGGCCGCCGCCCGTTCCGCCTGCTCCAGGTCGTGCCGCTGCTGGGTGAGCAGCGCGCCGAGGGCCATCCCGGGCGGGGCCGCGACCCAACGGCTCACCCGGGCCGAGGACTGGGCGGCCAGGCCCTGCGACTCCAGGTGGCGCAGCGTCCGCTCGGTGTCGAGTTCCGGCAGCGCCAGCCGATGGGCCAGGTCGGAGACCTCGGCCGCGCCGAGCGCGACCAGCGCGCGGTAGGCGGACTCCTGCCGTTCGTCGAGACCTATCGCACCCAGCATCTGCCGACCCATCCCTCGCGCGGACGCCCCCGGACGACCCGGACATCCCGGGGCGGCCCGCGGACGCATTCGTTCCATTTGGTGCCTGGCGGGAAACGGCCACGGCACATTCCCGCCTCGTTCATCCTGCCCGCACCACCCTCACCTCTGCCAATGTGGCGCCACCGCGGCACCGGCGACCCCCGGACGCGGGGGCCTTCGCCCCGCCGTGTCCGGAACCAGAGAGAGGAGGAGCGATGCGCCTGTATGCGCGTACGGCCCCGGGGGCGGCGCCCATGGCCGTCCCGCCCGTCCCGGCCGCCAACGCGGCCCTGGCCTCCGCGTGCGCGGTGCCGCAGGACGAGTCGGCGCCCGGCAAGCGGCCGCCGACCGGCAACGAGACCGCCCGCGCCGGCCGGCGACGGCCGGTCCCGGTCGCCCTCGCCACCGTGGACCATGCGGGCGCGGGCGCGGGCGCGGGATCGGGCGTGGCCAGTGAGCGGGTCCCCTCTGAGCTGAGGACCGAACCGACGGACGCCCACGGCGGCTCCGTCCCCCTGACCGTGGTCCGCGCCCACGCCGTGCGCTGATCACGCCGGTCCGCCGGGCGTCCTTCCCGTGGGGGGTTGGAGACGTCCGGCGGACCACTTTTTCCGGCGATGCGCCGGTTCCCGGCGGCCCGTCCGGTGGACAATGCGGGCATGACTCAGCAGGGCGACAAGGGCGACACCGGCTGGTGGGACAGGCTCTACGACGGGGCGGCCCAGGACACCGGGCCCGCACCGACGTCCGACAGCCTCGACGAGCGCTACGACTCCGCCGCGGCGACCACCGTCTCCCTGACCGGCCGGACGCCGGTGCCCGCCCCGGCGACGGCGGCCGACCCACCCCTTGCCCCGGCCTCCGGGTCACCCCTCGACCCGGACTCAGGCTCGGCCTCCGCCTCGGACGCCGAGCCCGTCACACCTCCGGTCGCCGAGCCGACCTCCGCACAGCCCCCCGAGACCACCCCCGCGCCAGTCGCCGAGGACGTACCCGCCCCGGCACTCCCCCCGGCACTCCCCTCGGCACCCGCCCCGGCGTCCCAGGCGACCCCCGCCCCGGCGCCCCGGATGGTCCCCGCGCCCCGGCCCCGTACGGGACACATCGGCAGCCGGCCGCCCACCTACGAGCCCGAGCCCACCGCACTGCCCGCCGCCCACCCCGACGCGCTCGGCGACCTCGTCGCCGACACCGTTCTGGACGGCGCTCGCTACGGCGCCTGCACCCTGCGGGCAGCCTCCGTCCGAGGCGACTCCGCCCGTTTCCGGGGCGAACCCCGCCGCGACGCCCTGCTCACCGCCCGCTTCGGCCAGGACGAGGCCGCGCTCGTGTTCGTCGCCGTCGCCACCGGAGACCGCGCCTCCGCACACGCTCCGCTCGCCGCCGCCGACGCCTGCCGCTGGATCGGCGAGGCCGTCGGCCGCAGCCACGCCCGGCTGTCCGAGGACCTCCGCTCGGGCCGGGGCGGCGACCTCGGCGCCGGGCTCCGCCGGCTCACCGACCGCGCCTACCGCAGGCTGCGGGCCCGTGCAGCCGAACACGGCCTCGCCCCGGAGTCGTACTCCGCCCACTTGCGCTGTCTGCTGCTGTCCGCCGACCCCGGCTGCCGCACCCGGGTCTTCTTCGGCGTCGGACCCGGCGGACTGTTCCGGCTGCGCGACGGCTCCTGGCAGGACATCGAGCCGGCGGCGGCCGACCAGGCCGACCAGCCGTACCCGTCCCACCCGCCGCACCGGCCCGACCCGCGCCGCCCCGGACCCGTCGACGCCATCGACGCCCACCCGGACGACGGCACCCCCGAGCCCGCCACCGACACCGACACGGAGGACGACCACGACCACGACCACGAAGACGTCGGCGACCGGTACACCCTGAGCCTCGGTCTCGCCGCCGCGCCCGGCCGCCCCTTCGTCGAGGAGCCGCCGCCCCCGCCCGCCGAGCCGTTCCGCTTCCGCGTCTGCGCCGCCCGCCCCGGCGACACCCTGCTGCTCGCCTCGGCCGGGCTCGCCGATCCGATGCGTGGCGCACCGGCGCTCGCCGGCGAACTCGCCACCCGCTGGGCCGCCGCCGACGGCGCCGAGGTGCCCGGTCTGGCCGCCTTCCTCGCCGATACCCAGCTGCGGGTCACCGGCTACGCCGACGACCGTACGGCGGTGGCGGTCTGGGAGGCGTAACCTCCGGGCCCATGGGTTGATGGACCCATGGCCAAACAGAATGTCGCAGAACAATTCGTCGACATCCTCGTCCGCGCGGGCGTCCAGCGCCTCTACGGAGTGGTCGGCGACAGCCTGAACCCGGTCGTCGACGCCATCCGCCGTTCCTCCGGCATCGACTGGATCCAGGTGCGGCACGAGGAGACGGCCGCCTTCGCCGCCGGCGCCGAGGCCCAGATCAGCGGCCGGCTCGCCGCCTGTGCGGGCTCCTGCGGCCCCGGCAACCTCCATCTGATCAACGGCCTGTACGACGCCCACCGTTCCATGGCCCCGGTGCTCGCCCTCGCCTCCCAGATCCCGTCCAGCGAGATCGGCCTCGGCTACTTCCAGGAGACCCACCCCGACCAGTTGTTCCGCGAGTGCAGTCACTACAGCGAGCTGATCTCCAACCCGGGCCAGATGCCCCGGCTGCTGCACACCGCGATCCAGCACGCCGTCGGCCAGGGCGGGGTCAGTGTCGTCTCCCTGCCCGGCGACATCGCCGCCCAGGCCGCTCCCGAACAGCCCGTCGCGACCGCGCTCGTCACCGCCCGGCCCACCGTCCGGCCGGGGGACGCGGAGATCGACGCGCTCGTCCGGATGATCGACTCCGCCGACCGGGTGACGCTGTTCTGCGGCAGCGGCACGGCGGGGGCGCACGAGGAGGTCATGAAGTTCGCCGAACGCGTGAAGGCCCCCGTGGGGCACGCGCTGCGCGGCAAGGAGTGGATCCAGTACGACAACCCGTACGACGTCGGCATGAGCGGACTGCTCGGCTACGGCGCCGCCTACGAGGCCACCCACGGCTGCGATCTGCTGCTTCTGCTCGGTACGGACTTCCCGTACAACGCCTTCCTGCCCGACGACGTCCAGATCGCCCAGGTCGACGTCCGGCCCGAGCGGCTGGGCCGCCGCTCCCGGCTCGACCTGGCCGTGTGGGGCGACGTCCGCGAGACGCTGCGCTGTCTGATCGAGCGCGTCCGGGAGAAGACCGACCGGCGCTTCCTGGACAAGATGCTGAAGAAGCACGCCGCCATCCTGGAAGGCGTGGTCAAGGCCTACACCCGCAAGGTCGACAAGCACGTCCCGATCCACCCCGAGTACGTCGCCTCCGTCCTCGACGAACTCGCCGACGACGACGCCGTCTTCACGGTGGACACGGGCATGTGCAATGTCTGGGCCGCCCGCTATCTGTCGCCCAACGGGCGGCGCAGGATCATCGGCTCCTTCAGTCACGGCTCGATGGCCAACGCCCTGCCGCAGGCCATCGGCGCCCAGTTCACCGACCCGGAGCGGCAGGTCGTGTCGATGTCGGGCGACGGCGGATTCAGCATGCTCATGGGCGACTTCCTCACCCTCGTCCAGTACGGCCTGCCGGTGAAGGTGATCGTCTTCAACAACTCCTCCTTCGGCATGGTGGAGTTGGAGATGCTGGTGAGCGGCATGCCGTCGTACGGCACCACCAACAAGAACCCGGACTTCGCCGCCGTCGCCCGCGCGTGCGGGGCGTACGGGGTCAGAGTGGAGAAGCCCAAGCAACTGGCGGGCGCGCTCAAGGACGCCTTCGCGCACCGGGGCCCGGCCCTCGTCGACGTCGTCACCGATCCCAACGCCCTTTCCATCCCGCCGAAGATCAGCACGGACATGGTCGCCGGCTTCGCGCTCTCCGCCGGAAAGATCGTCCTGGACGGGGGCGTGGGTCGCATGGTTCAGATGGCCCGCTCGAATTTGCGCAATGTGCCCCGTCCGTGACTCCGTGCACCGGTTCCGTGACGCGAGCCCCATGAATGCGGGTCCCCGGGCGGGGCATGCATCCCCGTGAGCCTGTTCGATCCGACAACGGGGTGGGGGTTATGACCGGGAAGGCGAAGCAGCCGACTCAACTGCTCAGAAAGGTGGGAGGCGCCGATCTCGCCGCGGTTCCGGAGGTGCGGCACGCCTTACGCGCGATGCTGGGCGCCTGGGGCGCACCGGGCGCCACCGACGTCGCGGAACTGCTCACCAGCGAACTGGTGACCAACGCGCTCGTCCACACCGAACACGGGGCCGTCGTCACCGCCACCGTGGAACCCGAACAACTGCGCGTCGAGGTACGGGACTTCGTCCCCGGGATCGACCATCCGCGGGTCCCGTACGCCGACGACGGCACGCACGGCCGGGGACTGATCCTGGTCGAAGCCCTCGCCGACTCCTGGGGTGTCGAGAACCAGGGGGTGGGCAAGGTGGTGTGGTTCGAACTGTACGGCGGGGCCGCCTGAGGAACCCGTGAGGGGAGTGGCGGCCCCGCCGTTCCTGTGCCTGCGAGGGGCGTGGTTCGTGGGTGATGATCAGCCGAACTGCTGCTCCATCGCGGCGAGTTTGCGCTCCATCTGATCGAGCCGGGGCAGCGTCCGCAGGTCGTCCTCGGAGGCGGCCGCGGCTGCGGACGCGGGATCGATCGGGCGGGACTCACCCGCGCGCGACTCGGAGGCCGGGTGCCCGGCCTTCTCCCGTACCGCCTGGAGAGACGGGCGGGTTCGCGGCCCGGACTCCTCGGGCCGCTGTTCGCGCTTCACCCGGGCCGGCGTCCGGTCGGGAACCTCCGCTATGACGGGCTCCGCGACGGCGGGCCCGGTCGGCCCGGTCGCCGCCGCGCCTGTGCCCGTACCCGTACCCGTACCCGTACCCGCGCCGGAGTCGGAGCCGGACGAGGCGCCGAGTGCCGCCGGCGCGGAGCCGGCCTGACGGGCGGCGCCGTTTCCGTACGTCCGGTGCTGCCGGCTCAGCGCCTTCAGCCGGGCCCGGTCCAGCTTGGCTCGCTCCCGCCGGGCGATCCGGCCGCGCCGCCGCTCCCGGCGATCCTCGCGTACCTCGTCCACGGCCTCGTCCAGCGTACGGACGCCCTCCAGGAGCATCAGCGACCAGGCGGCGTACGTCTCCCGCGGTGCCCGCAGCCAGCGGACCATCCGGATCTGCGGCAACGGCCGGGGGATCAGGCCCTGTTCGCGCAGGGCGGCCCGTCGGGTCTGCTTCAGTGCCCGGTCGAAGAGGACGGCCGCCGACAGCGACATGCCCGCGAAGAACTGCGGCGCGCCCGCGTGCCCGAGCCCCCGCGGCGCGTGCACCCAGTTGAACCAGGCCGCGGCCCCCGCGAACATCCACACCAGGAGGCGTGAACCGAGCGCCGCGTCACCGTGGCTGGCCTCCCGTACCGCGAGCACCGAGCAGAACATGGCCGCGCCGTCGAGCCCGAACGGGACCAGGTACTCCCAGCCGCCGTCGAGACCGAGGTTCTGCCGGCCGAAGCCGACCAGGCCGTGGAAGGAGAGCGCCGCCGCGACCGCGGCGCAGCAGAACAGCAGGGCGTAGGCGGCGGAGCTGTACAGGGTCTCCCGGCGCCGCCGGCGCTCCTCGCCGCGTTCCCGGCCGCCCTCGCCGGCCGGCGGGTCCGGGGCGCGTTTCCCGCGCGCGAGCATCGCCACCGCCACCAGGCCGCACACCAGGACCACGCCGCCCGGGAGCAGCCAGTTCAGCGATATGTCGGTCAGTCTCATCGGCGGTGTTCCTTGCCTCGCAGGAGTGCCTCGCGAAACGGCGACGCGGCGGCCATCCTGGCCGACCGGGCGGGACGGACAAGGGGTTTCCGGTGAACAGCATGCCAATGGGGGCGTAGGGGGCGTACGGAGGCTCAATTTGGTCGAACTGGCATGCCGAGGGAGGGGTTTTGTTCGACGGCGAGGGGTGAAGGGAGGCGCGCCGGCGCGAGGGGGAGGACGGCGGGCGCCGCCCTCGCGCCCCCCGGGTGGCCCATTCGGCCCGTTCGGCCTGTCGGACCGGTTGGTCCGTCAGCCGGTGGCGGCCAGCCGGCGCACCCGCTCCGGGTCGGCCGTGCGGGGGCAGGTCAGACAGGTGTCCTCGGGACGCAGTGTGTAGAAGAGACAGCAGGTCACCCGGTCCCGGGTGGCGCGCGGGCCGCCGCATGCCTCCGCCGAACCCGGCAGCTCGCGGAAGTTCGCCGCCCCCGCGTACGGCGCGTACGACCGGACCGTCCCCGGCATCAGCCGCTCCAGCTCGCCGAGCGCCCGGTCCTCTTCGCCGAGCAGCGTCGCCACGTACCAGAGGCCCTCGACGATCTCGTCCGTCACCATTCCCCACAGCGCGCGCCGGCCGCGCCGCATCCGGGGCCCGAATCCGGCCAGCACCGCCTCGAAGTGCTCGGCCAGCGCCTCCCGCGCCTCCGCGCGCAGGGCCTCCTCGTCGGCCACCACCCGCGCGCCCGGCAGCGCCGCCGCCGGATCGCCCGGCAGGCAGGCGAACTCCTCCACGCGCACCGCGAGCCGCCCGAGCCCGCGGTGGAAGGCCACATTACGGGCGGGCAGCCGGGGGACCCGGCGGTCCAGGAACCAGGGGAGCGTGACCAGGAGGCAGGCGGGCCAGGCGTACCGGTGCAGTCCGAAGCCCGCCACCACGTCCGGACGCCCCGCGCTCCCGTAATCCCGGAGCACCTGCTCCTCGTCCCAGGCCAGGAAGGCGTCCAGCTCCTCGCCGCCGGCCGCCAGCTCGCCCGCGCCGAACCAGCCGTCGCCGCGTCGCCCGCCGCCGTCCGTCCACTCCTCGACCCGCAGGGCCGGGAAGACCTCGGCGAGCCGCGCGTAGGCCGCCGCGACGGGCGAACCGGCCGGGGCGGGCGGCGGAGTTCGCAAGGTGGGGACGGTCATACGGGACCACCGAATCGCGCTCGTGGGCAGGTAAGCCTTACCTTACCCGACACGCATGGTGTTTGAACTGCGACGCCGTCCGCCTATCGTGCACGGGGGACCCCGGCACCGCGAGCCGGGCCCGAGACGAAGGCGCAGGAGGACCCGGGTGGACCAGGGCGGTGGCCGCGGCCCGGCGGGGACGCGGGCGGGGGAGCACGCCGCGGCCCGGGAATCCGGGGGCGTGGAGCACGCGGAGTACGTGGAGCACAGGGGTATGGAGAACGGAAACACCCGCGACGGCGGTGGCGGCGGCAACAGCGGCAACGGTGGCAACGGGTGGGGTGCCACCGGAAGCGGTCCCAGGGGCCTCGGCGGCCTCGGCGGTCTCGGCCGCGGGCTCGCCGCGCTCGGAGAGGCCGGATACGCCGGAGTCGCCGGATACTCCGGGTACGGCGACGGGGTCAGGGTGCCGCAGCAGGCCGGCGTCGAGCGGTCGACGGGGCCCGCCGTCCCCGTCCCCGCCTTCCCCGCGGCCCGGGGCGAGCATGTGCACGGCGACATCGACCACGGCGATCCGCACGGCGATCCGCATGACGACCCGCGCGGCGACGACGGCCACGACGGCCACGACGAACCCGCGCACTCCGAGGGCGCGTCCGCGCCCCGGACCGTGCGCCGGCACTCCGTACGCGGCCAGATCCTCCAGTCCCTGCGCGCCGCCCTCCTCGCCGGCGAACTCGTTCCCGGCGAGGTCTACTCCGCGCCCGCCCTCGCCGAACGCCACGGAGTCTCCGCCACCCCCGTACGCGAGGCCATGCAGCAGCTCGCCACCGAGGGCGCCGTCGAAGTCGTGCTCAACCGGGGCTTCCGCGTCACCGAACACACCCCCCGCGAACGCGCCGAGCTCGCCGAGGTCCGCGCCCTCGTCGAGGTCCCCGTCATCCTCCGGCTCGCCCGTACCGTCCCCGCCGCCCGCTGGGCCGCGCTGCGCCCGCTCGCCGACACCGCCGCGCTCGCCGCCGCCCGGGGCGACCGCGCCGGCTACGCCGACGCCGACCGCGCCTTCCACCGCGCGGTCCTCGCCCTCGCCGGGAACGAGCAGCTCCTCACCGTCGCCGAGGACCTGCACCGCCGTACCCAGTGGCCCCTGGCCGGCGCCTCCGGCACCGTCCGGCGCGCGGAACTCGTCGCCGACGCGGCCGCGCACTCCGCCCTCCTGGACGCCCTGATCGCCGAGGACACCGAGGCCGTTCTCGGACTTGTCCGACAGCACTTCACCGGATGGCGCGACTGACGGCTAAGGTCGAGAGCAAGAGGCCTCAGGCATATGACGTCATGCCGTGGTTCCGTTGTGCCGTGGTTCCGTTGGAGGTGGCCATGCCGTCCGTCCGCGCGGACCGCCCCGGGGCCGCCGACCTGCTCGGCTGGCTCACCGACCCCGAGGCCCCGCGGCTCTGTCTCGTCACCGGCGGCCCCGGGCTGCTCGACTGGCTCGCCCGCCACGGCCCCCGCGACGCCGGCCGCCGGCGCACCGTCCGCGCGCTCGTCCCGCTCACCGGACGCAGTGCCCTCGGCGCCGCGTGGGCCGTCGCCGACCACCTAGGGGTCGTCGCGGCGTCCCCGGCCGACCTCGTACGCGCCCTCGCCACCAGCGAGAACGGGCGCGCCGCCCGCACCGTCCTGCTGCTGCCCGCCCTGCACACCGCCGCCGAGCCCGAGGCCGTCGCCGCGCTGCTCGCCGAACTCGCCCGGCTCGGCCGGGTCCGGATGGTCGTCGAGGCACGGCCCGGCACACCCGAGTACGAGCTGCTCGCGCGGGAGCGGGTCGCCGTCGTCGAGCCTGACGACGCCGAGAGTGCGGACGATGCCGAGGGCGTGGAGGACCGTGAAGGGGACGAAGGGACGGCCCCGGCCGTCATCGACCTCTCCGACCCCGCCGCCGTCTGCGCCGCCGACCCCGTCGCCGTCACCACCGGATACATACGCGACCCCTGGGACGAACACGGCGGGCTGCGGGCGGCCTGGCTCCGCGCCGGACAAGCCCTCTGCGCGGCCCCCCGCCCCGCCGACCGCGCCCTCGGCCTGCTCGCCCTCCTCGGCGACGGCGCCGACCCCCGACTGCGGCCCGCGCTCACCGAACTCGCGGCCGGCTCACCCTGGCGGCTGCGCTGGAGCCGGGTCACCGGCGACCTCACCCCGCCCTGGCCCGGACCCGTCACCGCGCTCGCCGCACCCGACGGCATGCTGCTCACCGCCGACCTCGGCGGCACCGTACGCCTCCTCGCCGCCGCCGACGCCCGGCCGCTCGGACAGCTCGACCACCCCGTGACCGGGCGGATCGCCGCCCTCGCGCCCGCCCCCGACGGCACCGTCCTCCTGCTCGACGAACGCGGCCGGCTGCACACCGCGCCAGGACGCGAACCCCGCGCCCCCTATCTGCACCGGCTCACCGAAGCCGTCACCGCCACCCTCACCCGGCACCCCGGGACGGCCCTCGCCACCATCGCCGGATCCGTGGTCGTCGGCGACCGGCTCGGCTCCGTCCACGCCTTCGGGCTCACCGGACTGCACCAGGCGTCACTCCACAGCGGGCGGGTCACCGCCGTCGCCGCCGTCGAGTCCGAGACCCCCTTCGTCTGCAGCGGCGGCAGCGACGGCACCGTCCGCCGCTGGACCCCCGGCCAGGACCCCGACCCCGAGCCCCTGCGCCGTCGCCCCTCGCCCGTCGTCTCCCTCGCCGCCGCGCAGACCCCGCACGGGCCGGTCGTGGCGGCCGCGTGGGGCGACGGCGTCGTGGAACTCCACTGCCTTGAGCAGGGAAGACGCGGCGTGTTCCGGGCGGGGCCGGCGGTGCGGGCGGTGGCGGTGACGGGGGACGGGGCGTTGGTGGTGGGGCTGGACGAGGCGCTGGTGTGTGTGACGCTGCGCTGAGCTGTGGTGGTGCGGGGCGTGGTGGTGGCGGGGCGTTCGGGGCGCGTTCGGGGTGCTGGTGCGGTGCGCTGGGGTTTGTGGGTGGTGCGCGGGGGCCGGTCCGGGGGCTCGTGTTCTGCACTGCATGATTTACGGCGCGGGACCCTGACTTGTGCGCGAGGCGTTGCTGTTCCCGCGCCACAAATCACGCTCTACGTTCCGAACACGACCCCCTCCCCGGCCCCCGCTCCCGTCGCTGTCTCCGCGCACCGCCCCGCACCCCGTCCGCTTGGGTGGCGGGAAGGGGTGGAGGTTGGGGATACCCGTCCGCCGGTGGGGAGTTGGCAGAGGAGTGCAACCTTTGTGGATCACAGCAGTCTGAACATGCGCGCCAGAAGATGGGTCTCCGGCGCCTTTTGAGACTGATATGGGGGATTGCATGGGGAAGAAGCTCTGGAGAGCTGTCGTGGCCGGTGGGGCGGCCGCGGTGTTCACCGGCCTGGCCGCGTTTCCGGCCGGTGCGGCCGAGGGCGGAGCCGAGTTCAGTCGCGTCAAGGTGAACGGTGGCAAGCCGATCGTGATCGGGGTGGCGAACGAGGTCGCGGCGCCCACCACCTTCAGGGTGACGACCACCCGCAAGTGGACGTGGGCGGCGGTGTTCCTGTATCGCGGTCGCACGAGCGACCAGCTGTGGCAGGCCATCGACATCAGTGACTGCATCCCGGTGGTCGGGGGCTCCTGCGACGTCGTCGAGACGATGTATTTCGACCCGACCGTGTGGGACATGCGCAACAGTCTGGCCGGAGCCTGGAAAGTCGGGGCGGAGGTGGACTTCCAGAGCGGCGGCGGTGACACCGACGACAAGGGCATGACGGTCTACGTCAAGCGCAACTCCCGTATGACCGTGAACGCCTCACCCGAGCCGGCGGCCAAGGGCGGCACACTGACGGTGACCGGAAAGATCACGCGCGCCGACTGGGACGCCAAGAAGTACGTCTCCTACGAGGGCCGCAAGGTGAGCCTCCAGTTCAAGCCGGCCGGCGCCGCCTCCTACACCTCGGTGAAGTCGGTGTACGCGAACGGCAAGGGCGACCTCAAGACGACCGTGAAGGCGTCCAAGTCGGGTGCGTGGCGCTGGATGTACGGCGGCAACACCACGACCGGGGCGTCGACTTCGGCCGGGGACTACGTCGTGGTGAAGTGACCTTCCAGGCTCGCCTCGCGGGTCGGCCCGAGGCGGCAGCGGTCTGCTCCCCCTCGGGCTCTCCCTCGGCGTACGCGCACCCGTAAAGGTCCCTAGGTCCCTAGATCGCCGGGCGCGGGGTCAGCTGGCCTGCCAGCCAGGTGGGGACGCCGCCCAGGAGGCGGAAGAGGCGGGCCGCCTCCTCGCGGAGGCGGCCCGCCTCCGGTTCGGACGCGGTCGCGGCGAGTGAGGCGAGGGCCGGGGCGGTGCCCACCAGGTAGCCCAACTCCTCGCGGATGCGCAGGGATTCGGAGAATCCGTGCCGGGCCTCCGTCAACTCGCCCTCCCTCAGGGCGAGTCCGGCGAGGTGCCGCCAGGTGAAGGAGAGCAATAACGAGTCCCCGTGAGCCGTCGCGGCCTCGTGGGCGCGGCGGTAGGCCGCGCGGGCGGCCTGGGGGGAGTCGCCGAGGTTCTGGGCGACCAGGCCGCGCCGGAAGTCGAGCAGGGCCCGCCGGGGGGTGTCCGGGTCGATGAGCGCCGCCGCCCGGCCGAGCGCCGCGCGGGCCTCGTCGGCCCGGTCGCGTACCCCCAGGAGAGTGGAGGCGTACGCCAGATAGCCCCGCTCGCAGGCGGTCGCGCCGCGCTCCTCGTCCGTCCGGGTGACCGCCTCCGCCGCGCGCAGCGCTTCCTCGGCCTCGGGCCAGCCCTGCTCGGTGTACAGACAGCGTTCGATCAGCAGGGCCGCCCGCTCCAGGGCCGCGGCCGGATCGGCCGCGCGAGGGGTGAGCAGCTCCGCCGCGTCCGTCCAGCAGCCGCGCGAGCGAAGCCTCCAGACCGCGGTCTCCAGTGGGGTTCCCCGGCCGTACGCCACATTGGCCTCCCGTAGCACGCCGTCGAGCTGTCGAGTAGGACGGCATCTCAACACGAACTCCGGGCCCGGCCAAGGGGTCGGGTGAAAATTTTCACAAAGGGAGGGGCTGGTGGGACGGGGCTTGAAGCGGCTAAAAGCGGGCGCCGGTTGTGTCCTCAGGGGCGCGGGTTGTCGCCCGATGAGCCGAAAAGATACGGGTGACCTCGGCGTTCACCCGTATCTTCCGTATCTTCGGTGGGTTCCGTATCTTCTGTATCTCCCGGATCTTCCGCATGCGCGGGATGGCCTGGCCCATACGGTGGCCCGGGCGACGATCCGTGCGGCCTACGCCGCTCAGCTCATGCGGAGCGCCAGGAAGAAGTCGAGCTTGTCCTCAAGCCGGGACAGATCGCGGCCCGTGAGCTGTTCGATCCGCCCGACCCGGTACCGCAGCGTGTTCACGTGCAGATGCAGGCGGGTCGCGCAGCGGGTCCACGAGCCGTCGCTGTCGAGGAACGCCTCCAGCGTCGGGATCAGCTCGGCCCGGTGGCGCCGGTCGTAGTCGCGCAGCGGGTCGAGCAGCCGCGCGGTGAACGCCCGCCGGACGTCGTCCGGGACGAACGGCAGCAGCAGGACGTGCGAGGCCAGCTCGTGGTGCCCGGCGGCGCAGACCCGGCCCGGGCGGGCGGCGGCGACCCGGCGGGCGTGCCGGGCCTCCTCCAGCGCCCCGCGCAGCCCCTCCGCGGAGTGCACCGAGGCGCTGACGCCCAGGGTGAGCCGCCCGTCCTCGCCGAGCCCGGCGGACAGCGGGCCGCGGATGGCCTTGAGCAGCACGTCCGCGTGCAGACCGAGCGCCGCGGACGGCAGCCCGTCCTCGGACTCCGGCAGCGGCGCGGCGGCCAGCGGGACCAGCGCGATCGCCTCGTCGCCGCTGTGCGCGACCGCGATCCGGTCGGCGGAGTCCGGGCCCGTGGCGGCCGGATCGACCAGGATCTCCTCCAGCAGGGCCTGGGCGACATGCCCGCTGTCGATCGGGTTCTGCCCCGGCTCCTGCGCCCACTCCAGGCGGGCGACGACGACCTGCCAGTGCGGCGCGTTGCCGAAGCCGGGCAGCAGCACCGGCGCGGCGACCCGCAGCCGGGCGGCGATCTCGGCGGGCACCGCGCCCGCCTGCACCAGCTCCAGGACCTCCTGGGCGAGCCGGCGGCGCACCGTACGGGCCGCGTCGCGCCGGTCGCGCTCCACGGCGATCAGCTGGGTGACCCCCTGGAGCAGGTCCATCCGGGCCGGCGGCCACTCGGCGGCGTCGGCCTCGACGGCGAGCAGCCAGTCGGCCAGCACGGTCTCGCGCACGTCGCGCGGCCCCGGCGCGGCGGTGCGGGCGGTGTTGCGGATCGGGAAGAGGGAGTACGTCGTCCCGCCGGTGGTGACCCGGTGCGGGGCGCGCCGCCCGGCGCGGGTCGCGGCCAGGTGTTCGCCCGCCAGAGTGGCGGCCACCTCGGCGTCGAGCGGCTCCCCGGCGCCCGCGATACGGCGGCCGGTGGGGGAGAAGACCCAGGCCCGCAGGTCGAGGTCGGAGCCCAGCAGGTCGAGGACGACATCGGGGCCGCCGCCCGCCGGGCCGGAGGTCATCAGCCGCCGGTGGCGGTCCACGACGGCGGCCAGATCGCCCGCCCGCTCGCCGGACACCTGGCGTACGACGTGCTCGGTGATCGTCGCGAACGCGACGGACTCGTTCACCGCGAACAGCGGCAGCTCGTACCGCGCGCACGTCTCCACGAGCGCGGGGACGCTCGCGAGCTCGACCTCGCCCGCGGCGACCGCGGCCACCCCGGCGGTCGTCACGGCACGGACGAAGACCTCCACGTCGGCCGGCTCCCGCAGCCCGGCGAGCCCCGTGAGCACCACCTCGCCCCCGGACAGATAGCGGCTCGGGTCCTTGAGATCCGTGGTCATCACGCCGCGGACGGTACGGTCCAGCGCCTCCGCGCCGCCGAGCAGCCGCAGCCCCAGCGCGTCGTTCTCCAGCAGTGCGCGCAGCCGCATGATGTCGCCGCCGTTCCTTCTCGTCCGTTGTCCGTCATGGGGTGGGGTGAACGACGGCGGCCCGGGGCCATCGCGTTCGGGGGAACGGAGAGCGCACCGCGCTTCCGTCGTTCGTTCGAATCTACAAGACGACGGCGCCTGGCAGCCAACCGCTTCATGGTTTCTGTCACTGCACCCCGGACACCCGGGCTTGTGTACTGGATCACATCCGGGGTGTGGGGTTGTGTGGGGCGAGCACACGGCGACAGCGGCCGCAGGGCTTCCCGGGCCCGTACGACACGCCTCCGGCCGGCTCCTCGCCCCCGGCCCCGTACGCCGTCCCGCATCACCCAGCAGAAGAGAGCCAGCATGGACTTCCTTCGCCCCGCCGACTGGGAGGAGGCGCTCGCGGCCAAGGCCGAGCACCCCGCGGCCGTACCCCTCGCGGGCGGCACGGACGTCATGGTCGAGATCAACTTCGACCACCGGCGCCCCGCGTACCTCCTCGACCTGACCCGGATCGACGAGCTGAACACCTGGGAGGTCGGCGAGCACACGGTGCGGCTCGGCGCCTCGGTCCCGTACACCCGGATCATGGAGCACCTGCGCCGCGAACTGCCCGGCCTGGCACTCGCCGCGCACACCGTCGCCTCCCCGCAGATCCGCAACCGCGGCGGCGTCGGCGGCAACCTCGGCACCGCCTCCCCGGCCGGCGACGCCCACCCCGCGCTGCTCGCCGCCGGCGCCGAGGTCGAGGTCGCATCGGTGCGCGGCACCCGCCGTATCCCCATCGACGCCTTCTACACGGGTGTGAAGCGCAACGCGCTGGAGCCCGACGAACTCATCAGGGCCGTCCACATCGCGAGGGCGGACGGCCCCCAGCAGTTCTCCAAGGTCGGCACCCGCAACGCGATGGTGATCGCCGTCTGCGCCTTCGGCCTCGCCCTGCACCCCGAGACCCGGACCGTGCGCACCGGCATCGGCTCGGCGGCCCCGACCCCCGTACGGGCGCGCGCCGCCGAGGAGTTCTTGAACGCGGCGCTCGAAGAAGGCGGCTTCTGGGACAACGGGAAGATCATCACCCCGTCGGTCGCCCGGCAGTTCGCGCAGCTGGCCACCGGCGCCTGCGCCCCGATCGACGACGTACGGGGCACCGCCGCGTACCGCCGGCACGCCGTGGGCGTCATGGCCCGGCGCACCCTCGGCTGGGCCTGGGAGCAGTACCGCAACGGTGCCGGGCGCACCCTCGAAGGAGCTGCATGACCATGCGAGTCCACTTCACCGTCAACGGCCGCGCGCAGACGGCCGACGACGTCTGGGAGGGCGAGTCCCTGCTGTACGTCCTGCGCGAGCGGCTGGGGCTCCCCGGCTCCAAGAACGCCTGTGAACAGGGCGAATGCGGGTCCTGCACGGTCCGGCTCGACGGCGTTCCGGTGTGCGCCTGCCTGGTCGCCGCCGGCCAGGCCGAGGGCCGCAGAATCGATACGGTCGAGGGCCTCGCCCGGTACGCCGAGCGGCGCGGGCGTACGGGCACGGAGGCCGGCGCGCCCGGGACCGGCCCGGCGGACGGCACCTCGCTCGACGAGGCGCGCCGGTGGCGGGCCCGGCCCGACGAGGAGGAGCCGGGAGCGGGCGGCCAAGGCGGGCCCGCCGTACCCGGGCCCGCCGCGCTGTCCCCCGTCCAGCAGGCGTTCCTCGACGCCGGCGCCGTCCAGTGCGGCTTCTGTACGCCCGGACTGCTCGTCGCCGCCGACGATCTGCTGGAGCGTCACCCCTCGCCGACGGACGAGGACATCCGCGAGGCGCTCTCCGGCAACCTCTGCCGCTGTACGGGATACGAGAAGATCCTCGACGCGGTCCGCCTCGCCGCCGCCCGCCAGGACAGCCCGGTGGACGGTCACGGTCGGACGGTCAGCCTGACGGACGGTCACCAGGGCAGCCCCGAGGCCGGCCGGACGGACGGTCTGCCGGGCGACGACCGCCACGACCGCCACGGCAGCCACGACCGTCACGACCGCCACGACCGCGACGAGGAGGGACCGCGATGACCCGGCCGTCCACCCGTACCGCACCCGCCGGAACCCCCACCGGCCTCACCCAGGACCACCACCGGGGCGGCGTCGGCGAGTCCACCCTGCGCCCCGACGGCACCCTGAAGGTCACCGGCGAATTCGCCTACTCCTCCGACATGTGGCACGAGGACATGGTGTGGGGCCACACCCTGCGCTCCACCGTCGCCCACGCCGAGATCGTCTCCCTCGACATCACCGAGGCCGTCGCGACCCCCGGCGTCCACGCCGTCCTGACCTACGACGACCTGCCGACCGAGGTGAAGCACTACGGCCTGGAGATCCGCGACACCCCGGTCCTCGCCCACGGCAAGGTGCGCCACCACGGTGAGCCGGTCGCCCTCGTCGCCGCCGACCACCCCGAGACCGCGCGCCGGGCCGCCGCCCGGATCCGGGTCGAGTACCGCGAACTGCCGCTGGTCACCGACGAGGCATCGGCCACCGCCCCCGGCGCCCCGCTGGTCCACGAGCACCGCACCGACCACTACGCCGACCGTGTCCCGCACCCCAACATCCTCCACCGCCAGCCCGTCGTCCGGGGCGACGTGGCGGCCGCGCGGGCCCGGGCCGAGGTGATCGTCGAGGGCGAGTACACCTTCGGCATGCAGGACCAGGCCTTCCTCGGCCCCGAGTCCGGCCTCGCGGTGCCCGCCGAGGACGGCGGAGTCGACCTCTACGTCGCCACCCAGTGGCTGCACGCCGACCTCGCCCAGATGGCCCCGGTCCTCGGTCTGCCCGAGGACAAGGTCCGCATGACCCTCGCCGGGGTCGGCGGCGCCTTCGGCGGCCGCGAGGACATCTCCATGCAGATCCACGCCTGTCTGCTCGCGCTGCGCACCGGCAAGCCCGTCAAGATGGTCTACGACCGCTTCGAGTCCTTCTTCGGCCATGTCCACCGCCACCCCGCGAAGCTGCGGTACGAGCACGGTGCCACCAAGGATGGCCGGCTCACCCATCTGACCTGCCGCATCGTCCTGGACGGCGGCGCCTACGCGTCCTCCTCCCCGGCGGTCGTCGGCAACGCCGCCTCGCTGGGCGCCGGCCCGTACGTCGTCGACGCCGTCGACATCGAGGCCCTCGCCCTCTACACCAACAACCCGCCCTGCGGCGCGATGCGCGGCTTCGGCGCGGTGCAGGCGTGCTTCGCGTACGAGGCGCAGATGGACAAGCTCGCCGCCCGGCTCGGCATGGACCCCGTCGAGTTCCGCCGGATCAACGCCATGGAACAGGGCTCCCTCATGCCCACCGGCCAGCGCGTCGACTCCCCGGCGCCGGTCGCCGAACTGCTGCGCCGGGTCAAGGCCCGCCCGCTGCCGCCCGAGCGCCAGTGGGAGACCACCGAGGGCGCCGACGTGCGCCAGCTGCCCGGCGGCCTTTCCAACACCACCCACGGCGAGAGCGTGGTGCGCGGTGTCGGCTACGCCGTCGGCATCAAGAACGTCGGCTTCTCCGAGGGCTTCGACGACTATTCCACCGCCCGGGTCCGGCTCGAAGCCGTCGCCGGCGAGGCCGTCGCCGTCGTCCACACCGCCATGGCCGAGGTCGGACAGGGCGGTGTCACCGTCCAGGCCCAGATCGCCCGTACCGAACTCGGCGTCACCCAGGTGACCCTCCATCCGGCCGACACCCGGGTCGGGTCCGCCGGTTCGACCTCCGCGTCCCGGCAGACGTATGTGACCGGCGGCGCGGTGAAGAACACCTGCGAGGCCGTCCGGGAGCGGGTCTTCGCGCTCGGCCGGAGCCGGTTCGGAGCCCTGCACCCCGCGTGGGCGACGGCAAAGCTGCGGCTGGAGGGCGGCAAGGTCGTCACGGACGGCGGCGAGGTCCTGGCCGGGCTCGCCGAGGTCCTCGGCGAGACGGTGATCGACCTGGAGCTGGAGTACCGGCACCGCCCGACCCAGCCGCTCGACCGCCGCACCGGGCAGGGCAATGGCCATGTCCAGTACTCCTTCGCCGCGCACCGCGCGGTCGTCGAGGTCGACACCGAGCTGGGCCTGGTCAAGGTCGTCGAACTGGCCTGCGCGCAGGACGTCGGCAAGGCGGTCAACCCGCTGTCCGTCGTCGGCCAGATCCAGGGCGGCACCACCCAGGGCCTGGGCGTGGCGGTCATGGAGGAGATCGTGATCGACCCGGCGACCGCGAAGGTGCGCAACCCGTCCTTCACGGACTACCTCATCCCCACCATCCTCGACACCCCCGCGATCCCGGTCGACCTGCTCGAACTCGCCGACCCCCACGCGCCGTACGGTCTGCGGGGCGCGGGCGAGGCACCGACCCTGTCGTCGACCCCGGCCGTCCTCGCGGCGATCCGGGACGCGACCGGGCTGGAACTGACGAAGACTCCGGTCCGGCCGGAGCATCTGACGGGCACGGCGTAGGGCGGGCGGGGGCGGCCGGGACGAGGGCGGGGAGGGGCGGTACGGCGCGGGGTGCGCGTCGGTACGAGGAGAGGTCCTGGCCGTACGGTCCGGGGGCGTGTCCCGGCCGGGCCGTCACCCGGGTCGTACCTCCCGCGCCCCCTCGCCGTACGACCCATCGGGCGTCCCGCACCCCGCCTCCCGCACTTCCCGGCCGATTTCGGAGATCCTTGCGGGTGCCCCCGAACCCTGGGAGACAGGCCCATGACCCACCCGTCAGTGGAGCCGGGGACCCCGGCGGAGGGCGCGGGCAGCGGCCCGCGCGATCCCGCCGACCGGTCCTGGCTCGACCGCTACTTCCACATCTCGGAACGAGGTTCCTCCGTCGGGACCGAGCTCCGCGGCGGCGTCACCACCTTCATGGCGATGGCGTACATCCTCCTGCTCAACCCCCTGATCCTGTCCGGCAAGGACATCGACGGGCATGTCCTCGGCCAGCCCGCGCTGATCACCGCCACCGCCCTGTGCGCCGCCGCCACCACCCTGCTGATGGGGTTGTGGGGCAAGGTGCCGCTGGCCCTCGCCGCCGGGCTCAGCGTCTCCGGTGTGATGGCCTCGCAGGTCGTCCCCGTCATGACCTGGCCGCAGGCCATGGGCATGGCGGTGGCGTACGGCGCCGTGATCTGCCTCCTGGTCGTCACCGGCCTGCGCGAGATGATCATGAACGCGATCCCGCTCGGCCTGAAGCACGCCATCACCATCGGCATCGGCCTGTTCATCACGATCATCGGCTTCGTGAAGGCCGGTTTCGTGCACAAGAACCCGGCCGCCGGCGGCGGACCCGTCACCCTCGGCCCGGCCGGTCAGCTCGAAGGCTGGCCGGTGCTGATCTTCTCGATCACCCTGCTGCTGATCTTCGTGCTTCAGGCCCGCGAGATCCCCGGCGCCATCCTCATCGGCATCATCGCGGGCACCGGTCTCGCCGTCCTGCTCAACGCCGTCGCCCACATCCCGGCCACGGCGTGGTTCGCCGGCCCGCCCGTCCTGCACGGCGGCGCCGTCTCCATGCCCGACTTCTCCCTGCTCGGGAACGTGACCTTCCGGGGCTGGGGCGACGTCGGCTACCTCACCATCACGATGATCGTCTTCACCCTGGTGCTCGCGGGCTTCTTCGACGCCATGGCGACCATCCTCGGTGTCGGCACCGAGGCCAAACTGGCCGACGCCGAGGGCCGGATGCCCGGCCTGTCGAAGGCCCTGTTCATCGACGGCGCGGGCGGTGTCATCGGCGGTGTGGGCAGCGCCTCCGGCCAGACCGTGTTCGTCGAGTCCGCCACCGGCGTCGGCGAGGGCGCCCGGACCGGCCTCGCCGCCACGGTCACCGGCGCGCTGTTCGCCCTGTGCCTGTTCTTCACCCCGCTCACCGCGATCGTGCCGCAGGAGGTCGCCGCGGCGGCCCTGGTCGTCATCGGCTCGATGATGATGCAGAACGCCAAACACGTGGACTGGCACGACCGTTCCGTCGCGATCCCGGTGTTCCTCACGGTGGTCCTGATGCCCTTCACGTACACCATCACCGCGGGCGTCGCGGCGGGCATCATCTCCTCCACCGTCATCCGGACCGTGCAGGGCCGGGCGCGTGAGGTCGGCGTCCTGATGTGGGCGCTGACCGTCGTGTTCGTGGTCTACTTCGCGATCCATCCGATCGAGAGCTGGCTGGGCGTCGGCTGACGGCCGTACGGACCCGGCGCGGCCCCGGTCGGGATCCGTACGGGGCCGCGCGCCCCCACCCGTCCCGAGGAGTGACGAGATGCTGGACATCGCCGAGGAACTGCACCGGTGGGTCGAACGGGGGCGCGACGCCGCTGTCGCCACCGTGGTGGCCGTCGGCGGCAGCGCGCCCCGGCAGCCCGGTGCCGCGCTCGCCGTGGACCGCGAGGGCACGGCGGTCGGGTCGGTGTCCGGCGGCTGTGTGGAGGGCGCCGTCTACGAGTTGTGCCGGCAGGCGATCGAGGACGGCCGCAGCGTCGTCGAGCGCTTCGGCTACAGCGACGAGGACGCCTTCGCCGTCGGCCTCACCTGCGGCGGTGTCATCGACATCCTGGTCACCCCGCTCCGCGGCCCGGTGCTGGCCGGCGCGGTCGAGGCCGCCGCCGCGGGGCGGGCCGCGGCGCTCGCCCGGGTCGTGGCCGGACCGGGCGAACTGCTGGGCCGGGCCCTGCTGGTACGCCCCGACGGGACGTACGAGGGCGGCTTCGGCGGCCACCCCGACCTGGACCGCACCGTCGCGGGGGAGGCCCGCGCGATGCTGGACGCGGGCCGGACCGGCACCGTGGAGATCGGCGCGGACGGCAGCCGCTGCGGAGAGCCGGTCACCGTCCTCGTGGAGTCCTCGGTGCCCGCCCCGCGCATGATCGTCTTCGGGGCCGTCGACTTCGCCGCCGCACTCGTGAGGGTCGGCGCCTTCCTCGGCTACCACGTCACCGTCTGCGACGCCCGCCCCGTCTTCGCGACCAAGGCCCGGTTCCCCGACGCCGACGAGATCGTCGTCGACTGGCCGCACCGCTATCTGGAGTCCACCGCGGTCGACGCCCGCACGGTGCTGTGCGTCCTCACCCACGACGCCAAGTTCGATGTCCCGCTGCTCAAGGCCGCGCTCCGGCTGCCGGTCGCCTACGTCGGCGCGATGGGCTCCCGCCGTACGCACGAGGACCGCGCGCGGCAGTTGCGCGAGGCGGGGGTCGGGGAGGCCGAACTCGCCCGGCTGCGCTCGCCGATAGGGCTCGACCTGGGTGCCCGTACGCCCGAGGAGACCGCGCTGTCCATCGCCGCCGAGATCGTCGCGACCCGGCGCGGGGGCAGCGGCGCGGCGCTCACCGGCGCGGACACCCCGATCCATCACGACGGCCGGGAGCCCGCCGGGACCGTGTGAGCCTCCGTAAGGGGAGGGCAGCGGGCGGTGGTTCGGTGGGCGGTGGTTCGGCGGTGGGGCGCTCGCGTCAGAGTGTGAGCGTACGGAAGCCGGCGCAGGCGGCGGACTCGTCGGCGTACCGCCCGACCGGATGGTGCGCGCCGCGCTCGTACACCCCGGTCTCCCACCCCGAACCGTCCGGTGTCGACCGGAGGTAGACGAAGTCCGGTGGCGTGGGCGCCGGTTCGTGGACGCCCTCGATCCAGTAGTGCCCGCCGGGCACCCCGGCCTCCCGGAGTGCCCGCGCGAGTTCCCGCCGTCCGCTCACCCCGCGACGCGGGCCAAGTAGCCGTTGTCCAGCAGCCACTTGACGTTGAGGCGCTGCCCCTCGCCCGGGTTCAGGAAGACCGGGTCCAGCTTGATCTGACGGCCGCCGCCCGGCTGCTCGAACCAGGGCGCGATGGAGCCCTCCCAGACGACGAAGCTCCGGGTCACCTTGTACACGTGGTAGTCGCAAGGGAAGGCGGCCTCACGGGTGTTGAGGCTCTGCGGGGGCAGCGCCCGCTTGGCGTAGGAGTCGCCGGCCGGGGCGAGATAGCCGCCGTACTCCGAACCGAAGCGGTCGAGCCGCTCGCCCTCGGCGAGCTGCTCCGGGGCCTTGTCGACCTTGCCGTTGACCTCGCCGAAGCCGTCGTTCGGCGGGTACTTCCAGCCGCCGGTGTCGGCCGGGCCCTCCCAGTACTTCTTCAGGAAGTCCGCGGACGAGAGCCGCCCGGTGCGGTGGTAGCCGCGCAGCAGCGGGCCCACCGGCTTCTGCCACTGCTTGGGCAGGTGCTGCGGGCCGAGGCGCGCGTCGCCCTGGAACTCGCCCGTGCACTGCTCGGGCGCCGCCGCGGCGGCGGGCCGGGGTGCGGGCAGGGCTGCCGCCGGGGCGGCCTCGGCGGTCGCCGGGATCGCGGTGGTGAGGGTGGCGGTGACGCCGAGCCCGGCGAGGACGGTGCGGATCCTCGCGGCCGTACGGGTGCGCTCCACGCGGAGTTCTCCTTGTGACGGGGGGTGGGGAGGTGCGCCGCACACGGTAGTGGATCGCTCGCGGTGGGTGACGGGTTTTCGGCGTGAATCAGCCAGAAGCGGCAGGGGAATTGCGGGAATGCGACGGGTGGCGGGGGTGGGTGGTTTCAGGCGGGCGGTTCGAGGTCGGGAGGTCGCGGACCGGCCGGGGCGCGGGCGTCGGGGTGCGGGCCGGGGCCGAGGCGCGGGTTGCCGGCTTGCGCCCCGCCCGGTTCAGCCCTTGCGGAGCCCGCCCAGCAGCAGCTCGGACAGCTGCTCGTACGCCGCCGCGTCGGCGAGTCCGGTGGCGGCGGCCACCTGGCGCCGCTGGATGCGGACCATGACGGAGGCGATGACGTCGGCGGCGAAGGCGACGTGGACCTCGCGGAACGCCCCGGCCGCCACGCCCTCCTCGATGAGCTGCTGGACCCGGCCCGCGGCGGCCCGGGTGTTGCGCTCGTACACCTCGGCGGCCGGCTCGAAGGAGGCTACGTCGTCGAAGAACCGAGGGGAGAGCGGGGCGAGTTCGGCGGAGACCGCGCGCAGATAGGCGGCGAGCCGCCCGGCGGGGTCGGACTCGGCGGCGACGGCCGCCTCGACCCGTGTGGTGGCGCGCCGGAAGAAGTGCACCACGGCGGCGCGGACCAGCTGTTCCTTGCTGCCCGCGAGGCCGTAGAGGGTGCGCTTGGAGCAGTGCAGCCGGGCGGCGAGGTCGTCCAGGGTGAACCGGGTGAATCCCTCGTCCACCAGGAGTGCCACCAGCTCCTCGAACAGTTCGGTGCGCCGGGCCGCACCGCGTCCCGTGAGGCGGGGGGCGGCGGCGGGGGTCTCGATCACCCGACCAGTATGCCGGTCCCGCCGGGCCGGGGTTGCGGGAAGATCCTTCTGCGCTACTCTCAACGGTACTGCCGTACCCTTTCCAGTACCGTTTCGCAGTTCGCCCCTTGCGCCGTGATGGAGTCCCCATGGACGTCGACCGCCTGCTCCCCACCCCCGAGGCCGCGGACCTCCTCGCTCTCGTGCGGGAGATCGCCGACAACGAACTGGCCCCGCGCGTCGACGCGCACGAGGCCGCGGAGACGTACCCCGAGGGCCTCTTCGCGACCCTCGGCCGGGCCGGGCTGCTCGGCCTGCCGTACCCCGAGGAGCACGGCGGCGGCGGTCAGCCCTACGAGGTCTACCTCCAGGTCCTGGAGGAGCTCGCGGCGCGCTGGGCCGCGGTCGCCGTCGCCACCAGCGTCCACACGCTCGCCTGCCACCCGCTGTACGCCTTCGGCACCGCCGAGCAGAAGGAGCGCTGGCTCCCCGGGATGCTCGAAGGCCGGCGGATCGGCGGCTACAGCCTCTCCGAGCCGCAGGCCGGGTCCGACGCCGCCTCGCTGAGCTGCAAGGCGGAGGCGACCGAGGACGGCGGCGCGTACCGGATCACCGGCACCAAGGCGTGGATCACCCACGGCGGCAAGGCCGGCTTCTACGCGCTCTTCGCCCGCACCGGCCCCGGCGGCCACGGCGTCTCCTGCTTCCTCGCCCCCGGCACCGCCGAGGGCCTGAGCTTCGGCAAGCCCGAACGCAAGATGGGCCTCCAGGCCGTGCCCACCACCTCCGCCTACTGGGACGGCGCCCTGATCGACGCCGACCGGCGCATCGGCACCGAGGGGCAGGGCCTCCAGATCGCCTTCAGCGCCCTCGACTCCGGCCGGCTCGGCATCGCCGCCTGTGCCACCGGGCTCGCCCAGGCGGCCCTGAACGCCGCCGTCGCCTACGCCAACGAGCGCACCACCTTCGGCCGGAAGATCATCGACCACCAGGGGCTCGGCTTCCTCCTCGCCGACATGGCCGCCGCCGTCGACACGGCCCGCGCCACCTACCTCGACGCGGCCCGCCGCCGCGACCTCGGCCGCCCCTTCAGCCGCCAGGCCAGCGTGGCCAAGCTCGTCGCCACCGACGCCGCGATGAAGGTCACGACGGACGCGGTCCAGGTCCTCGGCGGCTACGGCTACACCCGCGACTTCCCGGTGGAGCGCTATATGCGGGAGGCGAAGATCATGCAGATCTTCGAGGGCACCAACCAGATCCAGCGCCTGGTCATCAGCCGCCAGCTGACCACGCCGGAGAAGTAGGGGGCAACCCCTGGAAAACGCCATCGGCCGGACAGCCCCCGACTCCCGGGTGTCGCTCGCGCGCGACACCCGGCCGGCCTTCAACTCCGGTGCGCAGCTCGTCGGGTGACCTACGTGCCGGTCTCCCCGTCGGCCGGTGCGGCGGCCGGGGCGCGGACCTTGTCGCGGATCATGCAGCTGCTCTTGCCGACCGCGCACAGCCGGCCGTCGGCGTCCACGACCCTGCAGGACGCCAGGCCGCGGCTACGGCCCAGATGGACGACCTCGGCGTCCACCGTGACGGGGCCCGTGGCCTCGCGTACCGGGCGCAGGAAGTCCACGTTCAGATCGAGGGTGACGACGTCCTTGCCCTCGGGGACCGCGGAGAGGACGGCGCAGCCGAGCGCCGCGTCCATGACGGTCGACAGGATGCCGCCCGCGAGCACGCCCAGATGGTTCGCCGCGAAGTCCTGGACCGGCATGGTGAACCGGACCGCACCCGGATCGGCCTTGACGACCTCGATCCCGAGGACCTGCGCGACGGGTGGCGGGACGACCTCGCCGGAGACCATTCCGCGCAGATACGCCAGACCGGTGGCATCGGCCCGGGTCGCGAACAGCGGTCCCTGGTCGCGCCATTCGACGGTGGCCGTGTGGATGCCGGGTTCGTCCGGCCCCGCTTCCGCTTCCGCTTCCGCTTCTGACACGTCGTTCCCTCCAAGCGCGTATGACGTCCGGTCTCGGCCGGGCCGCCGGACGAACCGGGTCCGGGGCGACGGCCGTCGCACCGTAACCCGCCCGGTCCGATACGCGAGGGGAACGAGACCCAGGTCTCAGGAGCCTTGAGCGGAAGGGGTGTTCAGAACTCGTTCAGGGCGCGCGGGCGGCGGGCGTCGCGGACGCGCGCGAGGACGGTGCCGAGGAACACACCCCCTCCGGCGACGAGCCAGACGGGCGTTCCCCCGGCGCGGAACGCGTCGATGGCGGCGGCCAGGAACAGGGTGCCGCCGACGACGCCGACGACCGTGAGGAGAGCGGTGATGCGGTGAGCCACGCCGCCATCATCGACGAGAAGCCGTCCCAGGGGAAGGGATCTCAGGCGGCGTTCCGGCCGCCCGGCGCCGGGAGCGCGTCCAGGACGACGCGTACCCAGCCCGGATCGGGGTTGGTGTGCGGCCGGTCGGCGACCACGACCGTCGGGACGGTCTCGTCCCCGCCGTTCGCCGCCCGCACCACCGCCGCGCCCTCGGGGTCCCGCCAGATGTCGACCCAGTACGCCCGGCGGGCGCGGCGGCCGAGCCGGATCCGCAGCCGCAGGCAGAACGTGCAGCCGGGCCGCCAGTAGATCACCGGGCGCCCGTCGGCGGCGCTGCGCCGCCGCGCCTCCGCCGCGTCCAGACGGCGGGGGAAGAACAGCGGCGACTGCGTCCAGGCGAGCAGCAGGAACAGCACCGGTACGACGGCGGAGGGCGCGCTCGAACCGCCCAGGAGCAGGGAGGCGCCGACGAGCAGGCCGCACAGCACGAGCAGGGCGGACATCAGCCAGGCACGGATCATGCCCGTATCGAAGCAGGATTCCGCCGCGCGGTCCGCCGAACGGAGGAGGCCACCGGGGCCGGCCCGCCGGGTCCGACCCGGCGGGAGGGGCCGGGCCGTGGACGCGGTCTACAGCTCGATCCGTCCCGTCAGTCGCCAATCGAGACAGGTGGCCAGGCTCGGTGCCACCCATGTACGGCTGTCGGTCTCGTGGTCCCAGACGAAGACGTCCGGCCGGTCGATTCCGGAGAGGAGTGCGAACAGGTCCCCGTTTCCCGCGTCCCCGAAGAAGAGCAGCGGGTCGAACGGCATATAGAGGGAGGCCAGTTCGGCGTCGTCGCGAAGGCGTCGGTTCTCTGTACCGATGCACTCGGCAGGCCAGACGAGCCCGTCTCCGTACTCGCCCTCGATGCCGTCGCTCGCGCGGAGGAGCGCGATGAGGTCCGCGGGCAGTGGATGGCCGAGGGCCGCCGCGCAGCGGCTCAGCGCGGCCTCCGGAGCGGGGGAGCCGAGGACGGCCGTGCCGGGCAGGGCCCTGAGGGTTTTGGTCCACATAGGCGAGGAGACCTTTCTCTGTCAGGTCGGGGCGGGTTGGGGCGGTCCGCGACCCTCGCGCGGAGACCGAATCCGCACCGCACCGAGGTCGGTGGGCCGACCATCGGCCGAACAGTACGTCCCGGCCGGATCCCGCCGCTCACTGCCCCGGCACGGCTCTCGCCCCCGACCAGGAGATTCCGTCCCCCGCCGGGGAGTTGGCCTCGGGCACCCGGTCGATAGGGTGGGGCGCGTCGACCGTGCCCGGTCTTCGGACCCGTGACCGCGCCGCCCACGAGGCGAGGCGCGGCGGGGCCATCCACTCGACCCGGCGGCCGGCACCCGGCGCCGGGGGTACGTACGAGGAGTTCCATGGACATCGCAGGTTCCGCCGCGCTCGTCACCGGTGCCGCTTCGGGGCTCGGAGCGGCCACCGCCGCCGCGCTCGCCGCGAAGGGGGCCACGGTCTACGGGCTGGACCTCGACAAGGCGGTCGCCGGGGCCGGGACGCCGGCCGACGGGATCACCCTGATCGCGGCGGACGTCACCGACGAGGAGCAGGTACGGGCCGCGCTCGCCCGGATCGAGGAGGACGGCGCCGCGCTGCGGCTCGCCGTCAACTGCGCCGGGATCGCGCCCTCCGCGCGGCTGCTCGGCCGCAAGGGCCCGCACGACCTGGAGCTGTTCCGTACGGTCCTCGACGTCAATCTGGTCGGGACGTTCAATGTGATGCGGCTCGCCGCCGAGGCCATCGCCCGGCACGAGCCGGACGCGCACGGGCAGCGCGGTCTCGTCGTCAACACCGCCTCCATCGCGGCGTTCGAGGGGCAGATCGGCCAGATCGCGTACGCCGCCTCCAAGGCGGGCGTCGCGGGCATGACCATCACCGCGGCCCGTGACCTCGCGCAGTACGGCATCCGGGTGGTCACCATCGCGCCCGGCATCGTGGACACCCCGATGATGGCCGCCTTCAGCGAGGAGATCCGGGCCGGTCTCGCGGCGGGCGTGACCTTCCCGCAGCGGCTCGCCCTTCCCGAGGAGTACGCCCGGCTGGTCACCATGATCACCGAGCACGACTACCTCAACGGCGAGACGATCCGGATGGACGGCGCCCTGCGCATGGCCGCCCGCTGACGCTTCCTTCGGCGCCGCCGACCACGATCCATCCGTGGCACCTAGTGCCGTCGCGCGAGGGATCCGAGTGCTAGGTTCGGGACATGAGCAGCCACCCCGCCAAGCCCTCGATGCGTGACTCCCTCGTCGCGGCGGCCTTCCAGCTCTTCCTGGAGCGAGGCTACGAGCAGACGACGATCGACGACATCGTCCGCACGGCGGGGGTCGGCCGGAGGTCCTTCTTCCGCTACTTCCCGTCGAAGGAGGACGTGGTCTTCCCCGACCACGAACAGAGCCTCGCCGACATGACCGAGTTCCTCGCCGCGAGCGAGGACGGCGACGACCCGCTGGTACGGGTCTGCGAGGCCACCCGGCTCGTCATGCGGATGTACGCGGAGAACCCCACCTTCTCCGTCCAGCGCTACCGCCTCACCCGCGAGGTCACCGGGCTGCGCACCTACGAACTCTCCGTCGTCTGGCGGTACGAGAAGACCCTCGGCGACTATCTGCGCACCCGCTTCGCCGACCGCCGCGACGGCACCCTGCGGGCCAATGTGCTCGCCGCCGCCGTGGTGGCCGCCCACAACCACGTGCTGCGGCACTGGCTGCGGTCGGGCGGGGTCGGCGACCCGCTGGCCGAGGTGGACCGGGCCCTGGAGTTCGTACGGGACACCTGGCACCCGGACGGCGTGCCCGGCGGGGCGGGGCCGGCGGCGGGCGAGCGCGAGCCGGACGACGTGGTCGTGGTGATCGCCAAGCGGTCCACGCCGATGTGGCGGGTGGTGCGCGAGGTCGAGGCGAGCCTCGGCGAGGACTGAGCGGGACGCGCGCACCGGGCGCACCAGGAGCACCAGGAGTACCGAAGGGGCCCCGGGGCCCGGTGACCCGTGGGGTCCGAGAGGTCCGGGCGGCTCCCCGCACACTCCCGGGACTCCCCGGACTCACGGGGATCTCAGTATCGTCACATGAGGGAACTCGGGTCTTTATTTTCTGGCACTCAGTGCCATATCTTTGCGCCGTGCACGGTTGAGCCGCCCAGTGCAAGGAGAAGCATCGTGTTCCCCACCGGATCCACGGGCCTGCCGAACGAGGCCGGCGCCGCCCTGGCCGAGGCCCCGGTCGACGAGTCCGAGCTCTACTTCCAGCGCTGCCGCTGGTGCCACACCATCGCCTTCCAGCGTCTGCTCTGCCCGACCTGCGGGTCCACCGAGCTGGCGCCCGAACTCAGCGCGGGGGAGGGCGTGATCTCGGTACGGCGCGGGGTCAGCGCCGCCCAGGCCGACCTCTGGCCGGTGCACATGGCCGAGGGGTTCGTGGTCCGCTGCCGCGTCGACGGCCCGCCGCACGCGGTCCGGCCCGGCGTCCGGGTCAGGCTCGCCCAGGACGCCGCCGTCCCGGGCCGTCGGCCGGTCGTCCGGCTCTGCGAAGAGGCCCCGGTCGACCACTGGTACTGAACACGACGGAAGGGGGGTGGTGGCACAGAGTGCCACCACCCCCCTTCTCCGTAGCGGGACGGTCAGCGGGCGCCGATCTCGTCCGTCAGCTGGGGCAGTACGGCGAACAGGTCGCCGACCACGCCGTAGTCGACCAGGTCGAAGATCGGGGCCTCGGCGTCCTTGTTGACGGCCACGATCGTCTTCGACGTCTGCATGCCCGCCCGGTGCTGGATCGCGCCGGAGATGCCCGCCGCGATGTACAGCTGCGGCGAGACCTGCTTGCCGGTCTGGCCCACCTGGTTGGCGTGCGGGTACCAGCCCGCGTCCACCGCGGCGCGGGAGGCGCCGACGGCCGCGCCGAGCGAGTCGGCGAGCTTCTCGACGACCTCGAAGCCCTCCGCCGCGCCGACACCTCGGCCGCCGGAGACCACGATCGCGGACTCGGTCAGCTCGGGGCGGCCGGTGGAGACCCGCGGGGTGCGCGAGAGAACCGTGGCGGCGTTGCCGGTGAAGGCGACCGACACGTTCTCGACCGTGCCGGCGGCCGGAGCGGCCTCGGGGGCGGTCGAGTTGGGCTTGACGGTGACGACCGGCACGCCGTGCGAGACGGTCGACTTCACCTGGTACGAGGCGGCGAACACCGACTGGGTGGCGACGGGGCCGTTCTCGCCGGCCTCCAGCTCCACCGCGTCCGTGATCAGACCGGAGCCGAGGCGCAGCGCCACGCGCGCGGCGACCTCCTTGCCCTCGCCGGACGAGGTCACGAGAACGGCGGCGACGCCCTTGTCCTTCGCGATCTGGGCGAGCGCGTCGACCTTCGGCACGACGAGCTGCTCGGTGAACTCGGCGCCGTCCGCGACGTACACGGTCGCCGCGCCGTACTCGCCCGCGGTCGCCGCGATCGAGGCGGCGGCCTCGCCGGCACCGAGGACGACGGCGGACGGCTCGCCGATCCGGCGGGCCAGCGTGAGCAGTTCGAGGGCCGGCTTGCGGACCGCACCGTCGGCGTGGTCCACGAGAACCAGGATCTCAGCCATGATTCCTTGCTCCTGAGGGATGGTGACGGTGGGTCAGATGAACTTCTGGCCGGACAGGAACGCGGCGAGCTGCTTTCCGCCGTCGCCCTCGTCCGTGACGATCGTGCCCTTCGTACGGGCGGGGCGCGCCGCGACCGCACCGACGAGGGTCCACGAACCCGCGAGACCGACCTCGTCGGCGTCGATGCCGAGGTCGTCCAGGTCCAGCTCCTCGACCGGCTTCTTCTTGGCGGCCATGATGCCCTTGAAGGACGGGTAACGAGCCTCGCCCGACTGGTCGGTGACCGACACGACGGCCGGCAGCGGGGCCTGGAGCCGCTCGCTGGCGGCGTCGCCGTCGCGACGGCCCTTCACCAGGCCGTCCTCGACGGAGACCTCGGACAGCAGCGTCATCTGGGGCAGGTTCAGCCGCTCGGCGAGCAGTGCCGGCAGGACGCCCATCGCGCCGTCCGTCGAGGCCATCCCGCAGACGACCAGGTCGAAGCCGGTCTTCTCCAGGGTCTTGGCGAGGATCGCGGAGGTGCCCATCACGTCGGTGCCGTGGATGTCCTCGTCGGTGACGTGGACGGCCTTGTCGGCGCCCATCGACAGCGCCTTGCGCAGCGCGTCCTTGGCATCGTCCGGGCCGACGGTGATGACGGTGACCTCGGCGTCGTCCGCCTCTTCCGAGATCCGCAGCGCCTGCTCGACCGCGTACTCGTCGAGCTCCGAAAGGAGGCCGTCGACGTCCTCGCGGTCGGTGGTCAGGTCGTCGGCGAAACCGCGGTCGCCGGAGGCGTCGGGAACGTACTTCACACAGACAGCGATCTTCAGGGTCACGGCCTGTCTCCTTTCAACGGGCGGGTGGTGAGGGGGAGTTCGGCGGGCCCCGGCCCCCTCGGGCCGGGACCCGCCATCAGTCCCTACGGGAGGTTGCGGGCCATGACGATGCGCTGGACCTGGTTGGTGCCCTCGTAGATCTGGGTGATCTTGGCATCGCGCATCATGCGCTCGACGGGGTAGTCACGGGTGTAGCCGTAACCGCCCAGGAGCTGGACGGCGTCGGTGGTGACCTCCATCGCGACATCGGACGCGAAGCACTTCGCGGCCGCGCCGAAGAAGGTGAGGTCGCCCTCGACGCGCTCCGACTTCGCGGCGGCGGCGTAGGTGAGCTGGCGCGCGGCTTCCAGCTTCATGGCCATGTCGGCGAGCATGAACTGCACGCCCTGGAAGTCGGCGATCGGCTTGCCGAACTGCTTGCGCTCCTTGACGTAGCCCTTGGCGTAGTCGAGCGCGCCCTGCGCGATACCGAGGGCCTGCGCGGCGATGGTGATACGGGTGTGGTCCAGGGTCTTCATCGCGGTGGCGAACCCGGTGCCCTCCGCGCCGATCATCCGGTCGGCCGGGATCCGCACGTTGTCGAAGTAGACCTCACGGGTCGGAGAGCCCTTGATCCCGAGCTTCTTCTCCGGCGCCCCGAACGACACACCCTCATCCGACTTCTCCACGACGAAGGCGCTGATGCCCTTCGACCGCTTCTCCGGGTCGGTGACGGCCATCACCGTGTAGAAGTCCGACACCCCGGCGTTGGTGATCCACCGCTTCACACCGTTGAGGACCCAGAAGTCCCCGTCACGGACCGCGCGGGTCTTCATGCCCGCCGCGTCCGAACCGGCGTCCGGCTCCGACAGGCAGTACGAGAACATCGCCTCACCCGAGGCCAGCGGCCCCAGGTACTTCGCCTTCAGCTCCTCCGACCCCGACAGGATCACCGGCAGCGAACCCAGCTTGTTCACCGCCGGGATCAACGACGAGGACCCGCACGCCCGCGCGACCTCCTCGATCACGATCACCGTCGCCAGCGCGTCCGCGCCCGCGCCGCCGTAGGACTCGGGCACGTGCACCGCGTGCAGATCGGCCGCGACCAGCGCGTCCAGCGCCTCCTGCGGGAACCGGGCCTCCTCGTCCACCGCGGCGGCGAACGGAGCGATCTTCGCCTCCGCCAGCGAGCGGACCGTCTCCCGGAGCATCTCGTGCTCCTCGGACAGGCGATACAGGTCGAAGTCCTTGGCCATGTTCCGGGGCTCCCCTTGTGGTGCGGGTGATGTGGGTGCGACGTGCGGTGCGGAGGGTGCGCGACACCGTCTGGCACTGAGTACCCTCAGCAAAACACACTCAGTGCCGCGATGCTACACCCGGGCCACATTGCACCCCCGGCGCCGCCTCCCGACCGCCCACACCGCGCCGGATCTGGTGACAGACGGCGGCCGGAGGCGTACGGAACCCGGGGAGCGAGTCCGTCACGTCGCATCCCCGGGAGTGAGCGGAACGGGACATTCCAGAA
This sequence comes from Streptomyces sp. NPDC046203, assembly GCF_040646255.1. Lineage (NCBI taxonomy): Bacteria > Bacillati > Actinomycetota > Actinomycetes > Kitasatosporales > Streptomycetaceae > Streptomyces > Streptomyces sp. NPDC046203. Next base: position 16,794 of record NZ_JBEYZX010000044.1, on the reverse strand, counting down.
GGCTGGGACCCCGAATCAGGACCTCGGTGCCGCACCCCAACGGCACGGCGTACCCACCCTCCCGCCATGAGTGCGGGCCCGCCCTGCCGCCTTGCGCTCGTGCGGGCCCGCCCCCGGAGGCACCGCGAGTGCGGGCCGAGCCCATGCCGTCACGTCTTTGTGCGGGTCGCCCCCTACGGCCGAGTGAGCCGAAGGGGTGCGTCGGGGGAACAGTGCCGAACGCGCGCAGGCCCGCGAGGAACGAGTGGGCCGAGCACGATCGGTGCTGTGAGTCCGACTCCAGCACCCCGGAGGCGAAGGAGGCACAAAAGGCGGTCAGTAGGATGAAGGACTGGACGGAAGCGGACCGGTGCGCGAACAGCGCGGGAACGGCGGTCGCGCCAGAGGGGGACCGGCGCGGGGCGGCCGGGGCCGGGAGAGGACGACGGCGTGACGGACCGAAGCGGCGCACATGGGGCGGAGTCCGCCCCGCGCAGACGCGGCCAGGGCGAACTGGAGGCCCAGGTCCTCGCCGTACTGAAGAACGCGCCCGCTCCCGTCCCTGTGGTCTGGGTCCAGGAGCACCTCGGCGGCGACCTCGCTTACACCACGGTCATCACCATTTTGACCCGGCTGCACATCAAGGGTGCCGTCTCCCGTGAGCGCGCCGGGCGTTCCTTCGTCTGGACCGCCGTCGCCGACGAGTCCGGGCTCGCGGCTCTGCGCATGCGCAAGGTCCTCGACGCCGAGACCGACCGCAAGGCCGTCCTCGCCAGCTTCGTCACCGCGCTCTCGCCGAACGACGAGCGGCTGTTGCGTGAACTTCTCGGCGACGCGGGCGACGAGAGAACGGGCGGCGCGCGGGAGGGCGGAGACTAGCGGGCATGGGAGTCTTCGTCTTCCTTCCGCTGCTGCTGCCGCTGAGCGCCTGGCCGGTCGCCCGGCTCGCCGAGCACCGGCTGCATCCGCGGACCGCCACCCGGCTGCTCACCGGGTTCGCCGTCGTCCTCGCGCTGTGCAGCACCCTGTGTCTGGCCCTGCTCATGGTCGTCGGCACCGCGCAGCTGCCGGGCAATCCGCTGCCGGACGGCTGGTCGGATCCGGAGGTGCGGGCCGCTGTGCCGTACGACGTGATCGCCGGGAGCATCGCGATCCCCGCTCTCGGGGCCGTGGTCCTGGGCGCTCTGCACGCGCTCGTCCGGCATCTGCGGGTGCGGCGCCGGGTCGAACGGGCCCTGGCCGGGCTGCCGGGCCGGCCGGTCGCGGTGCTGCCCGACCCCGTGCCGTACGCCTACGCGCTGCCGGGCCGGCGCGGGACCGGGGACCGGGTGGTGGTCAGCGCCGGACTGCTCGCCGCGCTCGGTTCCGCCGAACGCCGGGCGCTCTTCGCGCACGAGCGGGCCCATCTGGCCGGCCGGCACCACCGGCATCTGCTCGCGGTGCAGCTCGCGGCCCGTGCGAATCCTTTTCTGCGCCCGCTGCGGACCGCTGTCACCTTCACCGCCGAACGGTGGGCCGACGAGACGGCGGCCGGGGTGGTCGGCGACCGCCGTACGGTCGCGCGGGCGATCGGCCGGGCGGCGTTGATCTCGGCCCCGGCCCCCGTCGCCACCCTGCCGCAGGCCGGGGGCGGGGGAGCCGGGCCGGTGCCGCGCAGGGTCGCCGCGCTGCTCGGGCCGGAGCCCGCCGAGCCGGGCCTGGTCTGGCTGCCGCTCAGTACGTCGGCGGGCCTGGCCATCTGGGGCGCGGCGGCGGGTGCGACGGTCTCGGCGCTGTCCTCGGCGAACTCCGCCGTCACGCTTTTCCTGCTGTTGCGCGCCGCGGCCGCCACGCCTCTCTGAGGTGACGGCCGCCCCTCACATGGCGGCCGTCACTCCGGGTATGACGGTCGCGCCCCCGGCGTGACGACACGGGAAGAGCGTCACGCCGGGGGCGGTACGGCCGCGCCGACCGCGGGCTACGCCGACGGCGGGCGCGACAGAGGGGCGGGCAACCGGACCGGGACCGGTACCGGCGACCCGTCCCTCTGACCGGTCCCTGTGCCTACAGGTCGAACTCGTGCGGCGGCAGGCCGAGGGCGAAGCACGCCTCGCGCACCACGGCCTGCTCGGTCTTGTCGAAGTCGCCGTCGGCGCCGCCGATGACGATGCCGATCTGGACGACCGCGCGGGCCTCGGCAGGCTTCTTCTTCGCCTTGGCGACCTCCTGGAGCACGCTCACCTTGCCGAAGTCGAAGTCGGCGGCCAGCTTGTCGAGGTTGGCGTCGAAGCGGCGCTGGAGATCGATCGCGTCGAAGTTCTGCAGCACCTCGTTGCCGGCGATCAGCTGGGCGACCCGGCGGCGCTCGGACGGGTCGATGGTGCCGTCCGCCGCGGCCACCAGCGCGCACATCGCCATCGAAGCATCCCGGAAGGCGCCGGACTTCAGATCGTTCTTCTTGGCGACCAGCTGCGTCTGCATCGTCGACGCGGATTCCTTGATGCGGTCCCAGAGGGCCATGTCGCTGTACTCCCGATGTCGGTGACTTCTACGGAGGTGTAGAACGTACCAGCCCAGCGGTGAGTTCCCAGGGGAGCGCACAAACGCCGAACGGCGGTGGGGAGTGACCCCACCGCCGTTCGGTGAAACGTTTCGTGCTGTGTTCCCACCCGTACCCGCTCCGGTGTCGCTCCGGTGTCCGTACAGGGACGAACACCGGAATGGACACCGGAATGGACACCGGTACGGGTGCCGGTTCAGGCTGCCTCGGTTCAGGCCGCCGGAGCCGGGAAGGTCGGGTACGCGACGCCCGAGATCTGCTGGACGACCCGGATGACCTGGCACGAGTAGCCGAACTCGTTGTCGTACCACAGGTACAGGATCGCGTTGTCGCCGTCGACCTTCGTCGCGCCGGCGTCGACGATCGAGGCGTGGCGCGAGCCGACGAAGTCCATCGAGACCGCGTCCGGAGCCGTGGTGAAGTCGATCTGGCGCTTCAGCGGGGAGTGCAGCGAGACGTCGCGCAGGTACTCCAGGACCTCCTCGCGGGTGGTCTCGCGGCCCAGGCGCAGGCTCAGGATGGCGATCGAGACGTCCGGGACGGGGACGCGGATCGAGCTGCCGGTGATCGGAGCCTTCAGCTCGGGCAGAGCCTTGGCCACGGCGGAGGCGGCACCCGTCTCCGTGATCACCATGTTGAGCGGCGCGGAACGACCGCGGCGGTCCGCCTTGTGGTAGTTGTCCAGCAGGTTCTGGTCGTTCGTGAACGAGTGGACGGTCTCCACGTGACCACGCAGCACGCCGTACTCGTCGTCCATGGCCTTCAGCGGCGGGACGATCGCGTTGGTGGTGCAGGAGGCGCAGGACAGGATGCGCTCGTCCGGCTTGATCGTGTCGTGGTTGACACCGTGCACGATGTTCGGGACGTCGCCCTTGCCGGGGGCCGTCAGGACGACCTTGTCGATACCCGGACGCAGGTGCTTCGACAGCCCCTCGCGGTCGCGCCACTTGCCGGTGTTGTCGATCAGGATGGCGTTCTGGATGCCGTACGCCGTGTAGTCGACCTCGGACGGGTCGTTGGCGTAGATCACCCGGATCGTGTTGCCGTTGGCGACGATCGAGTTGGTCGCCTCGTCGACGGTGATGGTGCCCTGGAACTGACCGTGGATCGAGTCGCGCCGCAGCAGCGAGGCGCGCTTCACGATGTCCTCGGTGGCCCCGCCGCCGCGCACGACGATGGCGCGCAGGCGCAGACCGTTGCCGGAACCGGCCTTCTCGATGAGCAGGCGGGCGACCAGGCGGCCGATGCGGCCGAAGCCGTACAGGACGACATCGCGGCCCTCGCCGCGCTCCAGCTTGGCGGCGCCGGTGGCACCGGCGACGGCCTCGGCGGTGAATTCCGCGACCGACAGGCCGCGGTCGTCCGCCTTGTAGGTGGCGGCGAGCATGCCGATGTCGATCTGGGAGGGGCCCAGATCCAGGGTCGTCAGCGTCTCCAGGAACGGCAGGGTCTCGGTGACCGAGAGCTCCTCGCCGTCGATCTGGCGGGCGAAGCGGTGCGTCTTGAGAATGCTGACGACCGACTTGTTGACCAGGGAGCGGCTGTGAAGAAGGACCGTGACGTCCTGCTCTCGGTGCAGCTTCCCGATGATCGGAATCATGGACTCCGCGATTTCCTCGCGGTGCTTCCAGTTTGTGAACGAGTCCTCGTTGACAGTCACAGTGCATCTTTCGAGCTAGGCGGTGCTCATATGCTAACCCGACCCTTCGGATGTGCGGCAAGGGGGCGGAGTGTGGTCCTGGACACGGGGTGCAATCTGGCGGATTCTGCCGGTAATGGCTGAATTTTTGCCGCTGTTGGGCGTCCACGCCGCGCTTGCGCCGGGCCTCTCGTCCTCTCTTCCCGCCCCCGCTCTCCGTTCTCTCTCTTGCGCCGTCCGCCGCGCGGACCTGCCTCTGGGTGGTGATTCCTGGCGATAAGGGCCGATTCGTCTACTCGGGCCACTCGAATGCCGGGCAGCCGGGACGCTCAGGTGAGCCCCGGCCGCCCGGCCGCCCGGGTGACCCGGACGGGACCGTGACCCGGCGCTTCAGACGCCCACGTCACGCGCCCGCAGATCGGCCAGGGTCTCCCGCCGTACGAGCAGCCGGCTCGTGCCTTCCGACACGGCGACCACCGGCGGGCGGCCGACCAGGTTGTAGGAGGACGCCATCGACAGGTGGTACGCCCCCGCCACCGGCACCGCGAGCAGATCACCCGGGCGGACGTCACCCGGCAGCGCGACGTCCTCCGCCAGGACGTCGCCCGCCTCGCAGTGCCGCCCCGCGACCGTCGTACGCACCGGCTCCGCCACCGACCGCCGGCCGATCAGCCGGGGCGCGTACCGCACCCCGTACAGCGCAGGCCGTGGGTTGTCGCTCATCCCGCCGTCGACCGCCACGAACACCCGCGCGGCCGTCGCCTTCACCGCCAGCACCCGGTAGACGGCGACCCCGGCGGGGCCGACGACCGCCCGGCCCGGCTCGATGATCAGCCGGGGCACCGGCAGCCCCGCGCCCGCGCAGCTCTCGATCAGCTCCGCCCGCACCCGGTGGGCGAGCGCCGTGGGATCGAGGACCGGGTCGCCGGGCCGGTAGGCGACACCGTGGCCGCCCCCGAGATCCAGCTCGGGCAGCACCACCCCGTACAGATCGCGGGTCCGGGCCATCAGGCCGACGAGCCGCCGCACTGCCGACAGATACGGTTTGACGCCGGTGATCTGCGAGCCGAGGTGGCAGTGCAGCCCGGTCAGCCGGAGCCTCGGCTGGCCGAGGACGCGGGAGACGGCGTGCTGCGCGTGTCCGTCGCGCAGCGACAGCCCGAACTTCTGTCCCTCGGACCCGGTACGGATCTTGGCGTGGCCGCCCGCGCCGATGCCGGGGGTGATCCGCAGCATCACCCTCTGTTCGGCGCCCGGCGGGACGGCGGCCGCGATCCGGGCGATCTCGGCCGGGCTGTCGATGACGATCCGGCCGACCTTGAGGCGCAGCGCCGCGCGCAGGTCCTCGGGGGACTTGGCGTTGCCGTGCAGCAGGATCCGCTCGGCCGGGAAACCGGCGGCGACGGCGAGTTCCAGCTCCCCGGCGGAGCACACATCCAGGCCAAGCCCCTCCTCCTCGACCCACCGCGCGAGGGCCCGGCACAGGAACGCCTTGGCCGCGTAGTGCACCTCGGCTTCGGGGAAGGCGTCGCGATAGGCGCGGCAGCGGCGCCGGACCTCGTCCTCGTCGAGCACGTAGACGGGGGTGCCGTACTGCTCGGCGATCCCGTCGAGCGCGACCCCGGCGACGGACAGCCGTCCGTCCGGGCGGTCCTCGGCCGAGGCGGGCCAGACGGACAGATCGTCGTCGGCGGGGCGGCGAGCGGAGGAAGGGAGAGAAGGGAGGGAAGGGAGGGAAGGGTGAGAGGGAAGGGAGGGGAAGGAACGGAGAGAGGTGACGGTCATGGCGGCGGCGCTCCCTTTCAGCGGGCCAGGGCGGCGGCGGACCAAGCGGACCAAGCGGGCCAGGTGGGCAGGGCCGGCCGGGTCGCTTCTGCCGGTGCCGGTGCCGACGCCGACGCCGACGCCTGCGCCTGGGCCGGGGTCGAGGCCGACACCGACATCGACATCGACGCCGGCGCCGGAGCGGTGAGCATGGGGTCGACGATCAGCGCGTCGACACCCAGCGGCGCGACGAGGGCCCGCAGGGCCGGTACGGCCAGCGGCGCGCAGGCGTGCCCGGCGCCGAGGACGGCCCGCAGCCGGTCGGGCGTGGTGAACGCGACCGCCGTACGCCGTCCGACGGGCGTACGGAAGAGCCGCACCGCGCAGCCGTGGGCGGCCGGCCGGACGGGGACGTACAGCAGCCGCCCGGCCGGCACCCGTTCGCAGGGTTCGGCGTCGTCTCCGTACGCGTACAGGGTGGCGGTCATGGCGGTCCTCCCGGAAACGGGTGCCCCGCGCCGTGCGCGCCGGGCCGTCATCCGTCACCCTGCCCGTCCCCGGCGCCGCCCGGACCTGCCCTGACGCGCTTCTGACGGCCCTTTGACGCGATTCGCCCGAACGCCCCGCCCGGGTCGCGGCTGTGAGGGTCCCGCGCCCGTTTTCGAGAGGTTTTCCCGATCCCCTCGAACGACCCCCGCGGACCTGGCACTCTTGCCGTCGTGACGTACGTGGTGACCGTGGAAACGTGCATACCGGACGGCGCCGCCGAGCTCGACGCGCTCGGCCGGTTCGGCGCCGTCGTCCTCCTCGAACGGGGCTTCGGCTCGGTGGCCGGGGTCGAGGGCCCCGACGGTGCCGCCGTCGATGTCTTCGACGTGACCGTGGCCGCCCACCCGGGCGGCGCCGTGCTGACCGTCAGCGTCGGGGCACCCACCCTGGAGACGGCCGAGGACGCGGTGGGGGCCGTGACCCAGGAGGTACTGGACCGGGCCGAGCAGCTGACCGGCTGGCTGGTGCTGAGCAGCGAGGTCAGGCTGCACACCGAGCTCGCGCGGGAGAGCCTGGCCGCCGCCGACGGGCCCGGCGCCCCGCCCAGCGACCCCGCCCTGCGCCGGGCCCGGCACACCGCCCGGCCCGGCGTCGGCCCACAGGCCCCGCGCCCCTGGCGCACTCCGCGCCCGGAGGACGGCGACGGTCCGGACGTGCTCGGCGCCCTCGCCTCCCTCGGCGGGCTCCCCTCGCCCGGCGGATGCGACGGGCCGGGCGGCGCGGACGACGACCACGACCCGTGGGGCCTCGCCGGCCACGACCGCGCGCCCGGGGACCCGGAGGACGACGAGGACGCCGACCTCTGGGCGGACGTCGTGGAGGAGGCCCCCGATCCCGAGACGGAACTCCGGTTCATGGCAAGCCGGTTGCGCGCCTTCGACCCGGCCGTCTTCGCCGCCTCCGGCGACACCGCCGCCCTGGCCGCCGGCGCCCTCGTCCATGCCGCCGAGGTCCTCATCGACGAGCTGTACGACGATGTGCAGGTCCTCGCGGAGGAGGACACCGACGTCGCCTCCTGCGAGGGCCACCTCTGGCACCTGGGCCGGCTGCCCGTCCGGCCCGGGTCCCGCTACGACGAACTCTTCGCGCGCCGCTTCCTGGTGACCGCCGTCGCGCTCACCACTCGCTTCACCGACGGGAGTTTCCGTCGCCTCGGCTGCCCCGCCGAGGACATGGTCCTGCGCTTCCTCCTCGAACAGGCCCGTGTCGCCCTCGACTTGTACGGCCTCCTCGACGACGTGGTGGCCACGGCCCTCGACCGCTTCGCCGCCCATGTCCGCAAGGCCGCCGGCCCCGGCCCGCACGGCTGCCGGGAGACCTCGGCCCGGGGCGGGGCCGCCGGATGGTTCGCCCCGTTCGACGGGGAACGGTACGTCCACCCGTACGCCCTCGACGCGTACGAGACGGAGCCGGGACCGGAGAAGGAGGGCCCCGGCACCTCCTAGCCCGGACCGGACAGGGAGAGCCTCGGCGATTCCTGCCACCCCGCCTGCGGGCGGGGTGGCAAACGGGTACGGGTACGGGCCGGAGTGCGCCCTCGCGGCCGTCAGCGCGCGATCCGGTGAGGGCGATCGCGCGGCCGTCTCACCTCACTTGACGGTGACGTAGGCACCCGTGGCCCAGGCCGCCGGGGTCGTCGTGTCGCCCGCGAAGGTGTAGCGGTAGGAGCCGCTGGTGGACGCCTTGACGGTGGTCTTCAGATTGCCGCCGGCGTCCGCCTTGATCGTCTTGACCGTGGTGTAGGAGGTGCCGCCCTTCTTGCGGAACTGCAACCGCACCGACCGGCTGCCGTAGCCCCCGTACCGTCCGGTGTCCCAATTGGCGCGGGACAGCTTGCCCTTCACCGTGACGGTCGCGCCCTTCTTCACGGTCTTCGGTGCGGCGGCGGCCGTCAGCCTGGAGTCGCGCTGGACACGGAAGCTCTTGAGATCGTCCTTCTGGACGTAGTCGAAGTCCTTGGCCTGCGCCGACGCCGTGAGCCTCCAGGTGCCCGCGTACGTGTTGAGCATGTTGGAGGCCGGGCCGACCGTGAAGGTCTGCCGGCAGTTCACGCTCGTGGCACCGGACTTGGTGCAGGAGGCGTAGGACGTGTTCGGCAGGATGGCGTAGTCCATCCTGGCGAAGGACGGTCCGTGCCACATCAGCACCTTCGCCATGCTGACACCGGAGCCGTCGGTGACGGTGAAGGAGACCGTGAAGGTCTTCTTGGCGGTGGTGCCGAGGACGACCGGCTTGCCGCCGTTGACGACGACACCGGAGATCTTGATGTCGCCCCGGTAGTCGTCGGCCCGCGCGGCGGGAGCGGTGAGGGCGGTGAGGGCGGTGAGAGTGGTGAGAGTGGTGAGAGCCAGAGCGCCGGCCGCGACGGCGGCGGAGGCACGCATACGCATAGGTGTTCCCCACGGATGAAGGGGCGCGCGAGACGGCCCTTCGGCTTCCACGTGCCCGTCTGTGTCTGCGGAACCGATGAGTTCCGCAGAGACGGACCCGTGACGGAAGGGAAAAGTTGTACGCCGGAGTGACGTCTCGCCGGAGGCGATCCCGGCTTCTCGACGGTGCCCGGCCGCCGACCGGCAAGCGTCGAGTGGACGCACAGCCAGGAAACCGTGGACTCAGAGCCAACGACAACTCGCGGGAACTCCCCGCATTCTGAAGGTGGTTCCTCGTGGGGCGGCAGTGTCCGCACCCGCGCGGCGGCCGAGTGCCGTCCGCGTGCCGGAGCCGTCTCCAGGGCCACGGGGTACGGGGGTCCCCGTGGTCCTGAAGACGCCTCCGACGTGTTCCGGGGGCTGCCGCCGCGCGGGCGGGAACGTTTCGAGCGGGCGTCACACGGCCATGTCGGGGTTCCGGGCAAGGCGGCGGTACTCCCTGGGCGGGACGCCGAAGGCGTTCCGGAACGCGCGGCTGAAGTCGGCTGCTTGGGGGAAACCCCAGCGGGCGGCGACGACATGGATCGGGACGGCGTACTGCGCCGGGTCGGCGAGGTCGCGGCGGGCGCGGTCCAGCCGCTGCCGCCGTATCCAGGCCGCGACGGTCTCCTCTTCGTGCTGGAAGAGACGGTGGAGGTAGCTCGTGGAGATGTGCTGCGCGGCGGCGACCGCGGACGGGGTCAGCGCCGGGTCGTGCAGGTTCGCCTGGATGAACGCCCGGATGCGCACGACGAGGGTCTGCTGGTGGGTCTCCGCAGCGAGCGGGCCGTCGGTGTCGAGGGCGTGGGCGAACAGCGCGGACAGCAGGTCCACCACGATCGTCCCCAAGCGGGGGCCGTCGGCGGGCTGGTAGGAATGGGAGCCGTGCGTCAGTTGGGTGAGCAACTGCGCCAGCAGGGCGCCGAATCCGTCCTTCGCCGAGAGCCGCAGTCCGGTCAGCCGGTCGCGCAGACGGCCCGGGAAGGGCAGAAGGGCCGCGGGTACCTCCAGCCCCACTCCGGTGTGCAGTCCGTCGGCCGACGCGATGGACCGGACCTCGAACGGGCGTGACGTACTGAGCACGTTGAAGCTGTCGGGATCGTGACAGGTCTCGCCCCGTTCCCTGCTGACGTGCAGCATCCCCTTGAGCGGAAGGGTGAGGTGCAGCCCCTCGGGATCCGACTCCCGGATCAGCCGGGGAGTGCGCCGGAAGACCACCGGGTGGAACGACGACGGCCACACGGACACGGCACCGAGGCTCAACGTGCGCTGGACGACGAGGAGATCCTGCCGGTGCTCGCTGACGAGGTCCACCGGGGCGTGCGTCCGGCCGAGGAGCGTGCGCCAGCAGTCGAACCTCTCGTCGATCGGCACATCCTCACTCCGGTACACCGACTCCATCAGCATCGGCGTTCCCTCCTCTTCGTGTACGGACAACTGCCGTCGGGCGACAGGCAGGTGAGAGGCGCCCAAGGTCGGCACCGGCGTGGGGGCAGCAGAGCATACCCAAGGCGTGACGGTCGGTGATCTTCGGGTGTCCTGTCCGTCACCGTGCCGCCCTGTGAGCCACGCCACCGGACCGGGATGTCACACACGGGCCCCCGCCGGCGTCCTGTGTCCATGACAAGGACAGACACAGGTGCGGGGGTCGGCGCAGGGGCCGTCCCGGGGACCGGCGTGGGTGCGGACGACGACGCGCGCACGACGGCGAACGGACAGGAGCGGCGGATGGCCGACGGCGAACACGGGGAACGGAAGGCGGACGGCGAACGCGGGGGACGAGAGGCGGCGGCGCGGGCCGAAGTCGGTGGCAGGGAAGCCGACCTGGCGACCGACATCTTCGTCACCCACCGGAATCTCCTCTTCACCGTCGCCTACGAACTCCTCGGCTCGGCGGCGGACGCCGAGGACGTGCTCCAGGAGACCTGGCTGAAGTGGACGGGCGTCGACCTGTCGGCCGTACGGGAACGGCGGGCGTATCTCGTCCGGATCACCACCCGCCTCGCCCTCACCCGGCTGCGCACCCTGGCCCGGCGCAGGGAGTCGTACGTCGGCCCCTGGCTGCCCGAGCCGCTGCTCACCGCGCCGGACGTCGCCGAGGACGTCGAACTCGCCGACAGCGTCTCGATGGCGATGATGCTGGTGCTCGAAACGCTGCTGCCGACCGAGCGGGCGGTGTTCGTCCTGCGCGAGGTGTTCGGCATGGAGTACGACGAGATCGCGGCGGCCGTCGACAAGTCCCCCGCCGCCGTACGGCAGATCGCCCACCGCGCCCGGGCCCATGTCGCCGCGCGCCGCCCGCGCGGGGAGGTGTCGGCGGCGGAGACCCAAGGGGTGCTCGACGCGTTCCGGACGGCGGTCGAGACCGGCGACCTGCAGAGCCTGTGCGATCTGATCGCCCCCGACGCGGTGCTGCTCACCGACGGCGGCGGGGTCGTCCGCGCCGCGCTCGAACCCGTCGTCGGTGCCGACCGGGTGATCGCCGTCCTCGTCCGGATCACCACGCTCGGCACCCTGCGACCGGCCCGGATCAACGGCGGACCGGCGCTGATCGTGGGGACCGGCGGCGAGACCGACACCGTTCTCGCGCTGCGGGTCGACGAGGGCCTGGTCACCGGACTGTACGCGGTGCGCAACCCGGAGAAGCTGTCCCGGATCGGACAGGAGGCGGTCATCTCCCGTTGAGGGCTGAGGGCTGAGGACATGGCGGCCCGCTCGCGTGCCCGCGTGTCCTTGTGCCCGGGGTGGCGTGGTGAGGATCACCGGCATGGACGGGAGCGAGTGCACGCCACCGCCGGCGGCTTCGGCGGTGGCGGTCCGGGACCACGACGACGAGCGGCTGGCGGAGGTCTATCAGCGCGGTAACGAGATACCCGAGGACGCGCTGCGCGACTGGACCCGGCTGATCGGCTCATTCGCCGACCGGCCGGCCCCCGCCGTCGTCGAACTCGGCTCCAGTGCAGGGATGTTCAGCGCGTCGATGGCCCGCTTGCTCGGCGCTTCCACAGTGCCGGCCGTCGACCCTTCGGCTCCCATGCTGCGCCGGGCCCGGCAGTTCAACGCGCACGACACGGTCCACTACGTAGCCGGTACGGCGGAAGCCGTCCCGGCGCCCGCCGGCCGCTTCGATCTCGCCCTGATGTCCCGGGTTGGTCCACCATCTACCCGACCGGGTTCGCGCGGCCCGCGAGACCGCCCGGGTGCTGCGCCCCGGCGGCTCGCTCGTCGTGCGCACCACGGTCCGCGAACGGCTGGACGCGCCGGTGTACACGTACTGGCCCCGGCCGCGTGCCACGGACGCCCGGCGGTTCCCGTCGGAGTCCGAGATCGTCGCCGACTTCACGGCGGCCGGCCTGGTCCTCCGTACGGTCACCTCCTTCGCCCGGCCCGTCACCCGCGGACTGCGCGACTTCCACGAACGGATGACCACCCGGCCGCAGTCGAAGTTCGCCCGGCTGACGGAAGCCGAGTACGCCGTTGGACCAGGGGCCTGTCTTTCGGATCTTGCCGGGCTCGCGTGCCCCGGCACGCGCTCCCCCGTGGCCCTCCGGGCACGGGAGGCGCCCCCACCGCGTTGTCTCCCTCCTCCGCCTTGCGATCGCTGCTCGGCATCCGAAGGATGGATCAAAGCGCCGAGACGGAGCGAGCGAAGCGAGTGCAGTGCACCGGACCCCGCTCCCTGATCCGGCCTGATCCAAAAGACAGGCCCTACGCCGTCTGGCCGCCGCCGCCCGGGCGGAACCGCCGGACCGGCCGTCCCCCGTGGTCGAGCGCTACGACGTGCTGGTGCTGACCCGCCCCTGACGGCCGTGCCCGTCCCTGACGGCCGTGCCCGTCCCTGACCGCCGGGCCCGCCCCTCCCGGGCCGGGCGGGGCGGGCCGCAAGAGCCGACGACGGCCCGGCACCGGCACCGGCACCGGCATGGGCACCGGCACCGGCGGCGGTAGGCTCGGCCGGGCCGCCGCCCCCTGCCCGGGTACGGCGGGCACGGCAGCGCGGGGCAGCGGAGGAGAGACAGTGTTCGTCAAGGTGTGCGGGCTCGCCACGACCGCCGACATCGACGTGGCCATCGAGGCCGGCGCCGACGCGATCGGGCTGGTGATCAGCGAGCGCAGTGTGCGCGGACTCGCCCGGGACCAGGCGGCGCGGCTCGCCGCGCACGTGACGACCGGGGCGACCGGAGTGACCTCGGTACTCGTCGTCAACGACATGCCCGCCGCCGAGGCCGCCGGGTTCGCCCGCGACATCGGCATCGGCGCCCTCCAGCTGCACGGACCCGCCTACGGCGAGGAGGACTTCGCCGAGGCATTCGCCCTGTTCCCGCACCTGTGGCGCGCCACCTCCCTCAAGGACCGGCCGGACACCCGGGTCGGCGCGTACCGCGAGGAGGTCCTGCTGCTGGACTCGCCCGAGGCCGGTTCCGGTGCCCGCTGGGACCTGTCCCTCCTCGACACCGCGCGGCCCGAGGGCAGCTGGCTCCTCGCCGGCGGCCTGACCCCCGGCAATGTCGCCGAGGCCATCCGGCAGGCCCGGCCCTGGGGCGTCGACGTCTCCAGCGGGGTCGAGTCCGCTCCCGGAGTCAAGGACCCCGAGCTGATTCGCTCCTTCGTCACCGCCGCGAAGACCGCCGGAGCACGGGCGGCGCGCTGAACGCCCTCGGCGCAGGAAGCCCCCGGCGGGATTTCCGGCCCGCGTACGGCGTAGTGCGGGCCGCCGATGTCGGCCCCTGCCGCTAGCGTGCACCGGGCCAGTACCGCACTCTCTCCGGGAGAACGACGACATGGACATCCTGCTCATCGCCGGCCTGTGGCTCGACGGATCCGCCTGGGACGACGTCGCTCTGGAACTGGCCGTGCGCGGCCACCGGCCCGTCCCGGTCACGCTCCCCGGCCAGGGCGACGGCGACACCTCCGCCACCCTCGACGACCAGCTGGCGGCCGTGCTCGCCGCCGTGGCCGACTCCCCTGGGAAGCCTCTGGTCGTCGGCCACTCCGCCGCGTCGAGCCTGGCGTGGCTGGCGGCCGACGCGCGCCCGGACAAGGTGGCCAAGGTCGCTCTCGTCGGCGGCTACCCGGCCGCCCACGGCAGCGCCTACGCCGACTTCTTCGAGATCCAGGACGGCGTCATGCCCTTCCCGGGCTGGGCCGCCTTCGAGGGCCCCGACGCCGCCGACCTCGACCAGCCGACCCGGGAGCGGCTCGCCGCGGGTGCCCACCCGGTGCCCGAGGGGGTGGCGCGGGGCGTGGTGCGGCTGACCGACGACCGTCGCTTCGACATCCCCCTGGTGCTCGTCTGCCCGGAGTTCACCCCCGCCCAGGCCCAGGAGTGGATCGCCTCCGGCGTCAGCCCGGAACTCGCCCGGGCCACCCGGATCGGGTACGCCGACATCGACTCCGGCCACTGGCCCATGACCACCCGTCCCCGTGAACTGGCGCGCGTCATCGCCGAGGCGGCGGAGAACACCGGCTCCTGAGGGTCCCGGCCGGACTGTTGCTCCGCAGGTCAGGCCGCGTCCCCGGGCTCCGGTCCGGGGGAGGGGGAGGGGGCAGGACCGGGGGCCCGGTCCGGTTCCGGTACGCGATCCGGGCCGCGGCCCGGCTCCCGGTCCGCGGCCCAGCGCCAGAAGTCGACCATCATCCGTTCGTAACGGATGCCGAACTCCAGGGCCTCACGCTGCCCCCGGGGCATCGACTCGCCCACCGCCGCGGCCAGTTGCTCGTACTCCTCCAGAGCGCGGGTGTGCGCGCCGATCTGGACCGGGGCGTGGTGCCCGGGACGCGCGCCGAACCAGAGCTTCAGGATGCTCCGTTCGCGGGCCTCGACCGGGACGAACGCCGTGTCCTCCAGCCATCCGCGCAGCGCCCGCGTCCCCTCCTCGGTGACCCGGAGGAGCCGTCGTCCCCGGCCGCCCTCCCGTCGTACCTCCGCGACGAGCCCCGCCGCCAGCAGCCGGTCGCACTGCGCGTACACCTGCGCGTGCGGGACCGACCAGAACGGTGCGACCGTACGCGCGGCCTCGACCTTCACGTCGTACGGACTGGCCTCGCCGAGCGTGTCGATGACGCCGAGCACCAGGAACGAGGGCGTGGTCAACCGGACATCAGCCATGCCGCGACCGTACACGCCGGGCCGGCGCGCGCCGGCCCCCGGTTGCCGGGGCCGCTTACGGCGCTTCCCCTTCGAGGCCCGGTACCGCCGTCGTGGCCGTAGCCGTGGCCGCTGCCGTGCGGGACGCCGACGGGTCCGTCCGTCGCCCGTGCGCCCGGCGGCCGGACAACACCCGTACCCCGACCAGGACATGGGCGCCGAAGGCCAGGAAGCCGACGCTGAGGCCCGCCCCCGCCGTCAGAGCCGTCAACTCGTCCAGGTCCATGGCCCGTTGCAGCATCACCGCCGTTCCCGCCGAGAACGCGGGTGCCAGGCACATCACCACCAGATGGGTGTGCCACTCCTCGCGCGCCCACACCGCGCCGCGCCGGGCCGCCCGCAGGGCGCGGACCTGCGGGACGGCGAGGAGCAGGACGTACGGGACGGCGTACGCGAGCAGCAGCCGGCGCCCCGGGGTGCCGTGCCCGGCGAAGCCGTGGCCCAGCCACACCAGGCCCGCGACGGCCACCGCGTACGCGGTGGCGAGCGCCGGAGCGGGCCACCAACGGCCGCTCACGTACGGGTGGTTGTCCCGCCGGTCCATCGCGCGGGAGGCGAGCAGGGCGCCGAGCACGACGAGCGTGCCGAGAGGCATCAGTGCGACGAGGTTGATCTCCTGGAGCGTGAGCCCCGGATAGAGCGCGGGCAGCGCGCCCCACTCGATCCGCAGCAGGGGCGCGGTCATGAGGTAGGCGTAACAGAGCAGCATCCATCGCTGGTGCAGCTCCGGCAGTCCGGCCACGGCGGTGAGCACGCCGAAGGTGACGCTGAGGACGGTGCCCGTCAGGAGCGTGGCGAGCACGACCCAGAACGCCGCCCCGCTGAAGGTCTCTTCGGGCCGGGTGCGGATCAGATACAGCGCGACGCCCGCCATCGACACGTATACGGCGGCGGCGTAGAGGATGCCGAGGGCCCGGTGGAGCCGGATCCGCCGGCGGACCGCAGTGAGCAGTTGGGCGGGGCCGATCAGCATGAGCAGTCCGCCCAGCACCGAGTGGACGATCAGCGGGCCCAGGCTGCGGGCGTACGGGACCGCGCGGTCCTGGATCAGGGTGGCCGCGTACCCGGGGGAGACCGACCGGCCGAGCAGCCACTGGCCGAGGGAGGGCGCGCCCGGGCGCGCGAACGGCCAGAGCCCGGTCATCGCGACCGGCGCGTAGAGGAGGCAGATCACGGTGACGGCGAGCGCGGCGGCGCGCCCCCAGCGCACGCCCTCGCGTTTCCCGGCCGGACCGCCGGGGGAGGCGGGGCTGTCAAGGGCGGTGGTGCCGTCAGGGGCGGTGGTGCCGGTCGTGCCGGTGTCCGTCGTGCCGGGTGTGCCGGTCGCGCCGGCCGTGCTGTTTCCGGTGCGGGCTTGCATGGCTCGTGACATGGCGGCTCCCCGGCCCTCGCGCGAGGTGATCGCGCCTCGATAGTCCAGAAAGGACTATCGAGGAAGGTAGGGGCAAGCCCTGGCGCGGTCAATGGTCCGGGCCGTCTCGGCGGGGGAGCGGATTGATACCCCTAGGGGTATTTGACTTTCCCGGCCGCACCCGTTTACGGTCGGGAGTGTTGATACCTAGGGGGGTATTCGAGGTCGACGGTGGATGCGGGTACGCATTCCGGGACCGCCGGTCACGGGGCCCGCTCCAGCGGGCGCGCCGCATCACGCGAAAGGGAGTTCCGCCGTGTTTTTCGCCCAGTACTACCTCGACTGCCTTTCGCAGGCGTCGTACATGATCGCCGATGAGTCGACGGGTCAGGCCGTGGTGGTCGATCCTCGTCGTGA
>NZ_JBEYZX010000043.1:0-61520 GCF_040646255.1 Streptomyces sp. NPDC046203 | reverse complement strand
GCACTCCCCACCCCGGGGGGGCGGCCCGTGTGCCCCCCGGCCCCCCCGGCCGTCTCCGCCACGCCAGGAGCGTGTACCGCCCAGGCCGCGGTCTCAGACACTCGGGGCCAGCAGATCGAGCGCTTCCGCCCAGCGGAACCGCTCCGCTCCCCCACTCGCCTTCGGCTGGTGCGGCTCGTACGACCCGACCAGGACACCCATCTCCCGCAGCTGCGTCAGACTCCGCCCGTACGCCGGATGTGCGGCCATCGCCGCGTTCACGTACGGCAGGACCGCCGTCGGAATCCCCATCCCGTACGCCTCGCACAAGATGCCCAGCGCGAGGGTGTCCGCGACACCGGCCGCCCACTTGTTGATCGTGTTGAACGTGGCCGGCGCGACGGCGATCGCATCAGCGGGCGGAAGCGGGCGCGGGTCTCCGGGGCTCCGCCAGGCGGAGCGGATCGGGTAACCGGTCCGTTCTTCGATCGCACCGGTGTCCAGGAAGCCGAGCGCCTGCGGAGTGGCCACGACACCGATGCTCCAACCCCGTTGCTGCGCCGCGGTGATGAGCTTGTGAGCGTCGCCCGCGATGCCGGCGGCGCAGACGACTACGTACAGGAACGGCTGTGCGGTCACGCGGGAACTCCCAGTAGGTGGCTGAAGTGGTGGAGTTCGGGCAGCGTACGTCGTCGGTCACGGGCGGCCATGTCGGCGACCAGGTCACGGACAGCAGGGCGGCGTACGTCCTGGGCGGCGCAGGTCTCGGCGATCCGGAGAGCCTGGTAGCTCTCGGCCAGTCGGCCCTGCTGGTTGTAGGCGCGGGCGGCCTCGACCCAGAGGGCTGCCCGCCTTTCAGGGACCGGGATGTGACGGCGCATGAGAGGGGCGGCAGCATTGAGGGCGATACCGGCGTCTCCGAAGGCGACCGAGGCGCTGACCGCGTGGAGTGCGACGTTGGTTGGACTGAAGTTGGCCCAGGCATCAGGTTGGTCGAGTGCGACGTAGCGGGCGACGTCCTTCGCCTCGTCGAGGAACTCCCGGGTGGCCGCACGGTCGCCGGCGCTGCTCGCGGCGGTCACTCCGCGCAGCAGAAGCAGTCCCACAGCGGCAAGGTAACGGGGCGGGCGCTGGTCATAGGCTCCGGCGAGCTGGTCTGCCGTATGCCGAACGAGGATGACGGCTTGGCCGGTGTGCTTCTCGCGGGTCAGGACGTGGGCGTGCACACGCACGCTGGAAGCCAGAACGACGGGGTCACCGGACCGTTCGGCCTCGGCGAGGGCACGGCCGACGGCGAGCCAGGCGTTTCCGTGGTCGCCCTGCTTGAGCAACAGGCTCGTCGCCGTCTGGTAGGCGGTGGCCAGCGGGCCGGCAGTCTCGCCGGCGTGTTGATGATCTCCGGAAGTCTCCCGGAGATCGGCGATGAGGCCGGGCAGCGTGACCTCCAGCTCCGCGTAGTCACAAGTGGAGAACAGGCGGCGTGCGGTGGCGAGCCTGTCCCGCAGGGAGTCGATGTCTCCGTTCGCCCTTGGCGGGAATGCCACGGCAGTCCGGGGTCCAGGAAGAAGCGCTCGTACGAGATCGTCGTGGGCAGCGCCGACAAGTGCGGGCCGGGCAGCCGCAGGCACGACCGGGGCCGTGAGGGAGGCAATGCTCGCGGCGAGGAGAGTGCGGCGGCGCATGTCTTCTGTCTCTGGATCGTCGGGGTGTGGTACAGCGGACGGGCCGAGGCCGCTCAAGCCGAACAGACCAGGAGGAATGCCGAGTTCGGCTGCGACGGCGCGAAGGACGCGGACGTCGTCGGTGCCGCGTCCGCTCTCCAAGCGGCTCAGCTTGGACTGGTGGTAGCCCAGAGCAGTGGCTACGTCGGTCTGTGTGCGACCGCTGCGCTGCCGGGCACGCTTGATCGTCTCGCCGATGTTCCCGGCTTCGGTCTTCACGTCTGCCATCCACGCCCTTCCATCCTCGTAGAGCATGCCTGTGCGCGCGAGCGTATGCGAGCTGTGCGGGGTCGGCATGCGACTTGTGCATACGGGATGCAGCAGATGCACAGCGCGTAGCCAACCCGACTCTTTCCACGGTTCCTTGGGATGGCTGATCCCATCTCTGGAGGTCGCGTGGAAGCACACCAGATCACCTTCACCATCCCGCCCACGCCGGTCGCCGTGACCACGGCACGTCGGCTACTACGGGACGTCGTCCAAGACTGGGCGGCAGTCGCATCGGACGCCGATGTCGTCCACGCCTCCGAGATCGTGTTCAGCGAACTCGTGACAAACGCGATCCGGTACGCCGGACACTGCCCGGTCACGGTAACCGCCCGCCTGTCCGACGCGGTCCTGCGTATGGAGATCCACGACGCCGGTCCCACGCTCCCGGCCCCTTCCCTGCCGGACCTCGGCAGCGAGGGCGGTCGCGGCCTCTTCCTGATCGACGCCCTGGCCGACCGCTTCGGGACAACGCCCTTGGCCCACGGCAAATGTTGCTGGGCCGAGTTCGACGTGCCGACCCTCTCCACGGCCAGGTCCACCGCTTCCACACCACTTCCCGTACAGAGGAGTTGCACGTGAGCACCCCTGTTCCCACCCTGTCGGCCCAGGTGATCGCGATCCGGCCCGGCCGGCCCCTCTCCGGCTCGGTGGCCGTCGATGGCTCGAAGAACGCGGCACTCCCGCTCGTCGCCGCCGCGGCCACCCTGCTCCGGCCCGTTCGCCTCGACAACGTCCCTGTCAGTTCCGATGTTCGGACGCTGCTGAGCCTGCTGCACGAAGCGGGCTGGAACACCGCTCGTCCGATCGACGACGCCCACACCGCTCTGATCCTCCCGGCCGACGCCGCCCAGCCGCTCGACGGGCTGAGCGAGCGGGCGTCCCGCATCCGGGCCTCGTACTACCTCGTCCCCGCACTCCTCGCCCTGCACGGCCGGGCGCGGCTCCCCTGGCCGGGCGGCTGCCGGATCGGAGACCGGGGCATGGAGCAACACTTCAAGGTCTACGAGAGCTTCGGCGACCGGGTGCGGGTGGATGACCACGGGTATGTCGTCGAGGCGGGCAGGCTGGTCGGCGGAACCGTGTCCCTGGCACTCCCGTTCCGTTCTCGCGGGGCCACCATCGCGGCGGTTCTCCGGGCCGTGGCCGCAAAAGTGCCGCTGCGGCTCGGCCAGCCGAACCTCTCGCCGGAGGTGCTGTGTGTTCTGACAGCCCTGACGGCGGTGGGCTACGCGTGCCGGGCCGCCGATCGTGTCCTCACCCTCGCCCCGCCGTCGTCCGAGGTCGCCGAGTCGCCGGTCTGGAGGATGCCCGGAGACAAGATCGAGGCCGGGACGCTGGCCTGCGCCGTGGCCGCGACCGGCGGCACGGCTCGGATCACGGGCGTCCACAGTCCCGACATCGCACCGCTCATCGCGGCTCTGCACCGGCTGGGCATCCCCACCTCGGAGGAGACCGAAGCCCTGACCATCCAGGGCCAGGACATCCAGCCGACTGGCCGGCCGCTGCGGGCCCTGGCCAGTCTCGCGCCCGGCAGTCTGGACGCCGACTTCGAACCGCCGCTCTTGGCGCTGGCCCTGGGCTTCCCGGGGACCCATCTTTTCTCCGACCCGATCAACCCGGGGCGCCACGGCAACCTTCTTCCGCAACTCGTCCGGCTGGGTGCCGTCATCACGGAAGTGTCCTCCACCGAGTGCCGGTTCGTCGGACCGCAGCGGCTGAGCGGCGCCGGAGTCGAGGCCACCGACATCCGCACCGGTTCCGCTCTCGCCGTCGCCGGCCTCACCGCACGCGGAGTCACCACGCTCGGCGGTGTCGATCAACTGCGCCGTGGCCACGCGGATCTCCCCGGGAAGCTCCTCTCCCTGGGAGCCGACATCTGCGAGGTCACCCCATGACCCCAGCGCGACGGCTGATCCAGCGGATCGTCGCCACCACCGACGTCCACTCGGCCTTCGACACCGCCGTCCCGATGCTCGCCTACCTGCACGCAGCACGGCAGGACGGCGCCCTCGTCGTGGACTGCGGCGACTTCTTCGAAGGCACCGGCTACTACCGGCTCGGCCGGGGCCGAATCGAAAGAGACATCCTGCTCCGGCTCTACGACGTGATCGCGCCGGGCAACCACGGCTGGCCCCACTACTTCGAGCCCGGCCTGCACCGCATCACGGTGTGCGCGAACGCCGTGGACAGCAAGACCGGCAAGCCTCTTTTCCCCACCCTGCGACTGATCCGGGTGGGGCCCCGCCGAGTCGCCGTCACCGGCATCATCAGCCCTCAGGCGTTCAACGCCATTCCGGTCGGTCAGCGGGCCGGACATCATGTCCTCGAACCGGTCGGCGCACTGCGTGAGCTGCTACTGGCCCACCACCACGAGGTCGACTCGTGGGTGGTGCTGAGCCACTCGGGGTTCGACGAAGACCTCGGGCTGGCGAAGTCCTGCCCGTTCCTCGATGTCGTCTTCGCCGGACATTGCCACAGTGACCGGCCCGCTCCGGTCCGTGTCGGCGACACCGTGATCCTCAAGGGTCGGGAGCTGGCCACCGGGTACGCGCTCGTGCAGCCCCTGGACACCAGCTGGGCCAGCCGGGTGGCCGACTTCCCGCCGGCCTCGGTTGTCCCCCAGGATCTGTATCCGTTCCGCCGCTCCTTGGCCTCCTGGCAGCAGAAGCTGCGCTTACCACTGGGAACGCTTCGGCTTCCTTACAGAAAAGGCCCTTTGGACCGTCGTGCGCTGGCCTGGGACCTCGTCGAACGTCTTCACCACGGGCCAAGCAGCCTGGGAGCCGAGGTCGTCGTACTGAACGAGACCGCATTCCGTTCCCCCCACCTCGGGACCACGCTCTCGCAAGGCGACCTCCTGGCCATCGAGCCGTTCGGCAACGACCTCGTCCACGCCCACGTCCCTGATCCCTATGTCGCGAACCCGGCCGCTCTCCTCACCCATCTCGCCGAGCGGGCCGGCCCGATCGTGTCAGCACCGTTCCCTCTGCCCGACCGCATGCCGATCGTTCTGACCACCAGCTATCTCGCCGATGCCTACGTCGGCGGCCGGATCCAGCGAACCGGGACATCCCTCAGCCAGGCAGTCCAGCGCACCCTCACCGACGGAGAGTCCCGATGATCCTCACCGGTCCCGAGATCACTCAGGCCGCCGCGGACGGCCGCATCCGCATCTCCCCGTTCGAACCGGCCCAGGTCAACCCGAACAGCTACAACGTCCGGCTCGGCGGAACCCTCCTCACGTACACCGCCGGCGCGCTGGACGCCCACCGACCGAACCCCACCGAGGCGATCGGGATCGGACCCGACGGCTTCAAGCTCCAACCGGGACAGCTCTACCTCGGGCACACCATCGAGGAAATCGGCTCCGACACCTTCGTCCCGCTCCTCTTCGGCCGCTCGTCGGTCGGCCGCCTCGGCCTCTTCGTCGAGATCACCGCGCCTATCGGAGACCTGGGCTTCCACGGTCAGTGGACCCTGATGCTCTCGCCTATCCGCCCGCTCCGTGTCTACTCCGGCATGCGAATCGGCCAGATCATGTTCTTCGTCTCGGTCGGTCCCGTGACCCTTTACTCGGGCAAGTACCAGTCCTCGGCCGGCCCGCAGCCCTCCGCCTACTGGCGCGACATCGCCACCCACGGACCCTTCGGTGCGGTGGCCTCGTGATCCTCACCGGTCCGGCCATCGCAGCCGCCCGCGCAGCCGGCGAGATCGCCATCGAGCCGTACGAGCCGAACAGGGTCTCGCCCAACGCCTACGACTGGCGGCTGGGCGACAGCCTGCGCCTCCACGACGGTTCCCTTGACGCGGCCACCCCGACCGAGTTCAGCGAGGTGGTCATACCCGAAGCCGGGTACATGCTGCTTCCCGACATCCTCTACCTCGGTACGACATACGAGCGGACCGGTTCGGAGACGTACGCCCAGCTCCTCAACGGCGACAGGACGATCGGCGCGTTGGGCATCTGGGTCCATGTCTCCGCGCCGCTGGGACATCAAGGGCACGCCATCCGCTGGACGCTGGAGATCCGGACGAGCCGACCGGTCCGCGTGTACCCGCGGATGACCTTCGGCAAGCTGGTCTTCCTCCAGACGCTCGGTGCAACGGCCAGCTACCAGCAGCACGGTCTGAAGTACCGCTTCAGCGAGGGCATCGAGACCTCCCGTCTACACGAGGAGAACCCAGGGGGCCGCACGTGAACCCCACTGTCATCACCGCCTTGGACCTGCCCTTCCCCAGCCCCGGCGGCAGCGTCGAACTCTTCCTCGATCTGTACACCGGACAGCACCCCCGACTGCCTGCCCGGGCCTTTATGCTCGCCCCGGACTCGACCGGACTGCCTCCGCTCACGCCGGCGGGGCTGCAGCTGTTGTGCGCCCCCGGCAAGTCCCTGACCGGATACGCGTACCACCGCTACGTCACCCTGCTGCGGCGCGCCCTCACCGAAGCCGTCGACCCGAGCGATGCCGGAGTGCTCCATCTTCAGCACCTCGCCTTCGGCGCCACGCCGGCCCTGATCCGCGCGTTCCCGAACCGCCCGCGCATCGCGCTCGTCCATGGAACCGATCTGCTGTTCGCGGAGGCCCACCCGCAGCAGCTCACCGTTCTGCGCCAAGCGGCCCGGGCGGCGGACACCATCGTGGTGCCCACGGGCGCCATGGCCGACCGGCTGCTCCGGCTCGCTCCCGACACGAGGCGCCGCAAGATCGAGAAGATCCCCTGGGGCATACCGGACCACCTCCTCTCCGCCCCGCTGCCTCGCTCCCCGAGCCGGTCTTCGAGCCATCTCCGGATCCTGTACGCGGGCCGTCTCACCCCCGAGAAGGGATTCGAGAACCTGCTGGCAGCCCTCCCCTTCACCCGGTCCGCCGAACTCTCCATCGCGACACCCCGGGCCGAGTTCCACGCGCTCCGCCCACGTCTCCATCAGCTCGGAGCGCACGTGCGC
Organism: Streptomyces sp. NPDC046203; assembly: GCF_040646255.1. Classification (NCBI taxonomy): domain Bacteria; kingdom Bacillati; phylum Actinomycetota; class Actinomycetes; order Kitasatosporales; family Streptomycetaceae; genus Streptomyces; species Streptomyces sp. NPDC046203. The sequence goes on along the minus strand of NZ_JBEYZX010000043.1, from coordinate 54,602 downwards.
TACCTGGGCTGGCTGCGGCGCCCGCAGTTATGGAAGACGTTCGCCGACCACGATGTCCTCGTCATGCCCTCCACGACGCTGGAGGCCATGGGCCTCGTCGCCCTCGAAGCCCAGGCATGCGGTCTGCCCGTCCTCCACCAACCCGTTCCCGGCCTCAGCGAAGCCCTCGGAGGAACCGGTCTGGCCACCGACTTCACCGACCCTCGTGTCGTCGCCTCCGACCTGGAACGTCTCCGCACGAGCCCCGCGCTCCTCCGTTCCCTCCGTGCGGCCGGCCTCGCCAACGCGGCCCGATTCCCGCTGAGCGCCACCGCCACAACGCTCGCCGAGCTGGGCAGGCGACTGGCGTGATCACCCGTGGCGTACCTGTCCAGGCCCGTGCCATCTCACTACGATCGGAGCACCATGACGCTCGACATCCCGCGCATTGAACAGCTCCTCCAGGACGGCGTCCGCGACCGGGTGTACCCGGGGGCCGTCTGGGCCGTGGGCAACGCAGACGGCACGGCCGCGAGCGGAACCGTCGGCCTTCTCGACCCGACCGTCCCCGGCGAGCCGATGCGGCTCGACACCCTCTTCGACATCGCCAGTCTCACCAAGATCGTCGCCGTGTGGGCCGTCATCGGCACCCTCATCGAAGAGGGCAAACTCCAACTGCACACCCCGCTGGGCGCCTTCTGGCCCGAGGTCACCGGCCACCCGCTCGCTCAGGTCACCGCCCGCGAGCTCCTGACCCACACAGCCGGCCTGCCTCTCCGCGCCAACCTCAAGGGCCTCTACGGCACCGACCCCCAGGACATCCGCGACGGCGTCCTGTGCGAGGCTCTCCACCGCGCCCCGAGCGAGGCCGTCGAGTACACCGACCGCGCCGCCCTCATCCTCGGCTACCTCGCCGAACACCTCACCGGCCGGCCCCTCGACACCCTGGCGACCAGCCGCATCTGGGAGCCGCTGGGCATGGCGGAGACCCGCTTTGGCCTCTTGCCCGCGGACATGGCCGCCCGCTGCGCCCCCACCGAACTCGACAAGGAAACCAGTACCCATCTCAAGGGCACCGCCCACGACTTCTCCGCCCGCCTCCTCGGCGGCACCTGCGGCATCGCCGGCGCCTTCTCCACCCTGCCGGACCTCGCTCGCTTCCTCCGCCACATGCTCGCCCCCACAGAGCCGACCTTCGGCCGGTCCTGGATCGCCGACTCCCTCCGCATCCGCACCGGCGAACTCACCCCCGCCCGCGGCCTCTTCTGGCACCCGGCCCCGGACACTGACCTCAGGGAGGAAGTCTGGGTCCACTACGGCTTCACTGGCACCGCCATGTGGATCAGCCCAAGGCAGCAGCGCTGGGCCGTACTCCTCACCAACAAGCTCTACTTCACCCGCGATCGTGTACAGCTCACCGGCGCACGCGACGCGTTCCGCCTGCTGACCTTCGGACGCCCCTGACCCTCCCGGGACGGTGCGCCCGCGACGCCTCAATCCCGGTTGTCGCCTCAGTGCCTAACAGTCTGCTCAGCCCAGCCATATTTCTCCGTAATATGTCGTGCGCACAGTACAGAAAATGGAGTGGGGCTATGCACAAGACCATACGGCTGGAACTTCTGGGCCTTGCCGAACCAGATCATGACGAACTGCTGCGCCTTGGTGGCCAATTGCGCCGGGCTCTCGAGGATCTGGACGTAGCAGACGTACGATCGGGGCGTTCGGCGGGAGAATGTGCGAGCGGAGCCAAGAGTGGCGAGACGATCGCTGTCGGGTCAGTTGTCGTCACGGCCGCGTCCTTTGTCCTGCGCCAGGCTCTCCTCGTCACCGACACTTGGCTGAAGAACCGCCCTGTGCACGGCATCAAGGTGGAGCTGGAAGGCCGGGTGATCGAGTTGGGCAACGCCTCGGTTACTGAGCGAGAACGTTTGATCGATGCGTTCCTCGCTCACCGCGAGACCCCGGCCGATCAGCCTCCTGAAGACCGCTCCACAGATCTGGCCTGACTATATGGCGATCCAATCTTTCAGCAAAGGAAATCGCGGAGCCCTGCTCATCGGGACGGGGATATACGACCATCCTGAGCTGCCGGCGCTCCGTTCACCTGAGGTGGACTGCACTGGCCTGGACACGCTCCTGCGCGACCCCGAGATCGGAGGATTCGAGGTCCAGACACTCATCAATGCCGACCGCTCCACGCTGGAGCGGGCGATTGGCGAGTTCTTCCTCACTGCTTCGGGTGACGACGTTCGCCTCCTGTATCTCTCCTGCCACGGCGTGTTGAGCCGGAGAGACAAGCTCCACTTCGCCCTCCGCCAAACGGATCCCGAGCGACCTTCTTATACGGCAATCTCTGCGGCATTCATCCACGAAGTCATGGAGGAATGCCTCGCTCGAAGCATCATCGTGATCCTCGACTGCTGCTACAGCGGCTCCTTCCTCCCAGGAGCGAAAGGTGACGGATCGGCCGAATTCGCGGAGGCGTTGGCCGGTCACGGCCGCGTCGTCATCACTGCCGGTACCAGGTGGCAAAGAGCCTGGGAAGGTCACCACCCCGATGCGGAGACGCCCGCGCCATCCCTCTTCACAGGGATGCTCATCGAAGGCGCGTCCAGCGGTGCAGCGGATCTCAACGGCGACGGCTTCATCACCCTCCAGGAGCTCTTCCGGTACGCCTCCGAGCGCCTTCACCAGGAGGGGGCCACACAAACCCCTCGTATGGGTGGCGAGATGCAGTACGACATCGCCATCGCCAAGGTGCGGAAGAAGCGGAAGCAGCGATCTCCACGTAAAGACCGTGCGGACATCCAGGGTCGTAAAACCGCTGGACCTCGAGCACGGGACAAGCCCGAGCCCTGGCAGATCCGTGCTGCCTCCGGCCCCGCTCGACAGCCCATTCTGTCCGATGGCTTGCTGATGGTTCAGGAGGCGTACAGGCTGCACGTAATCGACCTCGAGGGTCGACAGCGGTTTCCCCTGACCCAGATGTGGTACCCCGGAAAGCCCGCCCTTCACGGGGGCACCGCCTACTTCCCTGGCAAAGGCGGCCCACTTCAAGCAGTCGACCTACGAACCGGAAAGCCCCTTACATCCCATCCAGCTCTGGTCCGCGACGGACTGCTGGGCATCTCGAAGGATGCGCTGTACGCACCCACTCAGGACGGCAGCTTGCACGCCCTCGACCTGTCGACTCTCAGGCCCCTCTGGTCACTTCCCGCCCATGGGCTCGCCGCTGCCTCCGCTCCCCGGGCAGCCGCCGGATACGTACTGTTCATGGCCAGGGAATCTCAGCGTCCAGGCGATACGGCAGGTACTGGCGCGAATCGCATTGTGGCACTCTCCGAGGGACGCGAGGCCTGGTCTTACAAGACAGAGGCTTCTTTTTCCCTGGACTGGGAGGTCACGGACCAGGGCGTATACGCGGTCGTGCAGCAGGATGGACCATCCGAACCTCCGAGAATCGTGGCGGTTAATCCTGAGAACGGACAAACTATTTGGACGTTCGATGCCGAAAAGCCCCTTGCTTCGGCTCCGGTCGCAGCAAGTGGGGCACTGGTCTTCGGCTACACGGACAGACGGCTCGTGGCCCTCGACGCGAGGACCGGAGTCCCTCTGTGGAGCAAGGAGAAGAAGACCGAGGGCCGCCTTCTTCTCAAACCACTCGTCGTTGACGACGCCGTCTTCACGGCCGACCGTGCCGCGAAGTTGGTCAGATGGGATCTCCGGACAGGCCGAAGGGTCCGGTCTCAAGATCTTCTTGTGAGTCGGGATCCGCAAGGCTCACCCGCGTTCAGCAGTGGCGTCTTGTACGCCACCGACTCCCAAGGTGACGTACACGCGGTGCCTATGTGAGTTCGCCGGGGCGCTCCGTCATACGAAGACGGCGCCCCGGAGTCCCGGCCTTCACCAGTCGTCAGCGGAAGGCCGGGATGACCTCCGTCCCGTAGGCGTCGATCGTGCCCTCGCGGTCGTCGTGCATGGCGTAGAGGGCGAACTGGTCCACGCCGAGCTCGCGCAGTCGCCGCAGCTTCTCGACGTGTGCGCCCGCCGGGCCGAGGAGGCAGAAGCGGTCGACGATCTCGTCCGGGACGAACTCGGTGTCGGGGTTCCCGGTGCGGCCGTGGTGGCTGTAGTCGTAGCCGTGGCGGTTCTTGATGTACTCGGTCAGCTCGTCCGGGACCATGCCGGAGTGCTCGCCGTACCGGGCGACCAGGTCGGCGACGTGGTTGCCGACCATGCCGCCGAACCAGCGGCACTGCTCGCGGGCGTGGGCCAGGGCCTCGGGCGAGTCGTCGGCGGTGACGTACGCCGGGGCGGCCACGCAGATGGCGACCGAGGCCGGGTCGCGGCCGGCGTCGGCGGCGGCCTGCCGGACCGCCTTGACCATCCACTCGGTCAGGAACGGGTCGGCGAGCTGGAGGATGAACCCGTCGGCCTTCTGTCCGGCAAGCGCGAGCGCCTTCGGCCCGTACGCCGCCATCCACATCGGCAGCTTGCCGTCCTTGACCCACGGCAGGCGGATCGGGTTGCCGTCCACCTCCGCCTCCCGCCCCTCGGCGAGGTCGCGGATGACGTCCATGGCCTCGCCGAGCCGCGCCAGGGTGTTCGGCTTGCGGCCGGCTACGCGCATCGCGGAGTCGCCGCGGCCGATGCCGCAGACGGTCCGGTTGCCGAACATGTCGTTGAGCGTGGCGAAGGTGGAGGCGGTGACCTCCCAGGTACGGGTGCCCGGGTTGGTCACCATGGGGCCCACGTGGAGCTTGGTGGTGTGCTCCAGGATCCGGCTGTAGATGACGAACGGTTCCTGCCACAGCACGGCGGAGTCGAAGGTCCAGCCGTAGCGGAAGCCGTTGCGTTCCGCGCGGCGCATCAGGCCGACGACCTGCGAGGCGGGCGGGTCGGTCTGCAGGACGAGTCCGAAGTCCACGGGGCGGCTCCTAGTCGAGGTACTGGCAGGTGGAGCGGGGGACGAAACCGCCGTGGCCGGGCCGGCCCAGGTAAGTCCGCCGCTCGATGACGGGTTCGCCGCGCGAGAGGACGGTCTCCACCCGGCCGGTGACCGTCTTCCCCTCGTACGCCGAGTAGAGCTTTCCACATGCGGCCATGCCGAACCTCGTACAACGACGCCTCGAACGCGAGTCGCGGGGGCACAATCCTGGACTTCTTCTTCGGGATTGGGAAGAGCGCCTCGATCTTCTTCCCTTGCGTGCCGGTGAGGGGCAGGGCAGCGAGCCGTCCACTCCTCTCGAACCAGGTCTCGAACGGGCACCCGGCACTCCGCCCAGAACCCGGCGCCGCGCTCGTGACTCGACCCTCGATACCGAGAAAACCAAAAAATCTGAAAAGGTCGAGAAAAGCCGAGAAGGTCTCGCTTCCCCTCCGCGGAAACGCCGTCGCGTCGCGTACGAGCCCGGAGCGGCCAGGACCCCCCGGTCCGGCGAAACCCCCGCCGGCACGCCGACTGAGGCGCACCGGCACCGACCGCCGATGCCAAGGGGGCGAAGGGCACGGCGCGGACCCGGACCCGCTCCCGCCCTCCGCGCGCTTCCCCCGCAGCCGGGACCAGCCCCGCGAGGGCCGCGCAGGAATTTGGCAAATTTGAGGGCTTGCGAAAAATGAAACCTTGACTCGCCACGACCCCGTGGGCAGAGTGATCGCCGCAAAACTTCATGTGCCGTATGAAATTAAGTCATCCGGCTGCGATACCAAGCATCCGGAGAGAATTTCGGAGCTCCCTCTGACGAACAGAGGGAGCTTTCGGCTGTCCGGAGAATTCCACCGAAAGGGACATCGATGCGCCATCGCCTGTCCAGACCCCGGGCGTCATGGTCGGCTCTCGCAGCCGCCGCGATGCTGAGCGGAGTCTTGTCGACCGCTCCCGCCGGAGCCGCACCACCGAAATCGCCCCAGGCCACGAGTTCCCCCGCGCCGGCCGCCTCTCGTCACCCTGCTTCCATACCCGAGGCCGAACGGCCCGCGCTGCTGGGCAAGGGGTGGCAGTCCTCTCAGGACACCGCCTGGACGACCAGCGGCGACGCGGATGGCTTTCACCTGTTGACAGCGGCCGGTTCGGCCGGATACGCGTGGAAGAACCTGGCCACCCTCGCCGAGCCCGGCATCGAGGCCGACTCCTGGATCGGCAACGCGTGTGTGACCGGCACCGGCCGGTACGCGGTCGTCGTCTACGCGCCCCGCACGTTCACCAACAAGGCCGAGCTGATGGCGCGCGGCGGCTTCACCGCCGTGGTCGATCTGGCCTCCGGCTCCGTCCGCAAACTGCCCGTCCTCACGTCGCTGTCGTACTACAACCCGGGCTGCGGCGCCGGTGACACCGCCGCGCTCACCCAGTCCGGCACCGACGAGCGTCCCGGCACCCGCCTGTTACGCCTGGACGCTCGCACCGGCCGCACCCAGGCTCCTGTCCTCGTCGAGGGGCAGGTCACCTCCGCTGTGCCCGGACCGGCCGAGACCACCCTGGCCGCCCGCGGTGCCCAGATCGTCTCCCTGGACGCGAAGGGCCACTCCACCACGGTGGCGCGCACCGATGGCGTCCCCTTCCGGCTCGCCCCGGACACGCACGGCGGTCTGCTCTGGCTCGACCATCACGGTCGGAACGCCACCGCCCGCCACCTCGGCACCGATGCGCTGACCCGCCCTGACGCGGCGAAAGCCCGGCCGGCCACCATCGCGACGGGGCCGCTGACCGGTCTCGGAGTCACCCGTAGCAACACCGGCGTGTACGTGACCGGCCCGAGCAAGGCATCGGGCGGTGCCATCCCGGCCGGCGTGGGCCGTCTCCCGGCCGTCGGCAAGGACGCCCAGGCATCGACCCTCGGCATGACGCTCGTCTCCCCTCCGCGGTGGGCCGACGGCAAGGGCACTTTGCTGCAGCCGGGAGAGTCCGGTACGGCTCGGCCCGTCGACCTCGATCTCACCGTGCGCGCCTCCGGTCGGCGCGCCACGCTGCGGGCCGTCACCGCGACGGTGTCCTCCCCGCACGCGGCCCAGGGACGCGACCCCTCCCCCGGCCTGGTCGGCTCCGCGCCCAAGGCCGCGCCCAAGGCCGACGGCAAGAGGGCTTCGGCGACCGCGTTCTCGAGCTCTCCGACCAATCCGGTCGAGGACGAACGAACCTGCTCGGTGCCGCGCAACGACCCGGGCAACCAGGCGATGCAGCCCAAGCCTCGGCAAGTGGAGTGGGCCGTCGACCAGGCGGTCCAGGGATATCTCAACACCCACATCTCCCGGCCCGCCAACTGGAAGAACCTCGGCATGCCGGCCTACTCGCCGCAGAGCCTCTTCTTGAATCCCGCCCTGGAGGGCGGCGGCCGGGCCATGGCCCAGGTCATGCTCGGCGTGGCCACCCAGGAGTCGAACATGTGGCAGGCCGGCCGGATGGCCGTGCCGGGCGTCACGGCCAACCCGCTCATCGGCAACTTCTACGGCATCAACCTCTACGACGCCGACACGTCCAACGACTGGGACATCGACTTCGCCAAGGCCGACTGCGGTTACGGCATCACCCAGGCCACCGACCACATGCGCCTGGCCGGCCGCGAGGACGGGCACGGCGGCCCCGCCTGGGACTACCAGAAGCAGCGGGCCGTAGCCCTCGACTACACCGCCAACATCGCCGCCGGACTGCAGATCCTGGTCTCCAAGTGGAACGAGACACGCGCCGCCGGCATGATCGCCAACCACGGCACCACCGGCCGGCCCGAGAACTGGTACTTCGCCGTGTGGGCGTACAACTCGGGCTTCCATCCCGACCAGGGCGACGGTTCCCCCTGGGGGCTGGGCTGGGCCAACAACCCGGCCAACCCCGAATGGGACGCCGGGCGGCTGCCGTTCATGGAGAACGCCGCCGGCGACGAGGACGCGAGCGCCGCCGCCCGCCCGCAGAACTGGCCCTACCAGGAGAAGGTCCTGGGCTTCGCCGCGCACCCGCCGTCCTTCGTCGAGTCGCCCGGCGTGATGGTGCCCGCCTTCCGGCCCGCCACGTGGAACGGTACGAACGACAGCGTGTCCACGAAGGGCAGCGCCCGCTACAACCGATCGCGCCTCAAAGCACCCGAGGACGCGTTCTGCGAACCCACCTCCAACGACTGCTTCCCGGGGCGGATCTCCGACGACGCCACCAACGACAACGGCTCCACGGGTCCCTGCGGGCGCGAGGACTTGATGTGCTGGTGGCACGAGCCCGTCACCTGGAAGACCGACTGCGTGGACACGTGCGGCTACGAGTTCCTGCGGTTCTCCACCAGCATGGGTGAGGAGCCCGACGGCACCGCCTATCCGCCGGCCTGCGGCAACAGCGGTCTGCCCGCCAATGCGGTGATCGTGGACGACGTCCCCACGAACGTTCCGTCCATCCGTCCCGACTGCCCCAAGTACTGGGACAGCGCGGGAACGTTCACGCTCAACTACTCGAACAACGGCACCGAGACCGTGTACCCGGGCAAGGTGGACACGCACCAGCTGGGCGCCGGGTTCGGCGGCCACTTCTACTTCACCCACACCCGCCAGAACGACGCCAAGGGCCAACGCCTGAAGGTCGTCGGCAAGTGGAAGCCCGACGTGGCCCTCGGGGGCCAGGCCAAGATCATGGTCCATCTGCCGGATCACGGAGCCCAGACCACGCAGGCCCGCTACGAGATCGACACGGTGCGCGGCACCGAGACGCGCGTCATCTCGCAGGCCGGGAACAGCAACCGCTGGGTGTCACTCGGGGTGTTCCGCCTGGGCAGCTCGCCCGAGGTCCGGCTGTCGTCCATCACCGACGACGGGACCGGCGACGAGGACATCGCGTTCGACGCCGTGGCCTTCATCCCCGGCACCTACGACGTGCCCGGAGCGGTGCCCGACATCCGCCTGCCCGAGGCGAACCCCAATGCTCCGGAGCCCGCCGACGAGGAGCCGATCACCACCCTGCCCGGTGGACCGTTCGGTCAACTGGCGCCCTTGGCACCCCAGGGGAAGTCGGCCGCGCCCGCGGCCGGAATCGCGAAGAGCTGCACCCCGGTCAAGGGGAAGAAGAACACCGAGATCTGCATCGGTCCCGCCGCCTCTCCCCCCAAGGGAGCCCTCGCCCAGTCTCGGGCCGGGGCCGCCGCGGCCGCGACCGCGTTCTGCTCCTCCAGCTCCGCCAACCGCTTCTTCACCCGGACCACGGGGTGCATGCAGAGCCCCGTCGATGTTCAGCAGTTCGTCAATGGTCAGCTCTTCGCCACGTGGACGTTCCTGTACCGGCATGAGATCGATCTGAATGTGGACAGTGAGAAGTTCACCCAGACCATCTCGCTCACTCCGTACGTCACCGATCCGAAGATGCTGGCCGTCAGTGTCGACATCACCCCCTCCTGCAGCCCCAACTGCACCACCGGAGCGGTCGGTTGGTCGTCGCCCAATCTGTGGGCCACCGCAGCCGACACCCACACGGCGACGGCCACCGTGGAACAGACCTGGACCGGAACGTCCGGCAACGACCGGATGAAGCTCGACTGGACGCTCTCGGGGAAGATCGAGGGCAAGTCGACGTCGACAGCCAGCTACTCGTCCAACGAGATGGCCGTACGGTGCGACCGTGAGGCCAAGGGCACGCGAACGGCCCCCGGCTGCGTCTTCCCCGAGTACACGCCCACCTATGTCGTGAACTCGGAAGCGAACCCGTCCGCCGCCGCCTTCTACTGGACGCTCATGCAGAGGCTGCCGTCCCACCCGGGGAGCCGGGCCCACGACGCTCCGCTGAACTACCTCGCGAGCGCGGCGCGACAGACCGCCAACCGAGGCGTCATCTGTCCGAAGTCCGGCCCCGACCGATGGGTCGGCAACCCTGTTTCGGCCCCGCCCGGGACGACGTCGAGCTGCGACGAGTACCCCTTCGCCGCGACCTACCAGAGCGGCGGCATGCCCCCGCAGGCGGTGGACAACGGCAAGCAGTGCACGCAGCTCTACGCCGCACCGCTCACCGGGGGCGGCTGGACCCTGCTGGAGGACACCACCTACAGCCGGGTCAACACCTGGAACGAGATCTGCGGCCGGGCCAGCATTCCCGGCGACGAGAACTCCGGAGCGGCCAACCGCATCGGACTGTTCTTCGTCCCCAAGAACCGCATGCTCGACAAGGACAAGTTCTTCGTCAGCACGCCCGGGTTCGAAGAGTGCACGGATCTCACCAAGATCTGCTGGGTGCGTACCCGTAGTTAGTACGGCCCGGGACTGAAGAAGGCGGGGTGGAGCGGATCGACTGCTCCACCCCGCTTCCCTGCACGGCCGGCCGTCACGGGAGGAGCACAGCGGCGAGCGCGCCGTGCTCCAACTCCGCCCGGGGCAGGGACAGTCCGAAGGCGCGCTCCGCGAACCGGAGCATCCACAGCTCTTCACCCGCCTCCCCCAGGACGGGCGAGCCGTCCGCCTCGAAGAAGTCCGCGTCGACCGCGAAGGGTGCCAGCCGCTCGGCCCTGGAGAAATCCACGTCCGTGGCCGGCACACCCGGCTCGAAGTCGGCCACCACCAGACCGTCCACGGCATGCAGGAAACGCGTCATCCCGATACCGCTGTTGACCAGCACGACCGCCTCGGTGCCCCTGGACACCTCGGCCAGCACACCGGCTTCGGCCCCCTGGTCGCTCCAGTGCTCCAGGGAGAAGACCCATCCCCGACTCGCGCCGAGGAGGGAGACCGGCCCCTCGTTCATCGCCAGCGAGAAGGCCTCCTGGCCCGTCACGCCGGGCTTCACGGCAGCGGGGTCCGCGCCCAGCCGCCGCACCAGCTCGGGGACCGTGAGATCCCGTACGAGCGCCAGGCAGTACGTCTCGAACACGTCCGGGATCCACTGCATTCCGTCGTCGGTCATCCGCCATCTCCACCCTGGGGCCACCCGTGCACGTGCGCCGTGACCCTATCGGACAACCGCACGCACACGTGCGCGAAATGACGTCCCCGAGGCCGACCGACCCGGCGACCGCGCCGCCGGCCGGTCACAGGAACTGCGAGAGCCCTCGCGGGAGATACGTCCCGTGCCCCGCGTGACCCACGTACCGGCCGGCCTCGATCACCGGGACTCCCCGCGAGAGGACGGTCCGGACCTTGCCCTTCACCGACTTTCCTTCGTACGCCGAGTAGTCGACGTTCATATGGTGGGTCTCCGCGGACATCACCTGCTCCGCCTCCGGGTCGTAGATCACGATGTCCGCGTCCGCGCCCGGTGCGATGGTCCCCTTCTGCGGATACAGGCCGAACATCTTCGCCGGAGCCGCGCAGGCGATGTCGATCCAGCGGGTCCGGGAGATGTGTCCGTCGACCACCGCCTGGTGGAGGAGGTCCATGCGGTTCTCCACGCCGGGCATTCCATTGGGAATCCTGGAGAAGTCGCCGATCCCCATCTCTTTTTGCCCCTTGAAGCAGAACGGGCAATGGTCCGTGGACACCACCTGGAGGTCGTTCGTCCGCAGCCCTCTCCACAAGGCCGCTTGGTGCTCCTTCGGACGCAACGGCGTCGAGCAGACGTACTTGGCCCCCTCGAAGTCCGGCTCCGCCAGATTGTCGGTCGACAGGAACAGGTACTGCGGGCATGTCTCACCGAAGACCGGGAGGCCCTCGTCCCGTGCACGCGCCAGTTCGGCGACCGCCTCCTGGGCGGAGACGTGGACGACATAGACCGGGGCGCCGGCGACCTGGCTCAGCCGGATGACCCGGTGGGTGGCTTCGGCTTCCAGAAGCGCCTTGCGCACTTCGCCGTGATAGCGGGGATCCCGCTCGCCACGCGCCAGTGCCTGCTCCACCAGGACATCGATGGCCAGGCCGTTCTCGGCGTGGGTCATGATCAAGCCGCCGTTGTCGGCGGCGCGTTGCATGGCCCGGAGGATCTGACCGTCGTCGGAGAGAAAGACTCCCGGATAGGCGGTGAAGAGCTTGAACGAGCTCACACCGCCCTCGATGAGGGCGTCCATCTCCTTGAGCGAGGACTCGTTCACATCGGACATGATCATGTGGAAGGCGTAGTCGACGGCACACTGTCCGTCGGCCTTGTGTAGCCAGCTGTCGAATCCTTCGCGCAGCGACCCGCCCCTGGGCTGAATGGCGAAGTCGATGATGGTCGTCGTTCCGCCCCACGCCGCGGCCCTGGTGCCCGTCTCGAACGAGTCGGAGGCCGTCGTGCCTCCGAACGGCATCTCCATGTGGGTGTGCGCGTCCACGCCGCCCGGGATCACATACCTGCCCGTGGCGTCCAGGACCCTGTCGGCGGTCCATCCGTGGCTGTCAGGAGTGGCGAGCGCGACGACCTTGCCCTGGTCGATCAGGACGTCGACATGCATTTCGTCGGTGGCGGTGACGACCAGGCCGCCGGTGATCAGGGTGCGTGCCACAACATGACTCCGTTCGCGTCGGATACGGGTTGTCGTTCATGGAGCGGCGGCGCCGGCGCCCCGCCTTCGCGTGCGGGTACGGACCTGCCGTGGGCGCGGACCCGGACCCGGGCGCGGACTCGGACCGGGGTGCGGGCGGGCGTTGCCGCGAGCGGATCAGGGCCGCTCCGGGCCCTGACCCTCTCTTCTCGGCGAACTAGAGTGCGCGCAGGGCCTGTTCGAGGATGGCGGCGCCCTCCTCCGCTTCGGCGACGGTGAGCGAGAGCGGCGGCGCGATGCGCAGGGTGCTGGTGTTGTGACCGCCACCCTTGCCGAGGAGGAGCCCGCTCTCGCGGGCGGCTTCCAGGACGGCGGAGGCGGCCTCGGGGTGGGCGAGATCGGTGCCCGGCCGGGTGAGTTCGATGCCGATCATCAGCCCGCGTCCGCGTACTTCCCGTACGGCCTCGACGCCCGCCGCCGCGGCCCGGACGCGTTCGATGAGCAGACCGCCGACGCGGCGGGCGTTGCCCTGGAGGTCGTGGTCGAGGAGGTAGCCGAGGTTGGCGAGGCCGGCGGCCATGGTGACGGGCGAACCGCCGAAGGTGGAGATGGAATTGGCGTCGAGAGAGTTCATGATCTCTTCGCGGGCGACGACGCCGCCGATGGACATGCCGTTGCCGATGCCCTTGGCGAAGGTGAGCATGTCGGGCGGCCCGGCCTGGCCGTGGGCCTGCCAGCCCCAGAAGTTCTCACCGGTGCGGCCCCAGCCGGTCTGCACCTCGTCGGAGATCCACAGGATGCCGTGCCGGTCCAGGACTTGGCGGAAGGCGGCGTACAGGCCGTCGGGCGGGGAGGTGAACCCGCCGACGCCCTGGATGGGTTCGGCGATGAGCGCGGCGACGTCGCGGGTGTGGCCGAGCAGGTCCTCCAGGTCGGCGACGCACGCCTCGATGAACCGCTCGTCGCTGTACTGGGCGTACGGGCCCCGGGTGCGGACACCCCCGTGCACGTACAGGGTGTGCAGCGGGGAGAGGCCGGTGGGCGACCAGGAGCGGTTGCCGGTGATGCCCACGGTGGAGAAGGAGCGGCCGTGGTAGCTGTTGCGCATCGCCAGGAGCTGGCTGGAGCCCCGGTACGCGGTGGCCAGGAGCAGGGCGGTGTCGTTGGCCTCGGTGCCGGAGGTGGTGAAGAAGACCCGGGCGTCGGGGATGCCGGAGAGGGTGGCGATCCGCTCGGCCAGCTCCACCATGGGGCGGTTGAGGTAGAGGGTGGAGGAGTGGATGATCCGCCCGGCCTGTTCGGCGACGGCCTTGGTGACCTCGGGGAGGGCGTGGGCGGTCATGGTGGTGAGGATGCCGCCGAAGAAGTCGAGGTAGCGGTTGCCGTCGGCGTCCCAGACGTGGCGGCCCTCGCCGTGGGTGATCTCGATGGGCTCGCGGTAGTAGAGGGCGAGCCACTCGGGCAGGACGGCGCGGTGCCGGTCGTACAGACTGCTCACGGCTTCACCAGCCCGTCGTACGCGTCGGGGCGGCGGTCCCGGTAGAAGGCCCACTGCTGCCGGACCTGGTCGATGAGACCGAAGTCGAGGTCGCGGACGACGAGTTCCTCCTCCTTGTCGGAGGCGACGTCGCCGACGAACTGGCCTCGGGGGTCGACGAAGTAGCTGCTGCCGTAGAAGTCGTTGTCGCCGTACTCCTCCTGGCCGACCCGGTTGATGGCGGCGACGAAGTACTCGTTGGCGACGGCGGCGGCGGGCTGTTCGAGCTGCCAGAGGTAGCTGGACAGACCGCGCGAGGTGGCGGACGGGTTGTAGACCAACTTGGCTCCTTGCAGGCCGAGTTGACGCCAGCCCTCCGGGAAGTGCCGGTCGTAGCAGATGTAGACGCCGACCTTGCCGACGGCGGTGTCGAAGACGGGCCAGCCGGCGTTTCCGGGGCGGAAGTAGTACTTCTCCCAGAATCCCCTGACCTGCGGGATGTGGTGCTTGCGGTACTTGCCGAGGTAGCTGCCGTCGGCGTCGATGACGGCGGCGGTGTTGTAGTAGAAGCCGGAGTCCTCGATCTCGAAGACGGGGACGACGATCACCATCCCGGTCTCCCGGGCGAGGTCGCGCATCCGGCGCACCGTGGGGCCGTCGGGCACGGGCTCGGCCCAGCGGTAGTGCTCGGGTTCCTGCACCTGGCAGAAGTACGGGGCGTTGAACACCTCCTGGAACCCGATGACCTTCGCCCCCTGCCGGGCCGCCTCGCGGGCGTGTTCCTCATGCTTGGCGATCATGGATTCGGTGTCGCCGGTCCAGGTCGCCTGGACGAGCGCGGCGCGTACGACGTCGGTCATGAGCTGCTCCTTCGGCACGGCGTCAGAGAGCCTCTACGCACGTAGACGCGATGCGTAGGAGGAGAACGTAAGCCCCGTCACAGCCCGGAGCAAGACCACCACCGGGAAGCAGCGGAGTCGATCATGTTTCATACCCGAGTGGTCCACGCCGGACACGTAACGACACGTCCGGTGTATCCCGATCATGCTCGGCCCGCCCGTCCGCCACCCCCTCCCACCGCGCCGCCCCCTCGGCTCGCGAACCCCGAACCCCGGCCCCTGGCCCATGGGACTCGGGGCTCGGGGCTCGGGGCTCGGGACTCGGGGCTACGCCGGGGTCGGGTTGTCCGCGTGCGTCAGGGTCTCCCAGGCCACGAAGAGATCGTCGGTGCCGCCCGGCCGCAGCCGCTCCGCCAGCTTCTCGGTCTCCGGCAGGGAGCGGTGCATCCGCCCCCGGAAGTGATTGAGGGCGACCTCGACGTCCGGACCCATGGTGCGCTTGACCGCGCCCCCGCACAGCCAGCGCGGGGCGGCGGCCCCGAGCTGGTAGCGGGCGTGGAACTCCAGGGCGGCCGTCAGCCGGTCGGCCTCCTCCCGGTAGAGGTCGAGCCCCTGGTGCCAGGCGGTCTCGGCGATGTGGGCGGTGGCGGCCAGCGAGTAGCCGATGTGCATGAAGTTGCGGCAGGTCTCCTGCCCGAGCCCGTCCCGGTAGGTGCGCTGCCCGAACCAGTACGTGGCCAGCTGGTCGGCCGATTTGACGCTCCCGCCGGGCGGCGGCTTGGGCAGCGCCCCGTCGGAGGCCAGGTAGAAGTACGCGGGCACCCGGGCGCGGTAGCGCCGTACCGCGTCCTCGTAGAGCGTTCGGTCCTCCAGGAACACGGCCATGCTCATGGTGGCGTCGGTCATCGCCAGTTCCCAATTGCCGTTGTAGTCGGGGACCTTGGCGGTGACCTCGGGCAGATATGCCTTGCGCAGCATCCACTTGAAGCGCTGCACCAGGGGTCCCGGCCACGCCGGGTAGCCGGCGTGCACGATCTCGGCGGCGCGCGCCCAGGTGGAGCCCGACCAGGCGGTCTGGAGGTCGGCGTCGTCGCGTGTGTGCTCCTTCACCTGCTCCGACCAGGCGTCCATGATGGCGACGGCTCCGCGCGCGTACGCGGTGTCGCCGGAGACCGACCACATGAGGGCCTGGGTGTACGCGGCGATGGCGTCCTCGCGTTCGGCGACGCAGGCGTCGGTGCCGGCGTTGGAGGCGCAGGCGACGACCTTCGCGGGGTGCGGGGTGTAGTCGCGCGCCGCGTACTTGCTGGCGCTCATCTTCTCGTACGCCGACTTCCACGGCTCCTGACCGGCGGCGACGTGCTTCCGTACGGCGGCCAGCTGGGCCCCGCCGACCACCACGCCCGGGTGCCGGAAGTGCTGGGGGGCCGTTCCGGGCGGGGCGTCGCCCCGCGGTGTCCCGGCACCGGAACCGCAGCCGCCCGCGACGGCGGCGGACAGCAGCACGGCGGCGAGAGCCGCGATCCGGCGGGCGGCCCGGGACGGCCGGTGGTTCTTCCGACGAGGTTTCACCCGTCCACGGTGGCGCCGGGCCCCCGGCCCCGCATCCGCTGTCAGTGCCGCGACCGGCAGTGTTCGCCCGTGAAGGAGCGTCGTACGGTGCGTGCCATCGCAAGGCGGCCGGAAGTCCTTGTAGCGGAGCTACCAGGGCTTTTGGCCAACGCCGCGAGGGTGCGTGCCGGGCGGCGCGACAGGGCGAAGCTTGCCGGGAGGGGCACTAGGCCACCCGGTACGGCGTACGGGGGCGCCGCCCGGGGCGGCCCCTACCGGGCCCCCGGGACCTGTCCGGCGGATCAGGTCCCAAGGGGAGCTTCTCCTTGATCCAGGACGCCTGCGGACACGCCCCGGACACCGGTCAATGTCTGAAGACCGGGAGGCACTCTGGGCCACCGTCCGACAGCCTGCGGAAGAACGTCAGGATGCCGGCGAGTCCCTTCGCCCAGGAAAGCGAGCGGTCGGGGGTGTCGGTGGCGGCGAACCAACGAGGGTGCGACAGTGGTCCGCCGCTCCGCAGCAGGACATGCGCGGCCAGGTCGAAGGCCGCGTCCCGATAGCGCTCGGACTGGTCCACGGCGGCCAGGTTCAGCAGGTAGTCGCCGACACCGGCGGCGCCGCAGCATTGGCCGAGCGAGCTCAGCAGCGGGATGCGGGCGACGCAGGCGTCGGCCGCCTCACGGGCGAGGTCGACAAGGGACTCGTCGTCCAGCACCGTGCCCGCGTGCAGCAGTGTCTGCCCGAGTCCGGGCAGGCCTCGGCACCAGGACACGATCAGCGGTTCGGCCGACGGATCCTTCGCCTGATCGACGAGGTTGCGGGTGCGGTCCGCGAGAACGCGCACCCGGTCCGCGGCGGCTTCACGGGCCCATGCGTCGCCGGTCTCCCCGGCGAGGCTCACCAGCAGCTCCACCACCCCGGCCAGACCGTGCGCGCGTCCGGCCGTGACATCGGCTTCGCCCGGCAGCGGGAGGGGGCCGAGCGGCTGTTCCGACAGAACCGCCCGCGCGCAGCTCCGCGCCACCTCCAGATCCGCCGGATCCCCGTGGACGCGGTGGAAGTACAGATGTCCCAGGCCGACACCCACGGTCCCGTCGTTCAGGTCGAACGTCTCACCGCTCCACTCCGGCGGCGGCAGACTCCGGCCATGCCACCCCGCGATGCTCATGCCGCTCTCGACCGCTTCGGTGAGAAACATGTCCACTCCGGTCACGCCGGAGAACAGGGCGGGGCGCAGGCTCATCCGCGACGCGACGCGCGCGGTGAAGGCCGCCAGCTCGCGTACCGTCGACTCGACGGCCGGCCGTTCCCGGTGGTGCAGCAGCTCCAGGCCGATGCCCGCGCTGCCGGTGTAGACGCTCACGTCATGGGCGGCCTGCGTGTCCTTCGCGGCTTCCAGCACCTTGCCCAGCTGGCCGAGCAGATCGCCCACCAGGTTGTCCGTCACCTCGGCGGCCAGTTCCGCGGTGACCACGGGGGCCGGCGGCAGCGAAAGGAGTGCCGGCCGGTCGTTGCCCCCCGAGGCGAGCCGCCGTACCGCTGCGCGGGCCTGCTCCTCGTCGCCGAGCAGGTCCGCGATGGCGGACATGGTCCCGGACGGCGCGTGGTACCGGGAAATCGTCTGGAGCGCGCGCATGCGCGGCAGCTCCGGATCATCACCCACACTGATCGGCTGCAGATTGCTCGCCGCGAACAGCAAGGTCATGCCGAGGGCGAAGAGATCGTCGGTGTCGCGCGGCGGCTCGTCACGCCGCTGTCGCGCGGGCGCGTACCCCGGCGTCCATCCGGGCAGGTGCAGTCCGTCATGGAAGGAAAGACCGAAGTCGATGATGCTGGCGCCGCCACGGTCGCCGTCGCCGCCCTCGTCGCCGATCAGGACGTTGGTGGAGGAGAGATCCCGCATGACGACACCGCGTTCGTGCACCGCGATGAGGATACGAGCCAGTTCCTTCGCCAACCGGTCAAGGCTGCGCCCTTGTTCGCCCGTGCCCGGCACGTACGGGCCGTTGCGCCGTACGTCTTCGGCAAGGGTGAGCGGGCCGCAGTCGCTGGTGATGAGGAACTCGTCGTCACCGTACTGGAAGTGGTCGATGAACTGCGGCACACCGGCGACTCCGCCGAGAACCCCCAGGACGCGACGCTCGTTGCGCAACCGTACGCGGCTGTCGTTGTGACCGGCGGCCTCGGCGACCAGGGCGCGCGCCTGTTTGACGACCACACGCCGGCCGTCCTGGCGTTCGTCGATCGCGCGGTAGGTGTTGCCCTGGGCGGCCTCGCGAATCCCGACGACCAGACGGTAGCGCCCGTCGAGCAGGGTGCCGTCCCTGTCGCGATCGGTGTCCGTGCCGACATCGGAGAACGGGTCCTCGACCCACGACGGCTGTTGGTAGCTGAGCCCGGCGAGCGTGTCGAACTCCTCGCCGGCGGGTCCGATTATCTTCGTTGCCGGGGCGCCGGACGCGTGGGAACCGCGCCGGGCGATGAAAGACCCGTATCGGTAATAGACCGGGGCCTTCGCCAGCACTCTTCGATCGCTGAGGATTCGTGGCCCTTGATGGCCCCGCAGTTCCTCGGCGAGTCGCAACCCGAACTCACGGACGCGTCGCGGATCGGGGTAGATGGTAAAAGCTTTCCCCACACTCGCCGGGGCCGTGTGGCCATCGTTCAATGCGTGGAGCGCCCGTTGCGAGGACGCCAGCTTGAATGAACAGCCTTCGGCCGCCAAAAGCGGAATCAGCCTTTCCACCAGCTCGGGAAAGTCGGCCGCGCGGGAGGACACGTGCAGCTTCCATCCCTGCTCCGGCAACACGACTCCGTCCGGCCGGACAGCCAGCCAGACGGAGCCCTGTGTTACCGAACAGTCGGCGTCGACATACTGCCTGACGACCCGATTCACCCAGTCCGAGGAACCTGACTTTTCCATTCCCGCCTATCCAGATCCGAGTGAACCGCGGTCCGCCTATGCTGCGCCGACCTGGGGAATCAGCAGGTGAAGGAGTAGCTCAGGTTGGTCGTCACCGGGCACTCGGCCGAGTCGCTCTCCCAGCGGCTCTCGAACTCGACGGCGGGCTCCACCTCGGCGGAACCGGCAACGCGCGGGGTCATCTCCAGAAGAAGCGTGGACATGAAGAATCCTTTCTTCTTGACAGTGAGTTACTGAAACCTCCCCAGCGGGAGGCCAGGTAGCCACCAAGAAAACCAGATGGGGGTCTTCTCGGCAATGGGTTTTCGATCTTCGATTTCGAGTTCGATCAGGCATCGTCCGACGGCTCGCCGGCGAAGCCGGAGCCGGACCGCCGCCACGACGGACGGCAAGACGCCGGAGTGCCTTCACAGCGGAGCCATTCGGGCATTTCGGCAGCGCGGCCAGGTGCCGTGCCGGGCGTCACGGCCCCGGCCGAGATCCGCCGGACAGCGCTCAGGAGGCGTCGGCCGCCGTGTCGTAGCTGTCGCGCGCCTCGGTGATCGCGTTCCCGTGCGCGCGGGCCCAGGAGCAGGCGGCGTCGAGGGGGTCGAGCAGGGAGCGGCCGAGTCCGGTGAGGGCGTACTCGACCCGGGGCGGGTGCTCGTCATGGACGGTCCGGGAGACGAATCCGTCGCGCTCCATGGCACGCAGGGTCTCCGTGAGGACCTTCGGGGTGATCCAGTGCAGCGGGACGCGCAGCTCGGTGAAGCGGCGCGACCGGCCGTCCTCAAGGCAACGCAGCACGACGGCGGTCCACTTGCCCCCGATCACGACCGGACGGGCGGACCCTGAGCAGGCGGGGTCGTGGAACAGATCGCTCGGCAGCGGGCTCGCGCCGCGGATGTCGGACTCGGTCACGCCTTCGAGCGTAGGGCCTGGCTCGGTATCGTTGAAGTAACCGTGCCCCTCCGTCCTACTGTCCCGGCATGACGACGAACACGAAGAACGACACGACCGGTTCCCTTCTTGTCTTCGGCGCCGGCGGACGGGTCGGGCGGGCCGTGGTCGCGGAGGCGACGGCCCGCGGCCTCGGGGTGACAGCGGTGGTCCGCGACCCGGCGAAGTACCGTGATCTGGAAGGGGATTCGGTCCGGCTGGTCCAGGGCGACGTGACCGATCCCGACACGGTGGCGACCCTCGCCCCGGGTCACACGGCGGCGGTGAACGCGACCGTCCGGCTCGACGTCTCCTCGGTCGGGCACTACACGGCGGCGGCGCGGGCGCTGGTCGCGGGCCTGCCGAAGGGCGGGGTCGGCCGGCTGGTGGTCGTGGGCATCGCCACCACGCTGGAGACCGCGCCGGGGGTACGGGTGATGGACGCGCCCGAATTCCCGGAGGAGTACCGGGCGTTCTCGCAGGGGCACGTGGCGGAGTTCGAGCTGCTGGCGGCCGAGGCCGGGCCGGAGCTGGACTGGCTGATGGTGGTGCCGCCGATGGATCTGAACCCCGAGGCGCCGGTGACGGGCGGCTACCGGTCGGCGGTGGGCACGGTCCTCGACGGCGCGGGGCGCATCGCGCACGCCGATCTGGCCCGCGCGATCGTGGACGAGGCCGTCGGAGCGCGTCACCACCGGGTGCAGTTGGCGGTGGCGTCGCGGGACTGAGGCCGGGGCGGTGCCGGCGCTGGTGCCGATTTTGAGCGGACGCCGGTCTCGGAGCGAGCCGACGCCAAAGCAAAGGGGTCTCAGCTCGGACGAGGGTTCGTGACCCCTCGGCTGCGGGACCGGGCCCGCCCCAGGGCCCACAGGGTCAGTCCCACCAGGAGGGCGGCCCCGGCCGCGTACACCGGCAGCCACAGGGTCGTCGTGGCGGACAGACAGTCCGCGACGGCCGCGTGCGCCTGGGTCTCCTGGGCGTAGGCCAGGGCGCCACCGGCGCCGTGCGCCAGGCTTCCCAGCGCCGCCTCGGCCTCCAGCCGCGCGTAGGCGCCGACCGCCTCGCACCGGTCACGGGTGCCGGGCATCGGGAACAGCCAGGCCCAGCGCTGCATCATGGGCGCGAGGACGAGCGCCACGCACAGGCCGACGACCAGCGAGAACGCCACCAGGTCCACGACGTACCCGGAGCGCAGGCCGGGCGTCCAGACCGGCAGCCGGAAGAAGGCGACGACGATCGCGAGCAGCGTCACCCCGATGTACAGGGCGAACCACTGCCAGGAGCCCTGCGCGAGCGAGGCCGAGAGCACGGCGGCGAGGGCGATCCCGATGACTCCGGGCTGACCGGCCACCGCCTGGGCGCTCGCGGGGGCGGGTGCCGGTGCCGGGGTTCGCTGACTGCGGCGGTCGTCCACGGTGCCTCCTGCCTGGTCCGGCTCCCAGCATCCGGGCACGCCGCACCGCCGGACCGGCGCCATGCCGGACCGTCCGGAAGCCTGGCCCGGTTGGCGGGTGGGTCGAGGCGGTGGCGGCCCGAGACGGCTGCCCGCCCGTCACCGCCCGGCCGCCCGGCCGACCCGTCTCCCCGCCGCCGTCAGGCCGCGGCGGCCTCCGGCCCCTCCGCACCCTCCGCCGGGAGGACGCAGTGCTCCACCAGCACGTCCAGGGACAGATCGAGGACGCCGGCGAGGGCCGCGACGGTGAAGAAGGCCGGGGTCGGGGCCCGGCCGGTCTCGATCTTGCGGAGGGTCTCGGCGGAGAGTCCCGCCGCGGCGGCGATCTCGGCCATCGAGCGACGGCCGCGCGCCACGCGCAGCAGCAGGCCGAGCCGCTCGCCGCGTTCGCGCTCTTCGGGGGTCAGGGGGGTGCGCACCATGCCGCCCATTCTAATACCGGTATAGTAATTGGCATGATGGAGATCAAGACCGACGCGAATCTGAAGGCGATGCGCGAGGCCGGCCGGGTGGTCGCCCGCGCCCTGGAGGCCGTACGGGCCGAGGCGGCGCCCGGCGTTCCGCTCACCGAACTCGACGGCGTGGTACGGCGGATACTGACCGAGGCGGGGGCGACCTCGCCGTTCTTGAACTACCGGCCGGCCTGGGCACCGGTGCCCTACCCCGCCGCTGCCTGCCTGTCGGTGAACGACGCGATCGTGCACGGCGTGCCGGACGGCACCCGGCTCGCCGACGGCGATCTGCTGAGCGTGGACTGCGGCGCGTCGCTGGGGGGCTGGGTCGGGGACGCGGCGGTGAGCTTCACCGTCGGCCGGGCCCGGGCCGAGGACACCCGGCTGATCGACACGGCGTACGAGGCGCTGGAGGCCGGTATCGCGGCGGCCGTGGTCGGCAACCGGATCGGCGACATCGGGCACGCGGTCGGCCGGGTCTGCCGGCGGGCCGGTTACGGCCTGCCGGACGGGCTCGGCGGCCACGGAGTGGGCCACACGATGCACGAGGACCCGGCCGTCCCCAACGAGGGACGTCCGGGCCGGGGCGTGCCGCTGCGGCACGGAATGGTGATCGCGATCGAGCCGATGCTGACCGGCGGCGGCCACGACCACCACTACACGGGGCGCGACGGCTGGACCATCCGGACGATCGACGGTTCGCGCGCGGCGCACGTCGAACACACGGTGGCGATCACGGACGACGGCCCGCGCATCCTCACCGCGCTCTGATCACGCCGTTCGGATCGCTCCTCGGGTCGCTCTTCGGATCGTTCTTCCGATCGCTCTTCGGGGCACCTCGCGGGGATCCCGTCAGGGCGCCGGGCGGACGACCATCGCCGAGCCGCCGCCCCGCCGCACCGTCTCGGCCGCGGCCAGCCAGCGTCCGTCGGGCAGCCGCTGGACGCCGGTCGCGGCGCCGATCTCCGGGTTCTGCCGGAAGCCGTGCCCGAGCGCTTCGAGTTCGGCACGCAACGGGCTGTTCCACAGGGCCGGTTCGAGTTCCGTGGTGGTCTGGTTGCGCTGGCTGGCACGCGGTGCGGCGATGGCGTCGACGAGCGGAAGACCCCGGTCGAGGACTCCGGTGAGGGTCTGCAGGACGGTGGTGATGATGGTGGCGCCGCCCGGGGAACCGAGCGCGAGCACCGGCCGTCCGCTCTTGTCGAGCACGATCGTCGGGGAGATCGAGGAGCGCGGGCGCTTGCCGGGGCCGGGCAGGTTGGGGTCGTGGACGGCGGGGTCGGCCGGGGTGAAGGAGAAGTCGGTCAGCTCGTTGTTGAGCAGGAAGCCGCGCCCGGGGACGGTGAGGGCGCTGCCGCCGGTGGACTCGATGGTGAGGGTGTAGGAGACGACATCGCCCCACTTGTCGGCGACCGTGAGGTGGGTGGTGTTCTCACCCTCGTACGTGGTGGGCGCGGCCTTCCCGCCGGTGGCGCAGGGGGCCGGGTGGCGCGGGTCGCCGGGGGCGAGCGGGCTGGTGAGCACGGCGTCGTCGCGGATCAGGCAGGCGCGCGTGTCGGCGAACCGCCGTGACAGCAGGCCCTGGACGGGTACGTCCTCGAAGGCCGGGTCGCCGACCCAGCGGCCCCGGTCGGCGAAGGCGATCCGGCTGGCCTCGATGAAGCGGTGCAGGTACCGGGCGTCCGAGGCGCGTGAAAGGTCGGTCGTCCCCAGGATGTTGAGAGCTTCGCCGACGCTGGTTCCGCCGGAGGAGGACGGGGCCATGCCGTAGACGTCGAGGCCCCGGTAGGAGACCTTGGTGGGCTTCCGGCGGATCGTCCCGTATCCGGCGAGGTCCTTCTCGGTCAGGTCGCCGGAGCGGACGACCCGGGTGGCGCCAGGGCGGACGGGCGGGTGCTGGACGGTGTTCACGATGTCGCGGGCGAGCGGGCCCTTGTAGAGCGCGCCGACACCTTCGCGGCCGAGCTTCTCGTACGTACGGGCCAGGTCCGGGTTCTTGAAGGTGCTGCCCACGACCGGCAACTTCCCGCCGGGCAGGAAGAGTTCGGCGGTGGCCGGGAAGTCGCGGAAGCGTTCCTCGTTGCCGGCGGTCTGGGAGCGGAAGGTGTCGTCGACGGTGAAGCCGTCGCGGGCGAGCCGCTCGGCCGGTTCGAGGAGCTTGCGCAGCGGCTTGCTGCCCCAACTATCCAGCGCCGTCCGCCAGGTGGCCGGGGTGCCGGGGGTGCCGACGCTGCGCCCGCTGGTCATTCCCTCGTCGAAGGGGATGGCCTTGCCGTTCTCCACGAAGAGGTTCGCGTCGGCGGAGGCGGGTGCGGTCTCGCGGCCGTCGATGGTGTGCACCGTACGGGACTTGGCGTCGTAGTAGACGAAGTAGCCACCGCCGCCGATACCGGCCGAGTACGGCTCGGTCACACCGAGGGCGGCGGCCACGGCGACGGCGGCGTCGACGGCGTTGCCGCCTTTGCGCAGCACCTCGACGCCGGCGGCGGAGGCGTCCGCGTCGACGCTGGCGACGGCTCCGCCCCAGCCGGTGGCGACGGGGACCTTGGCGGGTGGGCCGGCGGGCGCCGGGGCGGACGGGGGCGCCGCCGTGGCCGGTGCGACCAGGGCGGACGGGGCGGCTGCCGCAACGGAGAGAACCGTCGCGGCGACGGCGAGGAGCGATACGGAACGGGCGGTGGATCGGCGCTTCCGGGACATCGTGTGTACCTCCAGTCGACGACCGTCCGCGCAGCGTACTTCCGTTCCGGCCCGCCGTCAGGACCGCCGCCGCCCGGTCTCGTGCGTCACCCGCCTGGCCGCACCCGTGCGACACGGCCCAGGTCCGGTCCGCAAAGTAGTGCCGTCTGCCCGGAGGGCAGGGCCCGCGGCGTCTGGTGCGTACGATCGCAAGGCGGAGGATCGCCCTCGTACTGGGCGTACTTGGGTGATTCCGACAACGCAGCGAGCGTGCGTGCCAGGCGTTGCGGGCCAGGCAGGACTTTGCGGACAGGGCCTAGCATGCCGGCCATGAACGAAGACCTGCGCAATGTCGTGCTCGGAGTTCTGGCCACCGGTGTCAGCGGCTCGATCGGCTGGCTCGCCCGGATGTTTCTCCAGCGTCGCCGACTGGGCCGCAAACAGGCCTTCTTCGGGCTGCCGAACCATTCCGAGTGTCTTCTCGTGGTCAACCGGGAGGCGGGCAGCGAGGGGGCGGTGCACCGGTACGACGTGTCGGCGCTGCTCGAACTCGCCGCGCTCGTCAAGGAATGCGGGGCACACGCGCGGATCGTGCAGCATGATCTGGCCCAGATGGGCTTCGGCGACCGCACGGAGTTCTGCGTCGGAGGTCCCGGCTCCAACCGCCGGATGGCCGCGCATCTCGGCTCGCTGCTGCCGGGCCTGACGATGCGTACGGCCGCCGAACCCGTGGACAGGCGGGGTGAGATACGCGTCGGAACGGATCTCTACCGGATGGAGCGGGGCGTCACCGAGTACGTGCTGCTGGCCCGGATCCGGGCGGGAGAGGGCGCCCGTCCGGTCTTCCTGTTCTGCGGGCAGCGGGCCATCGACAACCAGGCCGCCACCCGTTATCTGGCCCGGCATCACCAGCGGTTGACCCGCCGGCACCGCGACGGCAGCTTCGTGCTGCTGCTGAAGGTGGTCAACTCGCAGGCGTACGGGCCCGATGTGGTCGAGCTGGTCGCGGACGTGACCCGGCAGGCGCTCACGCCTCCCGCGCCCGGCTCCCCCGCAGCGTCCGGCACGTCGACCGCACCCGCGGGGACGTGACGTTGTCGGGGCCGACAAACGGGGGCCGGGTGGCGAGCGCGGGACGGCGGTCAGGCGCCCGCCGCCGGAACGAGGTCGCCCGACACCTTCCCCGTACCCAGCAGGGCACCCAACTCACCGAAGGATGCAACCTCTTCGTCGATGTACGAGGTGAACGGGCGCACGTCGTCGTCGGTGAAGACGTCGCCGCGCATCAGGACCGTCCGCAGGCCGGCGATCTTGGCGGCGCGCAGCGCCAGCGGCGAGTCGTCCACGAGCGTCCACCGGTGCGGCTGGCTCTCGTCCTCGGCGGCCAGCAGGGCCGTGTAGGTGCCCGGGGCGGCCTTGGAGGCATGCCCGAGGGAGACGAAGTCCCGGGGGTCGAACAGCCCGTCCAGAAGGCTTCGGCGCGCGGTCCGCTCGTCCATCGTCGAGAAGACGCGCAGCCGTACCCCCCGCGCCCGTTGCCCGGCGCAGAACTCCTCCACGCCCTCGCTCAGCGTCATTCCGACGCCGTCGACCGTGAGGCTGGATCTGAGTATCCCGATCTCCTCGTCGAGATGCCGCTCGATGCCGAGCCCCATGAACAGCGCGCGCAGACTGTCGTGCTGGGGAAAGGCACTGATGGCCTTGAACTGCAGGGCGGTCGCCTCGACCGGGAGTTCCGTGTGGCGGTTGATCCCCGCGTGCAGGGCGCGCAGCAACAGCCCGGAGGCGTTCATGCTGAGCACGCCGTCGAAGTCGAGGAGCACGGTGTGCGGCGAGAGGTCTGCGGAAACCATGGGGTCGTTCCTTCGCGTGGGAGATACGGACCGGGGTGAGGACTCCGAGAGCGTACGCAGCACATCCCCACCGCTGCCGCATGCCCAGCCACCGGACCACCGGACCACCGGGCCATCGGAGCACCGGCGAACCGGGAAGCACGAACCCGGCGCCGTCGAGCTCGCCACCCCACGAACGGCCCGGCAGTGCCTACGCCCCGCCGGCCCCACCCCCGCGGCACGCCGTCACTCCCGCCACGCCACCCGCACCGGCAGGGACTTCACCCCGCTGATGAAGTTGGACACCAGACGCCGGGGCGGTCCGGCGAGCTCCAGGCCGCTCCACGACCGCAGCATCTCCTCGTGCAGCAGCCTGAGTTGGAGCCGCGCGAAGTGGGCGCCGAGGCACACATGCGGGCCGTCGCCGAAGGAGACGTGCGGATTGGGGGTGCGGGTGAGGTCGAGCCGGTGGGGATCGCGGAAGGCCCGCTCGTCGTAGTTGGCGGAGGCGTGGAAGACGACGACCTTGTCCCCGGCGGAGATCGGCACCCCGGACAGCTCGGTGTCCCGGGTGGCGGTCCGCCGGAAGGACAGCACGGGCGGGTGGTAGCGCAGCAGTTCGTCGACGGCCGGGTCCGGTGCGATCTCCCCTGCCCACCAGGCGCGGGCCTCGGCAGGGTGCCCGGCGAGGGCCAGCAGTCCGCCGGGGGCGGCGCTGCGGACGGTGTCGTTTCCGGCGACGGTGAGCAGGAAGAAGAACATCTCCAGTTCGGCGTCGCGCAGTTCGGAGGCGGCGAGGACGCTGATGATGTCGTCGGCGGGGTGGGCCCGCTTGTGGGCGGCGAGTTCGCGCGCGTAGCCGAACATCTCGGCGAGCATGGCGGGCGACCTCGGGTTGACCGGCCGGCCTTCGGCGTCGAGCACGGGCGGCTCGTCGGGGTCCTGGTAGGCGATGACCCGCTCGGTCCAGGCGAGGAGCAGGCCCCGGTCGCTCGCGGGCACGCCGAGCAGATCGGTGAGGTTGAGCAGCGCGTAGTCGTCGGTGACGGCGCGGACGACATCGAACTCGCGGCCCAGATCCCCTCCCGACTCCCTTGCCTGGAGCAGGAGTTCGCGGGCGCGCTGCCGCGCGGTCACCGCGAAGCGGTCGATCCGGGCGGGGGTGAAGGCGCGGCTGACGAGCCTGCGGAGCCGGCCGTGGTGCGGCGGGTCCTGGTTGAGCATCATCCGGCGGATGAACGGCAGATCGGCCGGATCGGGGTCACGGATCTGGGTCGCGCCGAGGTACGAGGAGAAGTCGGCCGCGTCCCTGAGGACCCGGACGACGTCGGCGTGCCGGGTCACGGCCCAGAAGCCCGGCCCGGCGGGCCAGCCGAGGACCTCGTGCTCGCTCTGCCGGGCGACCGGGTAGTGGTCGCGCAGGGCGCGGAAGCGGTCGTGCGGGATTCCCCCGGCGTAGATCCGCGGGTCGAAGACATCGGGAACCCCGGGGAATCCGGGGGTGTCCGGGGCGGTGGGAATGCGGCTGGGTCCGGTGCTGCGATGCCGGTCGGCGGTGTGCTCCACGGAAGACAGGCTGGTACCCGGACTCCCGAGAGGCAATCACTACCCGTGCGTAACCCGTCGATCTTGACCCGCCCATGACCCCCCGATGATCATCCGGACCAGGACGTCCGCCCGCCGCCGGCGGCCGCACCGGATGCCCCCGGGTGCCCGTCGGCAGCGGCTGAGTAGGATCACCACCCCGGTTCGGGAAGGCGAGCACCCGCCCGCCCGCCTGCCCGGTTTCGGAAGGATGGACCCATGCGCCGACTCCTCGTGTGCGCGCCGCTCCTGCTGCTCACCGTCGGCTGCGGGGCCGTGTTCCCGTCCGCCGAGGACAAGGCGGCGGACGCGGCGCGGGACGTGGCCGTGGCGGCGGGCAAGAAGCTCTACGGCCCGCGTCCGCGCACGGCGGAGGAGGTCGGACGCTCCGCTTCCGGCATCGACGGGGTGGAGGTGCTCCGGGTGTCGGGCACCTCGACACGGGACGCGGACGGCGTCGAGGTGATCCTGCGTACCTCCGGCACCGCGAACGACGAGTGGAGCCAGCCCCAGGAGGTGACCCTGCAACGCTGTTTCGCGGTGCGGGTGTCGCCGAAGGCGGAGTGGGGCGAGGTTCCGCGCGGCGTCGACTGCCCGGACGGCCCTCCCCTGGCCTTCGCCCCGTCCCCCGCGCCGCCCCGGCTGCCGGATTACCGGGAGCTCCAGGCCGCACTCCCCCGCGTACCGGAGGACGGCCGGGCCGACGAGGCCGAGGTGCGCCGCGCGCTCGCCACCCTGCACCTGGATCCGGCGATCCACACCGAAGTGGCGGAGGAGAACGGCCGGGTCGGCGTCGACTTGTCGGTCGACGGCAACCACTACGACCCGCAGGAGTGCGTGCTCGCCCGGGTCGCTCCCGGCACCACCACGGTGTGGGTACCGGCCCGTATCCAGCGGATGTACGGCGAGGGCGGCTGCTCGGCCCACAACGCCCTGCACCCGGCGCCGCCGCCGCACTGACCCCGCGCCGCACCGACCCCCAGCCGTACCGATCCGCAGCCGCACCTGTCCGGCCCGGCCCGGCGTTGTAAGGACGCCTACGCCTGCGGCTTCCACTCGCGGGCGAGCATCGCGTACACGTACTCGCTCCCCCAGCGCTCGCCGTCCAAGTCGTTCTCGACCAGGTGCGCCTCCCGGCGCATGCCGAGGCGCTCGCACACCCGGACCGAAGCGGTGTTGAGCGCGTCGAGGCGGGCGAAGAGCCGGTGGGCGCCCAGCTCGGCGAAGGCCAGGCCGGCGACCGTACGGGCCGCCTCGGTGGCGTACCCCCGGCCGCCGTATTCCGGGTGCATCATCCAGCCGATCTCCACCTGGCGCGATCGAGCGCTCGCGAGCTTCAGGACGATCTCCCCGACGACCTTCGTCCCGCCGGACGGACAGACGGCGAACACGAGGTCGTCGCCGTCCTCGGTCCACGCCGATCCGGCCACGCGCCGCGCCAGGCCGCTCACGCACTGCTCGGGGGTGAGCGGTGGCCGGTAGAGGAAGCGGGCGCCGTCGGGGAGCGACTGGTAGGCGTACAGGTCGTCGAAGTCGTCCGGGGTGAAGCGGCGCAGCTGGAGCCGTTCGGTGCCGAGGGGCAGCGAGAGCGCGATCGTCATTCGTGGTCTTCCCCGAGGCGCCTCGCCGGACCGGGCGAGCCGACCAGGCGGAGCACCCCGCGATTCGTCGTGGGCGGTCGCCCCGTTCTAGGCCGCTCGCCACCGGCCGCGCAACCGGGTTTTCCGTCCGGGGCGTATGGGCCTCACGGCGGGTCGGCGAGTGGCTGGCCACCCGCCGACCCGCCGTGAGGCGGGCACAACCCGACCGGTGCGCAGCTGACCTTCTCCTTTCCGGCGGCCGACCGGCTGGTATCGGACCGCCGGGGCGGAGTGGTCATCGGCTGCTGCCGGGCGGGCAGGGCCCGTGCGGGGCTTCGCGCGGCCGTACGGACTCCCGGAGGAATCGCGTACCGGATTCGCGTGCCGGGACGCGCCTGCCGAGCCGGCCGCACCGGTGCGACCGGGCGGGCCGGTCGCACGGGTCGGGCCGGTCGGCCGGTCGGGCTGGTCGCGCTAGTCGCGCTAGTCGCGCTGTTCGATCAGCAGGGGTGGGGCCGCGGGGGCGACATCGGCGGCCCGGGTCCGGGGGCTGCGGCGTTCCCGCTTGGCCACCCAGGTGGCGAGCCAGGACAGCAGCATGCACATGCCGATGTAGATCGGCGCGATCACCATCACGACGGGGATGAACGGCAGGTCGTAGTCGAGGTTGGAGGCGATCAGCTTGCCCGCGTGCAGGAACTCCTCGTAGGTGATGAGGAATCCGAGCGAGGTGTCCTTGAGCGCCACCACCAACTGGCTGATGATGGCGGGCATCATGGCCCGGATCGCCTGCGGCGCCAGGACGTGGGTCATCACCTGCGTCTTGCGCATGCCGAGCGCGTACGCCGCCTCTCCCTGGCCGCGGGCCACCGCGCCGATGCCGGTGCGGAACACCTCGGCGAGCACGGACCCGTTGTAGAGGGTCAGTCCGGCGACGAGGGCGGGCAGCGGCTGGACCTTGAGCGCCACGAAGATGAAGAAGATCATCACGAGGACGGGCATGGCCCGGAAGAACTCGACGAACAGGGTGCTGATCCATCTGAAGGCCCGGTGCTCGGACAGCCGCCCGACGCCGAGGATGCCGCCGAGCAGGAGCGAGAGCACCGAGGCGTACGCGAACGCCTTCAGCGTGTTCCCGAGTCCCCGCAGCAGCAGTTCCTGAATTCCCTTGTAGATGAAGGGACTCCACTTGGTGGCGGTGAACTGCCCGGTGTCGAACAGCAGATAGATGATCCAGCCGATCAGGGCGAGGATCACGACGGTAGCGATCACCCCGATGGCGCGGTGCCTGCGGCGGGTGCGCGGCCCCGGGATGTCGTAGAGCGCGGAGGAGGCGGTGGTCATCGGGCGACTCCATAGCGCTTCTCCAGGAAGTGGAAGAGCGCGCTGATGGCGAGGGTGATGATGAGGTAGCCGACGGCGATCCAGACGAAGGTCCAGACGATGTTGTAGCCCAGCTCGCTCAGGGTCTTGTAGGTGCCGAGGAGTTCGGTGACGCTGAACGCCCCGGCGATGGCGGAGTTCTTGGCGAGGGCGATCAGGTTGGATCCGATCGGCGGGATGACGCTGCGGAACGCCTGCGGCAGCACGACGGTGCCGAGGGTCTGGGTGAAGGTCATGCCGAGGCTGCGGGCGGCCTCGCCCTGGCCGAGCGGCACGGTGTTGATGCCGGAGCGCAGCGCCTCGCAGATGAACGCGGAGGTGTAGCAG
Organism: Streptomyces sp. NPDC046203; assembly: GCF_040646255.1. Classification (NCBI taxonomy): domain Bacteria; kingdom Bacillati; phylum Actinomycetota; class Actinomycetes; order Kitasatosporales; family Streptomycetaceae; genus Streptomyces; species Streptomyces sp. NPDC046203. Next base: position 23,275 of record NZ_JBEYZX010000043.1, on the reverse strand, counting down.
CCGAGCGCGAGGACCGCGAACAGGGTGAAGGGCAGCACGACTCCGAAGCGGGGCAGGCCGAGCACCACCGCGAAGAAGAGCAGGGTGAGCGGGGTGTTGCGCAGCACGTTGACCCAGACGGTGCCGAAGGTCCGCAGGGCGCCGACCGGGGCGACCCGGAATCCCGCCATGAGGAAGCCGAGGACCAGGGCCAGCAGACCGGCGTAGACGGTGAGTTCGACCGTTCCGAGGAACCCTTCGGCGAAGGTCGAGAAGTTGTTTGTCAGGACGTCCATGGGAGGGGGTGCTCCTTCCTCAGGTCGCCGGGTAGCGGTCGACGGGCGGCGGCGTCGGTGCGGGCACCCCGGACAGCCCCAGGGTCGCCTCGAACGCCTTCTTCCAGTCGCCGTTCTTCTGGTGGGCGACGATGGCGTCGTCGAGGGCGAACCGCAGCGCGTTGTCCGGGCGCGGGACGCCGATGCCGTACGGCTCCTTGGAGAACGGCTTGCCGACGAGCTTGAGTTCGTCGGGCGCCTTGGCGGCGAAGCCCATGAGGATGGCGTCGTCGGTGGTGACGACGGCAACCTGGTAGGTCAGCAGGTTGTCGACACAGATGGAGTACGTGTCGTAGCCCACGAGTTGGGCCTTCGGGTAGTCGGCCTTGATCCGCTGGTACGGGGTGGATCCGGTGGCCGAGCAGACGCGGCGGCCGGCGAGGTCCTGCGGGCCGTGGATGTCGTTCTCGTCGGTGCGTACGAGCAGTGACTGGCCGGCCATGAAGTAGGGCCCGGCGAAGCCGACGAGCTTCTTGCGGTTGGCGTTGATCGTGTAGGTGCCGACGTAGTAGTCGATCTGACCGTTCTGCAGGGCCGTCTCCCGGTTGGCGGAGGCGATGGTGCGGAAGTCGATGCCGGCCGGGTCGAAGCCGAGGGAGGCGGACATCATCCGGGCGATCTCGATGTCGAAGCCGGAGTAGACCCCCGTCGCCGGGTCCTTCTCGCCCAGGTAGGGCTGGTCCTCCTTGGCGCCGACGATCAGGTGGCCGCGGCGCTTGGCCCGGTTCCAGGTCGGCGAGTCGGGCAGGCTGAAGTTCGTCTGCACGTGGTAGACGGGCAGCTGCCCGGGCGCGGGGCCCTTGACGGGTGGGCTGCCCTCCCGGCCGCAGCCGCCGGCGGCGAGCGCGGCGGCCAGCAGGAAGGCGAGCGCGGCCAGGGTTCGTGTCGTACTTCGTGTCGTACGCAGCATGGCTCCCGCTCCGGTCAGTGCTTGAGGATCTTGGAGAGGAAGTCCCGGGCCCGCTCGCTGTTGGGCGCGGTGAAGAACTCCTCGGGCGTGCGGTCCTCGATGATCCGGCCGTCGGCCATGAAGACGACCCGGTTGGCGGCGGAACGGGCGAAGCCCATCTCGTGCGTGACGACGACCATGGTCATGCCGTCGCGGGCCAGCTGCCGCATGACCTCCAGGACCTCGTTGATCATCTCGGGGTCGAGGGCGGAGGTCGGCTCGTCGAAGAGGAGCGCCTTGGGGTCCATCGCGAGGGCGCGGGCGATGGCCACGCGCTGCTGCTGGCCGCCGGACAGCTGGGCCGGGTACTTCTCGGCGTGGGCGGCGAGCCCGACCCGTTCGAGAAGCTCCCGGGAACGCCGGTCGGCCTCGTCCTTCTTGCGCCCCCGGACCTTGGTCTGCGCGAGGGAGACATTGGCGAGGACGGTCTTGTGCGCGAAGAGGTTGAACGACTGGAAGACCATGCCGACCTCGGCGCGCAGCCGGGCGAGTTCCCTGCCTTCCTCGGGGAGCGGCTCTCCGTCGATGAGGATCTCGCCCGATTCCACGGACTCCAGGCGGTTCATCGCCCGGCAGAGCGTCGATTTGCCGGAACCCGAGGGGCCGATGACGACGACCACCTCGCCCCGGCCGACGGTGAGATTGATGTCCTGGAGAACGTGCAACGTACCGAAGTGTTTGTTGACGCCCCGCAGTTCGATCAGCGGATCGACGACGGCCATGTGGTGCCCTGCCCCTGTGAGTTCCAGCTGCTCTCGAGTCAGCGCAAGCTATCCGGGACGAAATGGGACTTCACAGGCGACACGCACGAAAGGTCCATAAGCCGTATTTACCCAAAAGGGTGCTGGGGCTTACTGTCGAGGGCCAGGCCGGGCCGCATCAGCGCGGAGCCGAGGCAGGCGTGGGGCGGGGGCGGCTCGGGCTCGGGGCGGGCCGGGGCGGGGCGCACTCGGGGCGGTGCCCTCGGCGGAGTTCCGGGCGGGACCGGGCCGCAGGGCGGGTGGGGCCGTCCGGCGTGGGTCGGAGGCCGGGGCGACCCGGGCCGGGCGCCGGCGCCTCAGCGCTCGGCGGCCTCGGCGTACACCTGGGACAGCTCCGGGGTTCCGGTCGTGGCCCAGTCGAGCCCGGCCGCGACCACGTCGAACTCCCGGCCCGAGGCGAGCCGGACCACCGGCTGGCCGTCCGGGCGCAGCCGCCATACCGCGCCGGGGACGGTGCGGACGAGGACGGTGCCGAGGTAGAGGCCCGCGTCGTTGCCGATCCAGGGCAGCTCCTCGGGGTCGTCGCGCCAGCGCGGCGGAAGCTGGTCGAGCGCGCCCAGCGAGCGGGGCGTGTCGTCGAGCCGTACCCCGGCCGTCTCCGCGCGGGCGCGCAGCAGCTCGCACTCGGCCAGCAGCTCGGCCGCCCCCTTCGGGTCCCGGTCGAAGAACGTGCCGAGCGGGGACCGTTCGGTCTGGTGACGGGCGCGCCACTTGTCCAGGAAGGGGATGTTCATCCGCGCAGCGTCCCACCGTGTCCGGCCGGGCACCACCCGGCGCGCGCGAGCTCCTGGCACGCGACCGGGGCCGGAGGGCAGGCACCAGGGGGACGGGGCCGGGCGCCGGGTGCGTACGCCGCCCACCGCTCATCGGCCCCGTGCGAGCGCCGCGGGAACCGCCCGGCCGCGACCGGGCGCGGCCGGACCCGTCACACGTCGAGGTCGACGACCACCGGGGCGTGGTCCGAGGCGCCCTTGCCCTTGCGCTCCTCGCGGTCGACGTAGCTGTCCTTGACGGCGTCCGCGAACGGCTTGTTGCCGTAGACCAGGTCGATGCGCATGCCCTTGTTCTTCGGGAAGCACAGCTGGCGGTAGTCCCAGTACGTGTACGGGTGGTCGTACTTCAGCGGGCGCGGCACCACGTCGCCCAGACCGGTCTCGCGCAGCGCGGCGAGCGCGGCCCGCTCGGGCTCCGTGACATGGGTGGCACCCTCGAAGGCGGCGAGGTCCCAGACGTCGTCGTCGGCCGGCGCGATGTTGTAGTCGCCGAGCACGGCGAAGGGGCGCTCCCCGGCGGCGTCGTCCGCGACGGCGTCCTTCAGGGCCTGGAGCCACCGCAGCTTGTAGGCGTAGTGCTCGTGCGCCACTTCGCGGCCGTTCGGCACGTACACCGACCACAGCCGGACCGGACCGCAGGTCGCGGAGATGGCCCGGGGCTCCTGCACGCCGTCGTAGTCGGGACCGCCGGGCAGACCGGTGACCACGTCCGCGAGGCCGACCCGGGAGACCAGGGCGACCCCGTTCCACCGGCCGGTGGCGTTGACCACGGACTCGTAGCCCAGCTGCCGCAGCTCCTCGGCGGGGAACTGCTCGGCGGTGCACTTGGTCTCCTGGATGCACAGCACGTCGGTGCCGCTGCTCTCCAGCCAGGCCAGCAGCCGGGGCAGCCGCGCGGTGATCGAGTTGACGTTCCAGGTGGCGATGCGCATGTCCGCCACCCTACTTCGGGGGTCCGACAGTCCGGTGCCTCGCGGCCCCGGACCGTGTCCCCGAGCCGTGTCCTCTGGTGTGCGCTCTCCCCGGGCCCAGGGCTCAGGGCTCAGATCCGCGCCGACTCGCCCGGGGCGAGGCGCTGGTGGTCGGTGCCGCCGAGGAGGCCGATCTGGTGGTCGTAGATCGGGCGGGCCAGGTCCGTCAGCAGCGCGTCGTGGACGTCGTACGCGCGCGTGGGCCGTACCTCCCGGACGTAGTCGATCACCTCGGAGATCTTGTTCCACGGGGCCATGACCGGCAGGAACAGGGTCTCCACCGGCCGGTCCGGCACCGTGAGCGCGTCGCCGGGGTGGAAGACGGAGCCGTCGACGAGGAAGCCGACGTTCGTGACCCGGGGGAGGTCCGGATGGATCACGGCATGCAGTTCGCCGTGCACCTGGACGTCGAAGCCGGCGACCGTGAACGCGTCGCCGTGGCCGACGGTGTGCACCCGGCCGGGGAAGGCGGCCGTGAGCTGCTCCGCGACGCTGCGCAGCGTCCACACCTCGGCGGCCGGATTGGCCTCCAGGGCCGCCCGCAGCCGCCCCTCGTCGAAGTGGTCCGGGTGCTCGTGGGTGACGAGGAGGGCGTCGGCGCCGAGCGCGGCGTCCTCCTCGGTGAACATCCCCGGGTCGATGACGAGCGCCCGCCCGTCCTTCTCCAGGCGGACGCAGGCGTGCGTGTTCTTCGTCAGTTTCACGGCCGCAGCCTACGCGTGCGGTGTGGTGTCCTCCTCGATCACCCGGCCGACGACACGCAGCGCGCTCTCGGCGGCGGGCAGCCCGCAGTAGACGGCGGTCTGGAGCAGGATCTCGCGCAGCTCACCGGCCGTCAGCCCGCTGCGCAGGGCGGCCCGGGTGTGGTCGGCGAGGGAGTCGTGGTGCCCGCCGGCGATCAGCGCGGCGAGGGTCACGGCGCTGCGGGTACGGCGGTCGAGCCCGTCGCGGCTCCACACCTCGCCCCAGGCGTAGCGGGTCGCCAGGGTCTGGAAGTCGGCGGCGAAGGGGTCGGCGAGGGCCTCGTCGACATGGGCGTCGCCGAGCACCTCGCGGCGCAGTTTGAGCCCGCGCTCGTAGGCGTCGGGGCGGGCCGCCGTGTCGCCCTCGGCCAGGACCGGCGGGGCGATCTCGCCGACCGGTACGACGGGCGCGGACGTCTGCGGCATCTGCGGGACCGGCGGGTTCTGCGGGCCCTGCGGGTCCTGCGGGCCCTGGGCGGCGAGCGGGCCGGGCGCCGCGGCCGGGCCGCCGAGCGCGTCCTGGCCGCCGAGCGGGGCGAAGTGGCCGGTGAGCAGTTCGGTGACGGCGGAGGGCTGCTCGACGGGGGCCAGGTGGGACGCGCCGGGGACCACGGCGAGCCGGGCGTCCTGTATGCCGGCGACGAGGGTGCGGGCCTCGGCGGGGCCGGTGATCGCGTCCTCGGAGCCGACCAGGACGAGGGCGGGAATCCCGATCCGGCCCAGGGCGTCGCGGACGTCGAAGACGGCGAGCGCCTCGCAGGCGGCGATGTAGCAGCCGGGGTCGGTGGTACGGACCATCTGCACGGCCCAGTCGACGATGGCGGGCTGTCCGGCGGCGAAGGCCGGGGTGAACCACTGCTCGGGCGCGGTACGGGCCATCGGCTCCAGTCCGTTGGCCCGGACCATCACGGCGCGCTGGCGGAACTCGTCGGCGCTGCCGAACCGGGGCGAGGCCGCGACCAGCGCGAGGGAGGCGACCCGGTGCGGGGCGCGCAGCGCGAGGTCGATGCCGATGGCGCCGCCGAGCGAGCAGCCGGCGTAGCCGAAGCGCTGGACGCCCAGTTCGTCGAGGGTCGCGAGGAGCCGGTCGCCGAGTTCCGCGACGGAGCTCGCGGGCTGGGCGGGTGCGCCGCCGTGGCCGGGCAGGTCGAACCGGACGACCCGCCAGTCGCGGGTGAGTTCCGGGATCTGGCGGTCCCACATGTGCCAGGTGGTGCCCAGGGAGGGCCCCAGGACCAGGACCGGTGCGTCCTCTCGCCCGTCGACGCGGTATTGCAGGGTGTTCGTCGCTGTCTCGCTCACGCCCTGCACGGTCTCACATCTCGCGGTTTCCCACATGTCCCAGGGGGAGCCCTGTGCGAGCCGTCCGAAGTTGTGGCGAGTTCGTGAAGGATCCGCGCAGCGGCTTCACCTCTCGCCTACAGGGCGCCCGGGTCGCGCACTTGGGGAAGCGCGCGCATCCCCGCCTCCGCTCCGCCTCCACTCAGCCTCCGCGTACCGCCCAGCGAACCGTTCGAAACGGATTGCGCCACGTAAAGAAAACGAACTGTCGAAAGTTGGCGAAGTCGACCAAGCAGCGTCAACTTCGCTCGCCCCGGTCGGTGACTCCCGGTTAGCGTCACGAACCGTTCGTGACACAGCAGATCGCGAACGGTCGTGTGTGCCGCTGGGGCCTGTCTTTGGGATCAGGTCCTACGTCCGGAGGTCCATCCTGATGTCAGCCACCGAATCAGAAGCTCCTGTTCCCCCCTTATCCGCGGCTTCCCGGCCCCCGGGACCGCCGCCGCCCACTGCGGGGTCACGGCCACCGGTCGGGCCCGTCGTCCGTATGGCCCCGCAGGGCGCCGACCGCCTCCGGGCGGCCGTCCGGCCGACCGACGTCCTCGCGGCGCTGCGCGATCCTCGGCTCGACTCCGACACCCGCCACCCGGGTTCGGTGCTCGGCCTGGCCTGGCTCCTCCACCGCGCCGTGGTGAAGCCGGCCGCGCGCCGGCTCGGCGGCCGGCGCCGGTACGGTCTCGGGGCCCACCCCGTACCCGTGCCGTCCGCTCCCGCCCCCTCCCCTGGTGCGGGAGAGGCGTCGGCGACACCGGGCGGTGCGTCATGACGGGCGCGCCCGGGCCGAAGTTCCACGTCCTGCTCGGCCCCGACGGGGCGGGCAAGTCCACCGCCATGAAGCGGATCGCCGAACTGAGGCCCGACTGGCGCCTGTTGTCCGCGGACAGCCGGTTCACCGGCGCGGAGCACGCCTTCGTCTCGGAGTTGCGCCGGGGCGTGGTGCGCGAGGTGCTTCCGGGGCTCGGCGCCGGGGCGTACTCGCGCGACTTCCTGACCAGCGTGCTCCAGACGGCCGTGGTGCACTTGCGGGACCTGATCGCCGCGCAGCCGCCGGGAGTTCCGGTCCTGGTCGACTCCTACTACTACAAGACCCTGGCCAAGTGCCGGATCTTCGGGGACGACGACCACCCCCTGTTCGCGTGGTGGCGTTCCTTCCCCCAGCCCGCCGGAGTGGTCTTCCTCGACGTCGCGCCCGCGACGGCGTGGCGGCGCAGTCGCGGCGGACGGCTGCTCAACCCGTTCGAGTACCCGGGCGACGAGCCCGAGTGGTTCTCCTTCGAGAGCTACCACCACAACCTGCGGAAACTACTCCTCGAAGAGGTGCGTCACGTGCCGGTGACCCTGATCGACCAGCCCTCCTCGCCCGACCGGGCGGCGGCCGCCGTCCTGCGGGCGGTGTCCCGATGACCCCCGCACCGGCCGCGACAGCGTCCGCACCCACGGTCTCGCCCACGCCCACGGCCGCGCCCGAGTCCACGCCCAAGTCCGCGCCCTCGCCCGGCGGCTGGGCCGACCCCGGGCACGGAGCGCGCTACCGCGCCCGGGTGCTGGCCGAGCACGCCCGGCTGACCGCTTCACTGGCGGGCTTCCGCCAGCACCAGGACCGGGTCCTCGCCGACCTGCTCGAATTCAACTCCGGCACCGTCTTCGGCCGCGAGCACGGCTTCGGGCGGATCCGCACCCTCGCCGACTTCCGGTCCGCGGTGCCCGTCCAGGATTACGCGGCCCACCGGCCGCTGATCGAGCGGACCGCCGCGGGCGAGCCGAACCTGCTCACCGCCGACGCGCCCCTCGTCTACTTCACCAGCAGCGGCAGCACCGGGGACCACAAGAAGATCCCGGTGACGGCCCGCTTCATGCGGACCACCTTCCTGCCCTTCTACTTCGCCGCGTGGGCCGGTCTGGTCGAGCAGGTGCCGGAGGTGCTGCGGCGGCCCGACGCCGTACTCAACCTCAAGCACGATCCGCTGTCCGCGCCGCCGCTGACCGCCGACGGAAGCCCCCATGTGGGGGCGAGCCAGGTCGACTTCGGCACCCGGTTCGGCGAGCCGCTGGCGGCGGAGGTGGGCAGTGGCGCCCCCTGGGCGACGCTGCCGGTCGAGGTGGCGCCCGGCGATCACACCGAGAAGATGTACCTGCGGCTGCGCATGGCCGTGCAGAGCGATCTGCGCGCGCTGGTCGGCATCAACCCGGCGATGGTCGCGGCGGTTCCGCACCAGCTCGGCCTCTGGTGGCCTCGGCTCGTCAAGGAGATCCGGGACGGTACGGTCGGCGGGCGGCGGTTCGGTTCGCCCGATCCGGCGCGGGCGGCCGAACTGGAGCGGATCGCCGACTACTTCGGGACCGTCCGGCCGGCCCATGTGTGGCCCCGGATCGAGGCGCTGTTCGCCTGGACGACCGGCATGGCGCGGCTCTATCTGCCGGGCCTGCGCGAGGAGTTCGGGGTGGGCGTACAGGCCCTTCCGGCTCCGGTCGCCGCCTCCGAGGGGCCGGTCGCCGTGGCCCTGGACCGGCACGGCTCGGCGGGCAGCCTGGTGCCGACGGCTTCGGTGTACGAGTTCGTCCCGGCCGACGAGGACCTGACCCCGGACGTACGCACCCTGCTGCCCGAGGAGTTGGAGGCGGGAGCGGACTACCACGTCGTCTTCAGCCACGTCGGCGGCTTCTACCGGTACACCGTCGGCGACGTGGTGCGGGTGGTCGACTCGGTCGGCGGGGTCCCCCGGGTCGCCTACGCGGGCCGGGGCACCCGCTCGGACGCGGCCGGCGAGCGGCTGCGCGACGCACAGGTGATCCGCGCCCTCGAAACGGCGCTGACCGCCGGCGGTCTCGCGCTGCGCAACGCGGCCTGCCGCGTCGAGGAGGACCCGGAAGGGACGCTCCGCTACCGCTTCGCCCTCGCTCCCCGCGCCGCCTGGCTGCCCGGCGAGTCGGCCCGGTTCTCCGCGCGGCTCGACGAGGCCCTGACCCGGGAGTCCGCGGGCTACCGGTCGGCTCGCGCCGAGCGTCGCCTCGGCCCGCTCGTCACCCAACTGCTCGACCCCGGCGCGTTCGACCGGGACTGGCACACCGCGGTGGCCTCGGGCATCCGGCCGACCCAGGTGAAGGACCGGCTCTTCCGGCAGGACGAGGCGCTCTGGCGCCGGCTGACCGGACCGGCCGGCTGACCCGGGCGTACCGGCCACTCCGCCCGGCCCGGCCACCGGATCGGCAGCCCTGCCCCACTCCTCCCCCGAACAGGAGAACCCCCGATGACCACCACCTCGTTGAACCCGGTGGAACGTACGGCCCTGCTCACCGCCGCGCTCCGGTCCGCCGAGACCCTGCGCGAGGACCGGCTCTACTCCGACCCGTACGCCGAGCGCCTGGTCGGCGACATCGGCCCGAAGCTGCTCGCCGAGGTCCGCGCGGCCACCTTCCCGGCGGACCGGCCGCGCAGCCTGCCGAGCACCCCCGACTACAACGCGATCCGCACCCGGTTCTTCGACGACTACCTGCAACGGGCCGCCGCCGACCGGCAGATGACCCAGATCGTCCTCGCGCCCGCGGGCATGGACTCCCGCGCGTACCGTCTGCCGTGGCCGGAGCACATCCGCTACTTCGAGGTGGACCGGCCCGCCGTCCTCGCCTTCAAGTCCGAACGGCTGGACGGGGTGAGCCCCCGGGTGGACCACCGTACGGTCGCCGTCGACCTCACCGCCGCGGACTGGGAGCAGCGTCTGATCGCGGCGGGGTACGACCCCTCGCTGCCCTCCACCTGGCTCCTTGAGGGACTCCTCTACTACATACCCGGGGCGGACACCCACCGCATGCTGGACCGGGTGGCGGCCCTGATGGCGCCCGGCAGCCGGATCGCCGCCGACATCGTCAACTCGGCTGCCCTGACGCTTCCTCACATGCGCGGCCTACTCGATGTGTTCGAGGGCTGGGGCTGCCCCTGGGTGTACGGCGACGACGAGCCGGAGCAGCTCTTCGCCGGGCACGGCTTCGACGTCCGCGCCGTACAACCGGGCGAGCCGGAGGCGGACTTCGGGCGGTGGCCCGATGCCGTTCCGGACCGCGAGATCAAGGACGTGCGCCGGGTCTTCTTCGTGACGGGCCGCCGCGCCACCGGGGCCGGCCGGTCATGACCACGGCCGTCATCGCGGGAGGCGGGTTCGCCGGTCTCGCCGCCGCCCTCGCGCTGGGCGAGCGAGGCCACCGGGTGATCGTCCTGGAGCCGGGCCCGCCGCCGCCCGAGGGGCCGCCCGGCAAGGCCGCCGACGACTGGCGGCAGCCACTCGTCCCCCAGCTCCGCCAGCCCCACATCCTCAACTCGCTCGGCGTGCGGGTGCTGGCCCGGCGGGCCCCCCGGCTCCTCGACGAGGTCCGGGCCGAGGGCGCGCTGCCGCTGCGGCTGGCCGCCGCGGCTCCCCCGACGCTGGTGCGCTCGGCCGGGGCGGCGGCGGACCCGGAGCTGCGCGCGCTCGGGGTGCGCCGCACCACTCTCGAACTCGTCCTTCAACGTGCCGTACGCGCCCTGCCGCACGTCCGCCTGCGGTACGGGGTCAAGGTCCAGGAGCTCGTCCTCGCCCCCGGCGGACGGGCGGTGGCCGGGGTGGTGACGGCCGACGGGGAGCGGATCACCGCCGAGACCGTCGTGGACGCCACGGGCCGCCGTGCCGCCCACCGGAACTGGCTCGCGGCGGCCGGGTTCCCGCTCGCCCCCGATCTCGTCGAGCCCAGCGGGATACGGGTGTTCAGCCGCTTCTTCCGGCTGCGCGGCCCCGCGCCCACCGATGTGTCCGGGCTCCCCGGCTTCCTGAACCGGGGCAACGCGGCGGGCGGCATCTGGCCGCACTACGCGGCCGTCCTGCATCCGGCCGACGGCGGGATCTTCTCCGTCTCGCTCGGCGTGCCCACCGGCGACCGGCCGACGGCGGGCCTGCGGCACGGCCGAGGCTTCGCGGCGGCGGCGCGGATCTCGCCGTATCTGGGGCCCTGGATGGAGCCCGGCGTGGCCACCCCGCTCGGCCCGGTCCGCACGATGGCCCATCCCCCGAACATCCTGCGCGGACTGCCGGACGGCACCCCGGGCTCCGGCCCGGCCGGCCTGTTCCCGGTGGGCGACGCGGCCTGTGTCACGGACCCGATCTTCGGCCGGGGGCTGTCGCTGGCGCTCGCCCACGCCTTCGCCCTCGCCGACCTCCTCGACGCCGGGCCCCGGCCGGGCGAGGCGGGGAGCGGCGCGGCCCGGGCCCTGGCGGACCGGCTGCTGCGGCCCTGGTACGAGTACGCCGCCGCCGACGCGCCGGCCCGGATCGCCCACTGGCGGGCCGCCGTGTCGGACACCTCCGGCGGGCAGCGGTCCGCGCCCGTCCGGGCCACGTCTGCCCGCACCGCGCCCACCGGCACCGCTGCGGTCCGGGCCACGCCCGCGGGCCGGCCCTCGATCGAACAGGTGGCGGCCGCCGCGCTGGTGGACGGGGAGGTGTGGCGCGGGCTCCAGCGGATGCTGATGGGCCTGGACACTCCCGACGTCCTGTTCGACACCCCGGACCTCCGCGACCGGGTCCGTACCGCTCCCCCGCCGTCCGCTCCGCCGGTGGCGCCGGCCCCGCCGAGCCGCGCCCGGCTGCTGGCGGCCGTGTCCGAGACGAAGGTGGTCTAGGCCGTGGCACTCGATCCGGAGCAGAGCGCGACGGGACGCCGGCGGGTCCTGGTGGCACCCGTCACCGTCACTCCGTCCAAGCCGCTGACCCCCAGTCATCTCAAGGGCCTGCTGTGGGCGGACGCGATGTCCCGGGCCACCGCCGCGGTGGCCGACGTCACCTTCCGCTACAGCCCGACGTCCTACCACCGCACGGAACAGACACTCGGCTTCTGGGAGTTCGTGGACCGCACCCAAGGCGACACGGACTACGCCGAGTTGTCGGCCGAACAGGTCGGGGAGCTGTACGTCCGCTACCGCGCGGCCGGCGAGCGGCCCTCGGCCGAGGCCCTGCGTCCGTACGCGGACGCGGTCGAGCAGGGCTGGGTCCATCCCTCCTCCGCCCGGGTGCTCGCCCTGTGGGCCGAGGAGTACGCGCGGCTGGGTCTGCGCGATCCGGGGCTGGAGCGCCATCAGCCTCCCCGGTTCGGACTCGACGAGATGGTGGAACGGCTGTGCGCCGCCGGACTCGGCATCGACCAGCGGAGCGCCGGAGGTCCGGTCTATCTGGACGCGACCCGGTACGGGCTGCCGCTGCGCCGGATCGTCACCTCCGACGGACGGCCCAACTACCTGGCCTGCGCGCTGCGTGAACTGCTGCCGCTGGCACCGGACTTCGATGAGGTGGTGTTGTTGTACGACCGTGAGCTGGATCCCGACTACCAACTCCTGGAACGGGTGTTCACGGCCTGCGGGACGGCGGTGCGACGGGTCCCGATCGGCCGTGTGCCGGTGGACGGCCGGATCCTCTCCGCGCGCCACGGCGGCTGGCAGGGACACACCGCCGGCGCGCTGCTCGACGCCGCCGAGCCCGGTCACTCGCCGTCCGCGCTGCGGCTCGGGATGCGGCTCTACTTCATCGCCGGTCTCGGCCCCGGCGAGAAACAGTCCTTCCGCAAGGACCTGTTGCACCACGCCATGGGGCGCGCCGAGCGTCTCCTGGACGGGGCGGCGGCGCGGGACGGCGGCTCCGCCGGGCCGCTGGCGGAGGCCGTCCGCCGGCACCGGCGCGACCACCTCTACGTGGATCCGTACCGGCTGACCTCCTCGCTGCTGGGGCGCGGCCGGCCGGCTCCCGATCCGGAACTGCTCACGGCGGTGTACCTGTGACCGGCCGGCGGCCGGCGGACGTGCTGTCGCCGGAGCTGCTGCTGGAGTCGGCGGCCCACCGGTTCGCGGCGTTCCGGCCGGACCTCGCCGCGCGCGCCGATCTGACCTCGCCCGCCGGACTGGTCCGGGCCCGGAAGCTGCTGACCGCCCACGAGGACCCGGACCCGGTGGTCGCCGTCTGCGTGATCCACCGCTTCTCCCTTCCCGACTGGCTGCGGGAGACATGTGCCTTCGCGCTGACGGTGGACGACGAACGCCGGGACGCCTGGCGCCGGACGTTCACCCGCACCCTCCATCTGGCCGGCAGTCCGGCCAACCTGGCCGGGCGGTTCCGCTTCGACCACGCGGCGGCCGACGGGTCCACCGCGTGGCTCGGTCCCGCGCCCACGTCCGAACTCACGGGTCTGCGGCTGCTGTTGCGCGGCTTCGAGGGCTCCCGCCCGCCCGCCGCCGCCTGCGGGGCGAGCGTCACGGTCCCGGGCGACGGGCACGCGGCGCGCCGCCCGGTCCACCGGGACCTGTACCTCGCGACCGCCGGCGTCACCCTCCAGGCCGCCGTCGTCCAGCTCCACCACCTGGTCGCCGAGGCCGTCCTCGACGGGCTGATCGGGCCCGGCGACCGGCTCACCCTGCGTCCTGTGCCCCGCCTGTCGGGGCTGCGCGAGCGCTTCGCGGCGTTGCGCGTCGACACCGATGTCCACCGGCCGGACGAGCTTCAGGCGTTCGCCGGACTCACCGAGGAGTGCTGACCTCCATGCCCCCTTCCCCCGCTCCCGCTCCCCCTTCTGCTTCCGCTCCCGTGGCGGCGCCGCTGCGCTTCGGCGTGCACGGCTCCTACCAGCTCGCCGCGGAACTGCTCGCCGCCGCCCGGCTGGATCCCGCCGCCACCGTCTTCGTCCCGTACGACGTGCGCGAGCCGTTCACCGGACTGCGCGCCGGCGAGATCGACGTGATGCTGGTGAAGTACGTCCCCAGCGAGCCCGACGACCTGGTGTTCAGCGCTCCGGTGGCCGAGGACGGGCGCGCGGTGATCGTCCGCTCGGGCCATCCGCTCGCAGGACGGGAATCGGTGTCGGTCGAGGAGGTCGCCGCGTACGACGGCTTCGCACGCCCCGGCGCGTTCCCCGCCTCCGTATGGGACGAGGTCGTGCCCCGGACGACTCCCGCCGGACGGCCGATCCGGCGGGTGCACCCGATGACGACGCCGGAGGAGATGGCCGGGATCCTGCGCGGCGGCGACGCCGTCCATCTCTCGTTCCGATCCCTCGCGGCGGCCGGGCTGCCCGGGATCGAGGTCGTCCCGGTGCACGACCTGGCACCCGCCCCGGTCCGCCTCGCCTGGCTGCGCCGGGCGGAACAGGCCCCTGCTCTGCGGAAGTTCCTCGACCGGGTGGAGCGGGAGGTCGCCGTATGAGCCGCCCCGACGGCACGGCCGTGGTCCTGCTGCACGCGCTGGCGCTCGACTCCGGCATGTGGCGGGAGACCGCCGCCGCGCTCACCGCGCGCGGCCGACGGGTCCTCCCGTTCGACCAGCGCGGCTTCGGCGGAACCCCCTTGGGCGAGGACCCGCCCTCCCTCGACACCGTGGCGGACGACGTCGTGCGCACCCTGGACCGCGAGGGCATCGACCGGGCCGTGCTGGCCGGTTGCTCGATGGGCGGGTATGTGGCACTGGCGGTGCTGCGCCGTCACCCGCACCGGGTGAGCGCCCTGGCCCTGTTCAACACGCGCGCGGCCGCCGACACACCGGAGACCGCCGCGGGCCGGCTCGCGTTCGCCGAGCGGATCGTCCGTGCGGACCTGCGCGAGAGCCTGATCGCCGCCACCACCCCCCTGTTGGTGGGCACGACCACGCGAGCCTCCCGCCCCGGGCTCGTGGCCTCGCTCCTCGACACGGTCCGAGGGGCGGACCCGGCCGCCGTGGCGTGGGCGCAGCGCGCGATCGCGGCGCGGCCCGACGAGCGGCCGGCGACCCCGGTCGGAGTGCCGGCGGTGGTCGTCGCGGGCGCGGAGGACGGTCTGGTCGGCCTCGCGGAATCGCGGGAGACCGCGGCGGCCCTCGGCGCCGGGGATCCGGTGGTGGTGGCGGACGCGGGACATCTGCTGCCAATGGAACGACCGGAGGCGGCAGCGGAGTTGATCGCCGCACTGATCGACCGCGTCGACGGGACGGCGCCGACCCCCGGACCGGGCACGGCCGGGGCGCACCAGACGCACGAGGACATCACGGAATCCGACCGGACCGCCTCGCGGGGCCGGTCCGAGGAAAGGGCGCGGGCATGCTGAAGGAGCAGCACCAGGCGTGGGGGTACACCACGTCCACGGGACTCGGCTTCACCCACGAGGAGATCGTCGACGCCCACTTCGCCGCCTGCGCCCCGCATTACCGCCGGGCCCTGGAGGAAGTCGGTGTGCGGCCGGGGTGGCGGGTGCTGGACGCGGGGTGCGGCACCGGCGCGTTTTTGCCCTGGCTCGCCGAACTCGTCGGCGACCGGGGGCGGGTCTCGGCGATCGATCTGGCGGCGGAGAACGTAGAGGTGTCGCGGCGGCGCGTGGCGGAGTCGGAGACGGCCGCCCTGGTCGACGTACGCCAGGGCGACCTTCTCGAACTCCCCTATCCTGACGACTCGTTCGACGCCGTCTGGTGTTCCAACACCACCCAGTACCTGGACGACGGGCAACTGGACGCGGCTCTCGCGGAGTTGCGGCGGGTGGTCCGGCCGGGCGGCCTGGTGGCGGTCAAGGATCTGGACGCCTCCCTGACCTCCGTACGCCCCGGCGATCCGTTCCTGCTCACGGACTTCTTCCGGCGGGCGGCGCTCTCCCCCGGGTACGCCCGCCAGTTGCTGCGCGCCCGCGACCTCCCCGGCCGGCTGGCCGACGCCGGTCTGACCGACGTACGCGACCGGACGATCCTGATCGAGCACCGCGCGCCGATGTCACCCGCGGTCCGCCGCTTCTACGGGGATGCCTGCGCCCGGCTCGCCGGGCAGGCGGTCGAACTCGGCATGGACGGCGACTGGTCCCCGCTGCTCGACCCGGAGGCCCCGGGGCATCCGCTGCTCGATCCGCGCGGATACGTCAGCGAGGGCAACACCGTCGCCGTCGGCGTGGTGCCGGGCGGTCCTGCCGCCGGGTGACCGACGGGGCGGGCGGTCCTGCCGCCGGGTGACCGACGGGGCGGGCGGTCCGGCTGCCGTCCGGACCGGCGAGGCGAGACCGTCCGCCCGTCGCCCGTCGCCGGGCGGCTCAGGCGCCGAGCAGTTCCTCGGTGACCCGCGCGAGCCGGGTCGCGTCCGCCCTGTTGAAGAGGACGGGATGATCGACCGGGATACGGCCACCCTCGACGAAGGCGCTGAGTGCCTCGGCGGGCGGCGCGTCGAGCAGGGCACTGATCGGGGCGACGGCCCGGGCGACCGGCTTGGCCGCCCGCTTCATGGCCTCGACCTGCCGCCGGGTGGCCGGGTCGTAGGCGCCGGCGAAGCCGGTGGCGGTGAGACCGGGATTGACCAGGACGTAGCGGGTCCGGCCGGTGGCGCCGCGGCGGGCGGCGTAGTCGACGGCGAGCAGGTCGTTGGCGGTCCCGGCCCGCATCTGGACGGTGATCCCGCTGTAGTCCCGGCGGGCGTGCAGGTCGTGCCAGGCGATGCCGGGCTTCTGGACGCCGGGCCCGGCCACGTTGACGATGACGGGCGCCTCGGCCTTCTCCAGGGCGTCGCTCAGCCCGTGGCCGAGCAGATAGCGGCTCAGATATTCGAGCGCGAAGGTGTTCTCGTACCCCTCGGCCGTCTCGTGGCGCTCCGAGCGGAAGTAGCGGGCGCACAGCACGAGCGCGTCGACGGCGGGGTGCGCGGCGGTGATCTCCTCGATCACCCTGCGGTTCTCGGAGACCAGGCCGAGATCGGCGCGGAGGAAGCGGGCCCGGTCGCCGGCGCCGCGGTCGGCGGCCTCCCGGAGTAACGCGCGCCCCTTCTCCTCGCCGCGGCCGAGCACGACCACCCGGTCTCCGCGCTCCAGCCGGTCGAGGGCGAGCCCTCGTCCGATTCCGTCGGTGCCGCCCGTGATCACCACGATCTTGGTCATGGCCCTGCTCCTCGCTCTCGTCCTCGTCCGGCTTCCCTTGCGAGCAGGGGAAGCCGGGAAAGCCAGGGGCGCACGCGTGCGTCCATCGCGTCCACCGCGCCCACGGCAAGTCATCGGTTGATGACATGCCTCACGCTAGGAGTCCCCGGGCTAGGATGTCAACGATCGATGACAACTCGGAGGTGACGGTGACTCAGCCCGTCCAGCCGCGCAAGCGCGACCGGGCCGCCACGCGCGCCGCCCTGCTCGCGGCCGCCCGTGCCAGGTTCGCCCTCGCGGGTTACGACGCCACGAGCGTGCGGGACATCGCGCGCGACGCGGGCGTCGACGCGACGCTGATCTTCCGCTACTTCGGCTCCAAGGAACGGCTCTTCGAGGAAGCCTCGCGCCTGGAGACCGGGACGCCCGACGCCGGGGCCGGGCCCGCCCCGAAGGACGTACCGACCCGGCTGTTGCACGCCGCCATGCGGCAGGCCGAGCCGGGCGCGGGCGCCGGTCACCCACTCACCACCCTGCTGGTCTCCTCGGGCCGCCCGGAGTGCCGGGAGCGGCTCAACGAGCAGCTGAGCGAGACGTACGCGCGCCATCTGGAACAGCTGGTCGACGCGCCCGACCGCGAACTGCGCGCCGAGCTGCTGACCGCACTGCTGGTGGGGATCAACGTGAGCCGGTCCATCGCCCACACCCCGGCGCTGTCCCGGTCCTGCGTCGAGGACATCACGCCCTACTTCGACCAGGTGGCGGCGCTGCTCCTCGGCTCCCCGGACCCCGTCGACGCCCCGCGGGCGCCCGCCGCACCGGCGTCCACCCCTCAGGAGGCTCCGAAGGCTTCGGGCACTTCGGAGACTTCGGAGTCCGGCTGATCCGCCGACGCTCGCCCCGCGAGCGCCGCCCCGCCGGTCAGGGCGAAGTCGTCGAGACCACGTAGACGCGCGGGAACGCCGGGTCCGTGAGGTCCACCGTGATGTCGCGGGTGGGGCGGGGCTCCTCGTTGGCGACCGAGGCACCGGCCCAGCGCTGGGTCGGCACGAAGTTCCAGCCGACGATGTCCGAGTCCCGTCCGCTCACGCTGACCCGGCCGGGCTTGAGCCCCGCACGGCTGCCGCCGCTGTCGGCCAGATAGGTGTCCAGACCGCCCGCCGTGGTCGTGAACTCGACGTACAGCCGGCTGGTCTTCCAGTTGCTGGTCTCGTAGTAGGCGACGCTCCATGCCTCCGCCGGGATCGGGACCTCGAAGACACGGCGCTTCATCTGGGAGGGCCAGTTGTCCTGGAGGCCGACCGGCGAGGACTCGCGCTCCTTGTCGATGCCGCTGTCACGGCTCTGGTTCGCCGAGATCACCAGATAACCGGCCGGGATGCCGATGAGCAGGACGATCGTGAGCAGGGTGAGGAAGCGGCGGCGGAGCATATGCCGCCGCTCCTCCGGAAGCCGCCCCTCGACCGGAAGGCGTCCGTCCGCCGGGGGCTGGACCGCCGACGCGGTGGCCGGGGTCCGGGGCGGCGACGAGGACGACGCCTGGTGGGGCACGGTGGTCCGCTGCCGGGACCCCGGGGACTGCCCGGGGGCGGTCATGAACGCGGGTCCTCGGTGGTGGCGCGGTCGGCGGCCGGGCCGCCGCGCAGGGCCTGGGTGTAGCGCCCGTACCGCTCGTAGCGCTCCACCCGGCGCCGGTTGGCGCGGCGGAAGCGGCGGGCGACCAGCCGGGCGAGGTCGGCGGCGCCGACCATGCCCGCCTCGGGGCCGAGCTGGGCGCGGGCGATCCGGGCCTCGGGGCGGTAGCCGCGGCCGGTGAGATGGCGGCGGAAGGCGTCCCGGGCCGGGACGATGAGCAGGTCGTCGGCGGCCGAGACACCGCCGCCGATCACGAAGCAGGACGGGTCGAGGGCGGCGGCAAGGTTGGCGAGGCCGACGCCGAGCCACTGGCCGATGTCCTGGAGCAGTTCGACGCACATGGCGTCGCCCTCGCGGGCCAGCTCGGTGATGAGCGGGCCGGTGATGTCGGGGACGTGGCCCTTGACCCGTTCGATGATCTCGTGCGCGACCGGGGAGTCGGCGGCGGCGAGCTCGCGGGCCTCGCGGACCAGGGCGTTGCCGGAGCTGTACTGCTCCCAGCAGCCCCGGTTGCCGCAGGGGCAGCGGTGGCCGCCGGGGACGACCTGCATATGCCCGAATTCGCCGGCGACCCCGTACTTGCCGCGCTTGACCTGGCCGTCCTCCAGGATCGCGCCGCCGATGCCGGTGCCGAGCGTGATCATGACGAGGTGGTCCTCGCCGCGCCCGGCGCCGAAGCGCCACTCGGCCCAGGCGGCGGTGTTGGCGTCGTTGTCCACCATGACGGGGACGGCGAGCCGGTCCTGGAGGGCGTCGCGCAGCGGCTCGTTGCGCCAGGCGAGGTGCGGGGCGAACAGCACCGTGGAGCGCTCGGCGTCGACCCAGCCGGCCGCGCCGATGCCGACGGCGTGCACGTCGTGCCGGTCGGAGAGGTCCAGGACCAGCTCGACGATGGTGTCCTCGACGACCTTGGGGCTCTTGGACTTGTCCGGCGTCTCGGTGCGGAGCTTCTCCAGGATGTTGCCGTCCGCGTCGACGACGCCGGCCATCACCTTCGTACCGCCGATGTCGATGCCGACGGTCGGCACCCGGGGCGCCGTCAGATGAGAGCGCCGTTCCCGGGTGCCCACGGTCCGCAGGACGGTGCCGCGGGCGGTGCCCCGGTGGGTGAGGTCGCGGTAGGTACTCATCGGGTCGATTCTGCCAGGTGGGGTGGAGGGGTCGCGTCAGGATCCGGAAGGGCCGGACGGCCGTTCCAGTTCGTGCCGCAGGTCCTCCAGCTCGGTGCCGCCCGCCATCTGGCGGGTCAACTCGTCCAGGGTGATGGAGCCCTTGGTGTGGCTGCCCGCCATGGCGCCGCGCTTGAGCAGCACGAACCGGTCGCCGACGAGGTAGGCGTGGTGCGGGTTGTGGGTGATCAGGACCACGCCGAGACCCTGGTCACGTGCGGCGGCCACATACTTCAGGACCACGCCGGACTGCTTCACACCGAGCGCGGCGGTCGGCTCGTCGAGGACGAGGACCTTGGCGCCGAAGTGGACGGCCCGGGCGATGGCCACGCACTGGCGTTCGCCGCCGGAGAGGGTGCCGATGGGCTGGTCGACGTCCCGCAGGTCGATGCCCATGCGCAGCAGGGCGGTACGGGTGGTCTCGCGCATCAGCGCCACGTCGAGGCGCTTGAAGGGGCCCGTGCCCCGGGTGGGCTCGGAGCCGAGGAAGAAGTTGCGCCAGACCGGCATCAGCGGGACGACGGCGAGGTCCTGGTAGACCGTGGCGATCCCCCGGTCGAGGGCGTCGCGCGGGTTGACGAGGGTGACCTCCTCGCCCTCGATGCGGAAGGTCCCGGCGTCGTGCCGGTGCAGCCCGGCGACGATCTTGATGAGGGTGGACTTGCCGGCGCCGTTGTCGCCGAGCACGCAGGAGATCTCCCCCGCGTTCACCTCCAGGGACACCCCTTCGAGGGCGCGGATGTTGCCGTAGTACTTGCTGACCGAGTCGAGCTCGACGAGCGGGGCGCCGGTGGCCCCGGCTCCGCCGGGTGCCTCGGGAGTCGGGGTCGTCGTCACTTGGTGGCCTCCACGCGCTTGCGGATCCAGGCATTGAGCAGGGTCGCGAGCAGCAGCATGGCGCCGAGGAAGAACTTGAACCAGTCCGGGTTCCACTCCGCGTACACGATGCCCTTGCTGGTCATGCCGAAGATGAACGCGCCGACGGCGGAGCCGATCGCGGAGCCGTAGCCGCCGGTGATCAGACAGCCGCCGATGACGGCCGCGATGATGTAGATCAGCTCGTTTCCGACGCCCTCGCCGGACTGGACGACGTCGAACGACATCAGCAGGTGCTGGCCGGAGATCCAGGCGCAGAAGGCCACGCCCATGTAGAGGCCGATCTTGGTCTTGAAGACCGGGACGCCGACCGCGCGGGCGGCGTCGGCGCCGCCGCCGACCGCGAAGATCCAGTTGCCGAAGCGGGTGCGCAGCAGGATCCAGGTGGCGAGCGCGACCAGGACGAACCACCACAGGATGGTGACGCGCAGCTCGACGCCGCCGACCGTGATGTGGGAGGCGAAGACCTTGCTCGCGGAGGAGAAGCCCTCCATGTCGGAGATCGACTTGGTGGAGACGGTGCCGCTGATCAGCTTGGTGAGACCGAGGTTCAGTCCGGTCAGCATGAGGAAGGTGCCGAGCGTGATGATGAAGCTCGGCAGCTTCGTACGGGTCAGCATGAAGCCGTTGAACGCGCCGATGGCGAGGGTGACGAGCAGCGAGACGCCGATGCCCACCCAGACGTTCGCGGTCATCTGGTAGCTGAACATCGAGGAGACCAGCGCCGAGGTGGTCACGAGGACACCGGCCGACAGGTCGAACTCGCCGCCGATCATCAGCAGCGCCACCGGGACGGCCATGATGCCGATGGTGGACGCCGCGTACAGCACGGTGCCGAGGCTGGTGGCGCGCAGGAAGCTGTCGGCGACCACCGAGAAGAAGACGAAGACGGCGATCGCGCCGACGACGGAGCCCAGCTCGGGGCGGGCCAGCAGCTTCTTCAGGGGCGAGGTGCGCAGCAGCCGCTCGTCGACGTGGTCGGCTCCGGCGGGCTCGGGTGGCGCGGCGGCGTTCATCGGGTACCCCGCTGGGTGTAGTCCATGAGCGCCGGGGCCTGCTCCTTGGTGATGATCTGCGGGCCGGTGAGGACCGGCTTGCCGCCGCCGAGAACGTTGGCGTTGTACTTGTACAGCCACAGCAGGTCGACGGCCTCGTAGCCCTGGAGGTAGGGCTGCTGGTCGACGGCGAAGCCGAGGGTGCCGGCTTCGAGGGCGGCGGCGACCTTGGCGTTGAGGTCGAAGGTGTCGATCTCGGCCTTGCTGCCGGCGGTCCTCTTCGCCTGGACGGCGGCGTCGGCGAACGGCGCGCCGAGCGTCACGACGGCGTCGATGGACGGGTCGGACTGGAGCTTGGCGAGGATGGACGCCTGGACGTCGGGCATGTTGGTGCCGTCGACGTACAGGTTCTGCATCCGGCCGTCGAAGGTCTTCGCGGCACCGGCGCAGCGCTGCTCGTGGCCGACGTTGCCCTGCTCGTGCAGGACGCACAGGGCCTTCTTGCGGCCCCGCTTGTCCAGCTCCTCGCCGACGGCCTCGCCGGCCACGGTCTCGTCCTGGCCGATGTGGGTGAGCGCGCCGAACGCCTTGGACGCCTCGGCTCCGGAGTTCACCGTGATCACCGGGATGCCGGCCTTGACGGCCTTCTCCACGGCGGTCTTCATCGCGTCGGGCTTGGCGAGGGTGACGATGAGGCCGTCGACCTTCTTGGCCACATACGAGTCGATGAGCTGGGCCTGCTGCTGGGCCTCGTCGCTATGCGCGTAGAGGAAGTTGATGTTGTCCTTGACGGCGGCCTGCTTGGAGCCGTTCTGGACGATGTCCCAGAAGGTGTCGCCATCGCCCGAGTGGGTGACCATGGCGAAGGTCCACCGGGGGGTGTTCACGGCCGCCCGCCCCTGGGCCGCGGCCGCCTTGCGGGCGTCCTCCGCTCGCTTGCCGCCGGTGCTGCTGCAGCCTGCGAGCGCGGCGGTCAGCGCCACCGCGAGCACGGCGCCGACGGCCGCGCGTACCCCTCCTGTACGAACCCTGGTCACGAAGCCGTGCCCTCCTTTGTGTCCTTCTGCGTGCATTGAAGTATCGGTCATGGGGGTCGCGCTGATCTTCAGCGGGGCCCTGCGGGTGTCCCGGGCGACCCCCTTCGGCCGTGCCGGGGCGGCGCTCATCCAGGGTCGCCCATGGCGAGCCGTTCGCGGGGACGCCGCCGGGAATGCCGGGGGAAAACCGGGGACGTACCCCAGGGGACGGCGGGCACAGCACGTACGGGTGACACGCCGGCCGCCCGGATACGACGGACGGGGACACCGGGCCCGGTGTGACACGCGCCACGGCGAACGGCGAACCCGGCGGTCCCCGGGAGTCGCCACGAGAGCGGGCCGCCGGGGTCCTCGGACGGACCGGGCGGCCCGGGCGGCGGATACGGGCCTGGCGGGGACACGGTCGGGAAGGTTAGCCCCGGGGGCGGAGTACGGGAAGACGCGGGCCCCGCGGACCCCGGTCCCGGACCGGACGGGTGTCGGACATGACGGGCGGTATGGGGGCGCACGGGACGGCCGGGAGCGGGCCGGGAGCGGGCGACCGGAGGAGCGATTCACCCCCTTCGACCCGCTGTCCTGTCATATGCCCGGGCATTTCCTTGACACCCGGGGTGATCCACACCACCTTGGGGCCATGCGGATCGGACTGATCGGAACGGGACGGATCGGCGCCTTCCACGCCGCGGCGCTGGCGCGGCATCCTCGGGTCGGGGCGCTGGTCCTCGCGGACGCCGACCCGGAGCGGGCCGCCGGGGTGGCGACCGACCGCCGACGAGGGTACGGGCCCGGTGTCGGGCCCGGCGTGGGCGTCGGTCAGCCGAGGATCGCGGGGATCTCCTGGACGCCGAACCAG
>NZ_JBEYZX010000042.1:0-62777 GCF_040646255.1 Streptomyces sp. NPDC046203 | reverse complement strand
CCGTCGAAAAGGCCATCGGTAAGACCGCCGATAAGGCCGTCGCGAAGGCCATCGGTCGCGGTCGGCCACGGCGGTGGAGCGGCCCGCCGGGGAACCCGCGGGCGCTCGTCGGACGACCGGTCAGGGAACGAGGACGACCTTGCCGAGCTGCGCCCGGGCCTCCATGAGTTCATGGGCCTTGGCGGCGTCCGCGAGGGGGAGCCGCTCGTGCACGATCGGCCGGACCTTGCCGGATCCGATCATGTCGAGCAGGTCCCGCCGGCCCGCGGCGATGGCCTCGGGCTTGTTGTAGAGCATCGCGTAGAGCGCGAAGCCGGCCACGGTCTTCATCCGGCTCAGCATCAGCGGGTTGACCGGCTGGATGTCGCCGCTGGCCGAACCGTAGAAGACGAGCCGGCCGAACTGGGCGGTCAGGGCGACGCTCTTGGTGAGGATGTCGCCGCCGACCGTCTCCAGGACGACATCGGCGCCGCGGCCGTCGGTGGCCGCCCTGACCTGCTCGTCCCAGTCCTCGTCCGTGTAGTTGATCGTCACGTCGGCGCCGAGGCCGCGGACGAAGTCCAGCTTGGCCTGGGTTCCGGCGGTCGCGATGACCTTGCCCGCGCCCATCGCCTTGGCGATCTGCACGGCGAGGTGGCCGACACCGCCGGAGGCGGCGTCGATCAGCACGGTCTCACCGGGCCGGAGCTGACCGGCCTCCTTGAGCGCGTGGTAGGCGGTCTGGCCCGGGCTGGGCAGCAGGGTCGCCTCGGCGGCGTCCATGCTGTCCGGGATGGCGATGGCCCAGGCCGCGTCGGCGACCACGTGGTCGGCGTAGGCGCTGTGGTCGACGTCGACCACGACGCGGTCGCCGACCCGGAAGTCGGTGACTCCCTCGCCGAGTTCCTCGACGACGCCGGCGACATCGCCGCCGGGGGCACCCGGCAGCGACGCGTGGCCGCCGATCGGGATGCCCTGGCGGCGCTGGACCTCGGCGAAGGTGACACCGATGGCCTGGGAGCGGATCAGCACTTCGCCCGGTCCGGGCTGCGGCTTCTCCGCCTCTTCGACACGCAGCACCGAGGGGGCGCCGTGCTCGTAGTGGCGGACGATTCGCATGGTTTTCTCCCAACAGGAGGTGTTTTCGAGCCTCGGGAAAGCCCGCGGCCCCGCCCAGGGGATCCGGGTGACGAATTACATGCAATCATGCACGTGTTTGACAGTCTACATATTAATGATGGGCGGGCAAGGCCCTCGGCAGGACCGTTCGGCCCGTCAGGGGACGAGGACGACGCGCCCGAGCTGGGAGCGGTCCTCCATCAGCGCGTGCGCCTCCGCGGCCCGCTCCAGCGGCAGTTCGGCATGCACGACCGGCCGCACCTCGCCGGACGCGACGAGCTCGAGGAGCCTCTTCGCCCCTTCCGCCATCGCCTCCGGCCGATGGGCCATCACACCCCACATGCTGAAGCCCATGACGGTGCGGTTGTCGAAGATGTCGGCCACGTCGACCGCAGGCACCTCGCCACTCGCCGTGCCGTAGACGACCATCCGCCCGAAGGGGGCGATCAGGCCGACGCTCGCGGTCAGGACGGAGCCGCCGACGGTCTCCAGGACGACATCGGCGCCGCGACCGCCGGTGGCCGCCAGGATCCTCTCGTCCCAGCCGTCCTCGCTGTAGTCGACGGTGAGGTCGGCGCCCAGCGAGGCGGCGAAGTCGAGTTTGTCCCGGCTGCTCGCGGCGGCGATGATCCGGCCGGCCCCCAGCGCCTTCGCGAGCTGGACCAGCAGATGGCCGATGCCGCCCGCCGCCGCCGTGATCAGCACCGACTCCCCCGGCCGCATCCGGGCCGCCGTGACGATCACGTGGTACGCGGTCTGGGCGGGGATCGGCAGGGACGTGGCCTGCCCGGCGTCGATCCCGTCGGGAATGGGGAACAGCCAGTCGGCGCGGTTGACGACGTACTCGGCGTACCCGTCGGACCCGACGCCGGTGACCACCCGGTCGCCGACGCCGACCCGCGTCACGCCCTCCCCGAGGGCCACGACGGTGCCGGCGACATCGCCGCCCGGCGATCCCGGCAGGGTCGCGGGGCCGCCGATCGGGATGCCCTGGCGACGCTGGACCTCGGCGAAGTTGACGCCCACCGCCTCGGTGCGGATCAGTACCTGGCCGGGGCCGGGTACCGGTGTGTCTGCCTCCTCCACCCGCAGCACCGAAGGGGCGCCGAACTCTTGGTGACGGACGATGCGCATGATCGCACTCCTCTTGCTCATACGAAATTCGGGGGGTGTCGTGCGTGTACTCGTGACACGTGGGCCTGTCGCCGCTCGGAGCCGGGCGAGCCGGAGCCGACGAAATGCAAGCCGGGGTCATCCGAGCCGGGCGAAAGAACCGGGTGAATCAGAGCCGGGTGAACACGACCAGCGAGCGGACCGGGCCGAGGTCGGCGACCCGGCTCAGTCCGAGGCCGGCCTCGCCGCCGAGCTCGCGCAGTTCCTCGGTGGTGCGCATGCGCCCGTCGAGGTAGACCAGCATCCGCAGGTCCAGGTCGGTCTGGTCGGTCTGCACGTCGAGCATCCCTTCCAGGACCATGACCCGACCGCCGGAATCGACCGCCTCGGCACAGCGTCGCAGGATGTCCACGGCCTGCTCGTCGGCCCAGTTGAGCAGCACATTGGCCAGCAGATAGACATCGGCGCCCGCGGGCAGCGGGTCGAAGAAGCTGCCGGCCACCACCTCGCAGCGCCCGTCGAGTCCGGCCGCGGCGAGGTTCCGTACGGCCTCGGCGGCCGGCCGCTCCAGGTCGACGAGCGTGCCCCGCATGTCCGGACGGCTGCCGACCACGGCCGCCAGCAGGGTGCCGCTGCCGCCACCGACGTCGACGACGTGCCGTACGTCCTGCCAGTCGCCCTCGGCCAGCAGCGCGGGTACGACGCACTCCATGCTCGCGGCCATCCGTCGGGCGAACGATCGCGCGAGCGCCGGATCGGCCTCGACGTCGTCCCAGAACTCCTGGCCGTACAGGGAGGAGTAGACGGGCTTGCCGGTGCGCACCGCGTCGAGCAGCCGGAAGAAGGCGAGTTCGCCCCGGCCGATCGGCCCGTCCAGGTCCAGCCAGTCGCGGCCCGAGCCGGGGACGTCGCCACGCAGCAGGGCGCCGAGTTCCGTGGGTTCGTAACCGCCGTCGGGGGTCGTGCGATAGATGCCCTCGTTCACCAGGTGGCCGAGGAGGCGGTGCAGGGCGTCGGGTTCCGCGGACGCCGCGCGGGCCAGCTCCGGCAGGGTGACGGCGCCGGCCGCCATGTGGTCCGACAGCCGGAGCGTGGCCGCCGCTCTGATGGCCATGGGGGTGATCAGGTCGCTCTTCCTCATCAGTTCCCTGGACCAGGGGGGCGTGTCACTCATCGGGTCTCCCTGTGGAGGTGGCCGGCGGGGGTGTCGGGGCTCGGCACTCGGGCGGGGTACGGCGGACGGGGCCGGGTACGGCAGGCGGGCGGGCGGGCGTCAGACAGTGCCGAACCAGGTGGCGAGGGCGGAGCGCAGCCCCTCGCGCAGTTCGTCCGCCGTCGCGTCCCGGTCCGCGGCCCAGGCGATGTACCCGTCGGGACGGACCAACAGGCCGGCCAGCTCCGGCTCCTGGTCGCACTCGGCCCGGATGTGACGGACCCGGCCGGCCCAGGAGACGCCCGTACCCCACTGGTCGTACACCTGGGCGATCTCGGACCGTCCGGCCAGGTCGAGCAGCAGGCCGGTGCCTCGTTTCAGGTACTCGGGAAGGGTGGTCTTGCCGTCCTCGGTGCGCAGTTCCAGGTCGCGGGCGAAGTCGCCGAGCAGCCGGTGCGCGGGGCCGTCGAGCGCGTACCGGACCGTGACGCCGCTGAGCATCTCGGCGAGATGGAGGTTCACCTGGTCCTTGCGCATCAGGTCGGTGAAGAGCTCGCGCAGCGCGGTGACGTACGGATCCGGGTTCATCAGCGCGATCTGGGCCCGGGTATTGGCCAGGACCTTGCGGGCGGGCTCCTGACGCTCCTTGTCGTAGGAATCGAGCAGGCCCTCGGGCGCCCAGCCGTGGACCGTGGCGGCGAGCTTCCAGCCCAGGTTGAAGGCGTCCTGGAGACCGAGGTTCACGCCCTGGCCGCCGACCGGGAAGTGGGTGTGCGCGGCATCGCCGGCGACCAGGATCCGGCCCTCGCGGTAGCGGTCGGCCTGGCAGGCGGAGTCGGTGAAAACGGAGAGCCAGCGCGGCTCACGCGCGCCGAGGTCACTGCCCCAGATGTCCCGCAGGCTGGTGGTGAGCTCGTCCAGGGTGAGCTCCTCGCCCTGCTCCCGGCCGCCCTCGAAGTCGAAGGTGGAGACGCGGTGGTACGTGTCGTCGAGCGGCACACAGAAGAGCAGGCCGCGCTCGGTGCGTTCCATGCCCATCGGGGCGTTCTCCCGGTCGGCGAGGATCACGTCGCCCAGACGGGCGGTGACCCGGCCGCCGGTACCGGGAAAGGCGATGCCGGCCGCCCGCCGGACCAGGCTGCGGCCGCCGTCGCAGCCGACGGCGTACCTGGCCCGCAGGGTGTACGGGCCGTCGGGGCCGGTCACGTCGGCCTCGACGCCGTCGGCGTCCTGGCGTAACGCGGTGACCTCGTGGCCACGCCGGATCTCGGTGCCCACCTCGATGGCGCGCTCCTCGAGCAGCCGCTCGGTCCGGGTCTGCTCGGAGAGCAGGGCGTACGCGTGGGTGCTGTCCAGCGCGGAGAAGTCGACCCACTCGTCGAGCCCCGCGAAGTGGCCGTTGTTCCACGACCGGGCGCCGTCCCGGAAGCGCTCGACCAGGCCGCGCCGGTCCAGCGACTCCAGCGAGCGCGCGTGCAGTCCGAAGGCCTTGGAGTGCGGGGTGCGCTCGGCGAGCCGCTCGAGCACGACGGCACGGACTCGCGATATTCGCAGTTCCGTGGCGAGCAGCATGCCGACGGGGCCACCGCCGACGACGAGCACGTCGCAGTCGAATCCGTCGTCCGCTTGACGGTTCTCGGTTGACATAACGGGCCTCCCACCCAAAACAACGTGACTTTCAACAGATAGATGCTTGCTTGCATGCACTTAATCGCGAGCATACAGATGCTCGCCTGCGGTTATCAACTCGCTTAGAATGTGCTCATGGAAACTTCGACCCAGAGCCAGCCGCGGGCGGCGGAGTTGCTCGACTCCGTCGGCCCCGCCTTCTCGCGCCTTCGGCGCACCGCGGCGCTGAGCGTCGAGAAGCAGGTGTCCCGCAAGGACATGACGAGGACCCTGGTGCTCAACGTCGTCCAGGACGGGCCCGAGCACGAGGGGCAGGAGATCACCGTGGGCGTGGTCGGCGAACGACTCGCCGTCGACCCGTCCGTCGCGAGCCGCATGGTTTCCGACTGCATTTCCGCCGGCTATCTGATCCGGGCGGCGTCCCAGCGCGACGGGCGCCGCACCATCCTCCAGCTGACCGAGGAGGGCTACGAGATGCTCGCCCGCCTCCGTGCCCACCAGAGGGCCGCGTTCGAGCGCATCACCCGGGACTGGCCGACGGAGGAGCGACTGGAGTTCGCCCGCCTGCTGATCAAGTACGTGGACTCCATAGGCGAGTTGCAGAGCGAGGCCCTCAAGGGCTGAAGGGCCAGGGGCTGTCCGACCGGGCGCGAAGGACTGTCCGGACGGGCGCCGGATGCGGCGAGGACCTCCGGCGTGGTGCGGGCCACCCGAACCGCACCGCGCGCGGAGGTCCTCTCGCCTCCCGTCACACCCCTCCCCGCCCGGCGGGCGGTGTCCCGTGAGGGCTCAGTCCCGCGCGAGGACCGTCCGCAGCACCGCCGTCAGCGTGGCGGCCTCTCCGCCCGCGGGGTCCGCGCCGTGCGACCGCCAGCCGACGAAGCCGTCCGGCCGG
This sequence comes from Streptomyces sp. NPDC046203, assembly GCF_040646255.1. Classification (NCBI taxonomy): domain Bacteria; kingdom Bacillati; phylum Actinomycetota; class Actinomycetes; order Kitasatosporales; family Streptomycetaceae; genus Streptomyces; species Streptomyces sp. NPDC046203. The sequence continues at coordinate 56,889 of NZ_JBEYZX010000042.1, read as the reverse complement.
ACGAGCACCGCGCCCTCGGGCCCCACCCCGTAGGTCCCGGCCCACCGCCCGCCGGGGCTGACCAGCTCGTCCCCGGCGGTGCCGGGCTCCACGACCACCCGGTGGGCGGCCAGTTCGACCCCGCACTCCGCCGCCGCCCGGGAGGCGGCGGCCGTCCAGGCCCCGCCCCGCTCCCCGGCCAGCAGGACGAAGCCACGCCCGTAGAGATCGAGCGCGGAGATCCGGTCATCGCCGCGCAGCAGTTCGGTGTGCGGCGCCCGGGTGCCCGGCTCGCCCCGCAGCGTCCGCGGGTCCACCGCGGCCGGCAGCGGCCTCGCCCCCGGCTCCCCGACCACCGCCGCGGAGCGGTACGGCTGCCCCATCGTCACCGTCAGCGCGTCGGCCGCCGCGGCCCGCTGCTCCGGCGTCGCGGTGCCCGAGCGCACCGCGAGCTGCAGCGACCCCTGCTCGGCCGTGTACGTGCCGACGGGCCCGCGCTCGGCGTCGTACGTCTCCAGGAGCCCCGCCCCCGCGCGCCCGGCGACCACGAGCGCGAGCTTCCAGGCCAGGTTGTGGGCGTCGGCGATTCCGGTGTTGGCACCGTAACCGCCCGTCGGCGGGATGACGTGGGCGGCGTCGCCCGCGAGCAGTACCCGGCCGTGCACGAAGCCCTCGGCGACCTGTTCCGCCATGTCCCAGGGGAACCGGGAACGGATGGTCACCTCGACGTCCGGCGAGCCGATCGCCGCGCCGACCAGCTCGGCGCAGCGGGCGTCGGTGAAGTCGTCCAGGCTCTCACCGTCCTCGGGCCGGTAGCCGACGATCAGGGTGCCCCCGGTCAAGGTGTCGTCATGCACCAGAATTCCCGTGACCCGCGGGTTCTTCACATGGACCACGCTGTAGCGGCGCTCGCCGAGCACCGGGCCCAGATCCGCCCCGAAGGCGATGCTGACGTGCCGGGAGAGGACACCCCGTCCCCGCCGGGGCACCTTCAGCGCCTCGCGGACGGTGCTGCGCGGCCCGTCGCAGGCCACCAGATAATCGCCCCGGAAGGTACCGGTACCTCCGGAACCGTCGCCGAGCACGGCCGTGACCCCGTCGGGATCCTCCGCGAAGGACAGCAGCTCGGTGCCGAACCTGAGGTCGGCGCCGAGCTCCTCGGCGCGGGCCCGCAGCAGCGGCTCCAACCGGTCCTGTGGGAGCAGCAGCAGCCGGGCCGGCGTGAGGTCGGCGAGGTCGTCGCTGCCCGCCAACTCCTCCTTGCTGAAGAGGACTTCACCGGCGAGCGAGGTCACCCCGGCCCGGGTACGGTGGCTCTCGAACCCGGTGGCCGCGCGCTTGGCCGCCTCCTCTACGCCTGCCTGGCGCAGCAGTTCCGCGGTGCGCGGGTAGTAGCCGACGGCCCTCGGATGGACGGACGTACCCGGGTGTCGCTCGACCAGGGTGCATCGCACCCCGTGATGGGCGAGGAAGACGGCGGCCGCGAGACCGACCAGACTCCCGCCCACGATCAGTACGGGCGCGTCCGAGGTCGCGCCCCCGAACGCGCGTGTGTCTTCGGAGGTCATGGGCGGATCCCCTTTCCCGGGTCGGACGGAACGCGTGCTCACGGCGTCGGCAGTCCCGCCCGCTCGAGCGCCAGGTAGTCGACGACCTCCCAGTGCTCGGCCACCTTGCCCGCCTCGATCCGGAACTGGTCGCAGGTGCGCATCTTCAGCGGCAGACCGGACGGACCGCCGCCGCTCCACGCCCCGGTGAGCGTGCCGGTCCAGGTCACGAAGACCATGACCCGGTCGCCGTCGGCGACGATGTGGTCGACGCTGGTGACCAGGTCGGGGAACGCGGCGATGTTGTCCGCGAAGAACGCCTTGAAGGCGTCGAGCCCGTCCGGCACTTGGTCGGTGCGCATGTTGTGGTGCCGGTAGTCGTGGTGGTAGTAGCGGTCGGCGGCGTCGAGCCGGTGCTCGCTGAAGACCTCGCGGTACGCGCCGAGGACCAGCTCGGCGTTGGCCCGCTCCGTGTCGGTGTGCGGGCCCACCAGACGGGGGCCGGCCGGCTGGGTCGCGTTCCCGTCGAGTCCGGTGACGCCGAGCCCGGCGAGCACCGCGCGGTCGGCCACGTTCCAGTGCTCGGCGATCCGGCCGTCCTCGGTCCGGTAGAGCTCGGCCGTGTGCATCCGGAACTCCGCGCCCTGGCGGGTACGCCCGGTCCAGGTCGCGAAGAGCATCACCCGGTCGTTGTCGGCGACGAGGTGGTCGATGCCGGCGCACACCCCGGGCACGGCGTCGGCCAGCGCCCGGAAACGGCGGGCCGGCCCCAGGACGCCCGGCTCCACCAGCGGGTCGTGGTCGGTGTAGCCGCCGTGGAAGAGGCGCCCGGCCTTGTCGAAGCGGTACCGGTGGTAGAGCGTGTCGTACAGCTCGCGGACCAGCGCGGCGTTGCGCGCGCGCTGCCCGGCGGGGGTCACGGTGGTCATGGATTCCTCTCGGATGGGGCTGGGTGCCGCCCGGGGCTGCCCGGGGTCTCCCGGGGGCTCCCGGGGGCTCCCGGGGGCTCCCGGCGAATCGGGGCCGGACAGCCCCTGGGCCGGGTCTCTCGTCGGCCGTGTCCGCCGACCGTGTCCGCCGGCCGTGTTCGTTTCCGCCCGGCGCGATGGCTCAGACCTTGAGCGCGAACGTCGACCAGCGGGAGTCGACGGTGAAGCCGAGCTTCCTGTCGAGCGCGAGCACCGCGGTGTTGGCGGTGTCGTCGAACACCTGGACAAGCGCCAGCCGCGGGTTCTCCCGCGCGGCCGCGAGCAACAGCTCCGCCTTCAGCCAGGAGCCGAGACCTTGGCGCCGGTGACCCGGCAGCACGAACGTCTCGCCCGCGTCCGCCATCGGGCTGTCCCGGACGAAGAGCGTGCTGTACGCGACGACTTCGGCGCTCCCGTCGGGCAACGCCGCGACGGTGTAAGGCCGGTGGCCCGCACGAGCCGCCTCGGCCTCACGCGCCCGTACATCGGCGGCGGACGGATCGCGGGGCCGGGCCTGGCCGTTGCCCCGTTCGTCCAGGGCGCTCCAGGCGCGGGCGTACGAGTCGACGAGCCCGTCAGGGCAGGGCCCGGTCCAGCGCGCCAACCGATAGCCGGGCACCGGATCGCCTGCGGCCTTCTCCAGGGCGCCCCGCGCCGGGCCCGCGAGCAACAGCCGGTTACGGGCCGTCACCGCGGTCCGCCGGGCGCCGAGCGCCTCGGCGAAGCGCTGCGCGGCCTCGCCCTCGGGGGCGTCCGCGAGCAGCAGCGCCCGCCCGCGCTCCCGCAGGGCGGTCCGGCCCGCGGCGGCCAGCGCCCGGCCGGCCCCGCGCCGCCGGAAGCCGGGGAACACCCACAGCGAGCCGTGCCCGGGGCCGGCCGGATCGCCCAGGTCGAGGCCGAGCTTCAGCACGCCGGCCGGGGTGTCGCCGTCGTACGCCGTCAGCACGATCCGTTCCGTACCGTGCCGGCGCTGGAACAGCCGGGCCAGCAACGCCTCGGTCACCGGCGGGTCCGCCGGGAGTGCGAGGCGCATGGTCTCCCGGAACCCTGGGAGCAGGGCGGCGAGGGTCGCCGGATCGTCTCCGTCGAGGCTGCGAATCTCCATGGCCGACACCCTGTCCCACCGTTCTCGAAGCGCCGTCGAGGACAGCTCGACGAGGGAGCGCGCACCGGTGTACACGGGTGTGCGGCGGACACGGCAAACGCGGCGGGGCAGGACAGGACAGGACAGAGCGAACGCGGCGGAACGGGGTGAGGCTCACGTGCCGTGGAGGGTGATGGCCTGGACGGGACAGACCCTCGCCGCCTCCCGGACCGCCGTGTCCCGGGCGCGTTCCGCCCCGCCCGGCAGCAGCCGGCTCACCCCGTCGTCGTCCTGGGTGAAGACCTCGGGCGCGTTCAGGGCGCACATGGCCGCGCCGACACAGCGGTCCGTGTCGATGCGGATGCCGGTGCCGGTGCCGCTGTCGGCGTTCGTCGTCGCGGCGACCTCGTCGCCCCTCCCCCTCACCACGCGACCGGGAGCTCGGCGACCCCCTGCAGCACATACGGGGCGTTGAGCGGCAGTTCGTCCGCGCGGCGCGTGACCCGCAGATCCGGGATGCGCCGGAAGAGGGTGCGGAACGCGATCTCCATCTCCGCCCTGGCCAGGTTCTGGCCGATGCACTGGTGGATGCCGTAGCCGAAGGCCACATGCCGGCCGGCGGCCCGCCGGATGTCGAAGGAGTCGGGGTCCTCCCAGGCCCTCGGGTCACGGTTCATCAGCATGGTCGACAGGGCGACCCCGTCCCCCGCCCGGATGGTCCGCCCGGCGATCTCGATGTCCTCGGCCGCCACCCGCATCAGCACATCGCCGATCGAGGTGAACCGCATCAACTCCTCGACCGCGTGGGGAAGCAGCGATGCGTCCTCGCGCAACAGCGCCATCTGTTCGGGGTGTTCGAGCAGGGTCACGACGCCCAGCGCGATCATGTTGGCCGTGGTCTCGTGTCCGGAGACCAGCAGCAGCGAGCACATCATCGCCAGCTCCTGGTGGTCGACCGCGCCCTCGGAGAGCTGCCGGGCGATCAGCTCGTCGACGAGGCCGTCGCCCGGGTGCTTCTCCTTCTTCGCGATCAACTCGTGGAGATAGCACAGGATTTCACTGAAGGCCCGGTAGGCCGTCTCCGCCTCGCCTTCCCCCGAGGAAGAGAGCACGTGCCGGGAGCGCTCGTCGAAGTACGCGTGGTCCTCGAACGGCACCCCGAGCAACGCGCAGATCGCGGCCGACGGCAGCGGCAGCGCGTACTGGGTGAGCAGTTCGGCCGGGCTGCCCCGGTCGATCATGTCGTCGACGAGCCCGTTCGCGATCCGCTCGATCCGCGGGCGGAGCGCGGCGATGCGCCGGATGCCGAACCCGGGGATGGTCATGCGCCGTTGGCGCGCGTGCTCGGGGTCGTCCACGCCCACCAGCGGCGGCGCGGCCCGCTGCCGGGTCTGCGCGGCGATGCGCGGGGCGAGGAAGGGGAAACCAGGGTGGAGGACATCGGAGGAGAGCCGGGGGTCGGGGAACAGGGCCCGGCCCAGCTCGTTCCCGGCGACCAGCCACACCTGGCGTCCGTCGTACAGCGTCACCTTCTGGAGCGGGCCGCGCCCACGCAACTCCTCGTAGCCGACCGGCATCCGGTACGGGCAGCGCCGAGTCATCGGATAGGCCGGCGCCTCGCCCACGGGAGCGGCGGAAGCGTCGCTGGTGTCCGTCATGGTGTGTGCCTCCTGGGTCGGATCACGACGGAAGTCATTGAGCCCCGCGGCTCTCGAGGGGACATCGAAGTTCCCTCGAAAGGCCACGGGGCCCGGTGTCGTGCGACGTGCGACGCGCGAACTGCGGCGTGCGGCGTGCGGTTCAGGCGCCCCCGGTGACCCGGAGCGTCTCGCCATGGGTGTTGCCGTTGGCGGCGGAGCCGAGGAAGACGACCGCGTTGGCCACGTCTTCGGGTGCGGACATCCGCCCGGAGGGCAGGCTCTTGCCCTTCTCCGCCAGGAACGCGGCGGGCACGTTGGCGCGTACGGTCTCGGTGAGCGTCTGGCCGGGCACCACCATGTTGACCAGGATCCCCTCCGGACCCAGCTCCCAGGCGAGGCTGCGAACCAGCCCGTACAGCGCGGACTTGCCCGCCCCGTAGGCCCCCGCGCCCGGTTTGCCCGTGTCCGCGAGCCCCGCGCCGATCAGCACGACACGGCCCCACGGGCGTCCGCGCATCAGGGGGAGCACCTGCTGGAGTGTGTGGAACAAGGCGTCGACCGTGGTGTGCAGAACCTCCTGCCACTGCTCGGGCGGCACGTCCTCGAAGCGCGGCACCGGCCGGCCGGGCCGAGGGATCGCCTCGCCCCACACCACGGCGTTGCCGACCAGCACGTCGATCCCGCCCCACTCCGCGGCGACCCGGCCGACCGCGTCCCGCACCGAGCGCTCGTCGGCCAGGTCGTAGCGGACCACGAGCGGGGTGCCGCCCGCCTCGTCCACCAGCCGGGCGGTCTCCTTGGCGCCGGCCTCATTGGAGTGGTAGGTGAGCGCGACCCGGGCGCCCTCGGCGCCGTAGGCAACCGCCGTCGCCCTGCCGATGCCCGAGGAGGCCCCGGTGACCAGCACCACCTTGTCCCGCAGATCGGTCTTCATGAACCAGCCTTCGTCGAGTCCGAGTCCGAGTCCGAGTTGGCGTTCGCGTTCGCGTCCGCGTCCGCGTGTGCCGATGCGATGGGCGTGCGGCCGCCGACGCTCTGCGCGTGCCGGAAGAAGCCGTCAGGGTCGTACTCCCGCTTCACCCGTGTCAGCCGCGCGTGGTTCTCGCCGAAGTAGTCGGCCTCCCAGCCGTCGGACACCCGCGAGCTGGGGAAGTTGATGTACGAGCCGCACGCGAGCGGTTCGAGGGCCGTCGCGCAGCGGTCGGCCCAGGCCGTCATCGCCGCCGCGGCCCCGTCGGACGGCCGAGGATCGCGACAGGCGATCTGATACCCCATCAGGAACCGTGCGTCGCGGTGCGCGTAGGCGGTCTCGGTCCTGCCGACCCGGCTCGCGGCCCCGCCGACGGCGATGCACAGCAGATACCGCTCGGGGAACGGCTCCGCCTCCCAGGCCGCGAGCAGCGCCGCCGCCTCGGTCCGGTCCACGGGCCGGCCGGTGAGCCGGTAGCTCTGCCGGGTGTACGGGTGCCGGTGCCCCCGCGCCTGTGGACCCGTGCCGGTGCGGTGACACTGGGCCACGGTGTCGGAGCCGCACAACGCCTGGTGCATCACGTCGGCGTACGCCCCGGGCACGCCGACCTCCAGGCCGACCGGCTTCGTGCCGGCCCGCTCGGCGAGTTCGTCGAGGGACCGCCTCAGCTCCTCGGCCGGCCGGAGGTCGACGCCCCAGACCTTGACCACGGGCCGCCCCCCGGGCCCGAACATCCCGGGCAGCACGACCAGCGAGGAGCCGAGTTCGTCCGGGCCCCGCACGCACCACTCCTGCCACGCCACGAGAACCGCGACCGCGTCCTCGTACGCCCACAGGGTCTCGAAGCCGGTCAGAACCGGGGCCTCGATGGGCCGCACCTCGAACTCCGTGACCACTCCGAAGGTGCCGCCCCCGCCGCCGCGCAGCGCCCAGAACAGCTCCGGTTCCTCATCGGCCGAGCAGCGTACGGTCCGGCCGTCGGCCAGCACGACACGGGCGGCGACCACGCGGTCGCCGCCGAGGCCGAACCGCCGGGTCTGCCAGCCGATTCCGCCGCCGGTCAGAAAGCCGCCCGCGCCCACCGTGGGGAAGGTGCCCGTGACGATCTGGCGGCCGAGCGGTTTCAGCGCGTCGAGTGCGTCGAGCGACTGGACGCCGCCGCCGAGGCGGACCGTGGGCGCGTCGGCGAGACCGCCGAGCGCGACACCATTGATCCGGGAGAGGTCGATGACGAACCCTTCGCCGGTGGACCAGCCGTTGAAGCTGTGGCCGCCGGCCCGGATGTGCGCCCGCACCCCGTCGTCGCGGGCGAACCGGACGCAGGCGGCGACGTCCTCGGGGGTGGCGCAGTACGCGACGGCGCACGGGGTCGCGGTGTCGTACTCGGTGTTCTGCAGCTGCACGGCGAGGGGATACCCCGGGTCCGACGGCAGGACCAGTTCGCCGTGCAACCGCAGCTTCTCAAGGCCCCTCGGGGCGCGCGGCGCGGTCATCAGTCGTCGATGCCGAACTTCTCGGCCGTGACCTTGGAACCGCCGTGACCGCGCAGCTTGGTGCCGTGCGGGTCGTGGAAGTCGGCGCCGCCGGTGCCCTGCCAGGAGGTGTCGGAGACGAACTCGCCCCGCACGCGGACGCGAGCCTCGCCGACGTACTTGCCCTCGCCGTCGGCGGCGAGGATGTGGAAGCCGTACTCGAAGGTGTCCGGCCCGGTGGAACGCCAGCTCCCCAGGCCGATGTTCCTGGTGTTGGCCTGGGTGGAGACGACTCCGCCGTCCGCGGTGAAGCGGACCAACCCGGGAACGGCCCTGCCGTCGTCGTCGAGTTGGGTGGTCCAGGTTCCGACAAGCCTCGCGTCGGTCATGACGACTCTCCTTGGATGGTGGGGTCCTTGAGGTGCTGGACGTACCGTGCAAGCACGATCTGGAGGGCTGCTCGAGAGGAGCTGTAGCTCCGCGCCCTCTCGCGTCCGCATCCGGTCTCGGGTGCGGGGTCGTATCCGGGTCCGGGGTCATATCCGGGTCCGAGGTCATATCCGGGTCCGAGGTCATATCCGGGTCCGAGGTCATATCCGGGTCCGAGGTCATATCCGGGTCCGAGGCAGTCGAGGGTCGTGCCGTAGAGCATGTCGAGCTCGGCGACCCGGATCCGCCGGACCTCGCCGGCCGTCACCGCTCCGACCCCGAGCCCGGATCTCCTGGAACACTGAAATGGATCGCGCCGAGCGTGATCAGCGCCCTCCCCAGGGCCCGCCCGGCACGCCGCAACAGTCCGTACCGCCTCATCTCCGCCTCCTGTCGCCCGTGGTGGCGCACGTCCAAATCACGCGCTGCGGACGGCCATCTCCACGCCGTCGTCGAGCGCCAGCGGCTGCGAGACGTACCCGCTGCCGGGGGCCCGGACATGGGCCAGGAAGTCCGCCGCCCGCTCGGCCGCCCCGGCGCCCCCGCAGGCGACGACCACCGCTCCGGGCAGCAACCGCGGCTCCATCGCGCGCAGCAGCGCCAGGAACCGCTCCGGGTCGCCCACGAGCACCACCAGGTCCACGGGACCCGGCAGCACGGGCCTCCCGTCCCGGCCCTCCTCCCCCGCCCAGGCCACGACCTGTCCGCGCCCGTACTCCCGCAGCGCCTCGGCGAGCGGGACGGCGGCCGGCGCGTTCCCGCACACCACGACGCTCTCCGCGTCGGTGACGACGACCAACTGCCTCAGCAGGGTCCCGACCCCGTCCACGCGGTGCGGAGGATCGTCGATCGTGCGAACCGCGGATGCGCTGTTGGACATGACAAGGCCCCCCGTGATCGGTTGCTCGTGACGACCGGCGGTCGACGCGCGGGCCGTCGATGGACGCCATCCAGCCTTACAGTCCCGGCCCGCCCCGGGCGACCGCCGTCGACGCTCCCACGACCCGCCGTCGAGCGGCCTTCGAGCCGCGTACCCGGCGGCCGGCGCGCCCCGACCCGAGCCGGCCACCCCGAACCCCCACCCCGAACCGGCCGCCCCGAGCCGGCCCACACGCGCGGGAAGTCCTCCGCGCCGTACGCACACGATCGGGGCTCGCGGACGGCCGCGCGTCCGTCTTCCGCGTCGTACACGAGGAGGGGGTGTCCGGCTCGCCGCCGGACACCCCCTCCTCAGACACTCCCGCCGCTACGGGTCACTTCTTCCCGCCGGCCAGCCACAGTCCCAGCGCCGATCCGACGAAGACGACGCCGGTGCCCACTCCGGCCAGGACCCTCAGGGTGCCGGTGTAGTGGGCGAAGGTGCTGACGTAGACCGCCGCCACCGTGGAGACGACGAGCAGCAGCCAGAGCACGGGCTTCATCAGGGGGTTCCTCCTGTTGTGCGCCCCTGGCCCGATGGGCGGCAGGGGCGGGATCTCTTACGTCGTCCACCCTCTCTCCGCACCCCCGGCCGGCACATCGGACCGTCCCCCCGAACCCGGGGTGTAGCCCGCTACACCTCCGCGGTGACGAGCAGGTCACCGGCCGCCCGGCAGGTCAGGCGTTCAGGTAGGCGAGCACCGCGAGGACCCGGCGGCTGCCGCTGTCGCTGGGTGGCAGGTTCAGCTTGGCGAGGATGTTGCCGATGTGCTTGCTGACGGAACGTTCGGTGATGAACAGGGTCGTGGCGATCGTGGGATTGCCCAGCCCCTGCGCCATCAGCCCGAGCACCTCGCGTTCCCGGGGGGACAGCGCGTCGAGCGGGTCCCTGCGGCTCATCAACTGGGAGACGACCTCGGGGTCCAGCGCCGTTCCGCCCGCGGCGACGCGATCCAGCGCGTCCTGGAACTCCTCGATGTGCCCCACCCGGTCCTTGAGCAGGTAGCCGACCCCCGAGGCGCCCTGTCCGAGCAGTTCGGCGGCGTAGCTCTCCTCGACGTACTGGGAGAGCACCAGGATCGGCAGGCCGGGAACGAGTCTGCGGGCCTCGATGGCGGCACGCAGTCCCTCGTCGCGGAATCCGGGTGGCAGCCGGACGTCCAGGACGGCCACGTCCGGCCGGTGTTCGAGCAGGGCGGGGACAATCTCGGGCCCACTCCCGACGACGGCCACGATCTCGTGTCCGACGTCCTCCAGGAGCAGGATCAGGCCCTCGCGGAGAAGGACGTTGTCCTCCGCGATCACGATCCGCACGGCAGCACCACCTCAATCGTCGTTCCGGAACCGACAGGGCTGTCGATCCTCGTCGTACCGTCCAGGGCGGCGACCCGTCGGCGTATCCCGGCGAGTCCGCTGCCCGAGGCGGAGCCCGGCGCGGCTCCGCCGCGCCCGTCGTCCCCCACGACGACGCGCAGCGTGGGTCCGTCGTACCGGAGCGACACCCGGGCGCGGCTCGCTTCACTGTGCCGGGCGATGTTGGTCAGCGCCTCGGCGACGACGAAATAGGCGGCCGCCTCCACGGCGGCGGGGGGCCGGCGGTCGGTCTCCGGAAGTTCCAGGGTGGTGGGGATCGGCCGGCCCGCGGCCAGGGAGCGGATGGCTCCGTTCAGTCCCCGGTCGGAGAGGATCGGCGGATGGACGCCTCGGATGACGGTGCGCAGTTGGACCAATGCCTCGTCCACGGTGGTCTTGGCCTCGAGCACCATTCTCCTGGAGCTCTGCGGGTCCTTGTCGAACTTGCGGTCGGCCAGGGCCAGGCGCATGGCGACCGCCACGAGTTGGGCCTGGGTGCCGTCGTGGAGGTCCCGTTCGATCCGCCGGAGTTCCGCCTCGTGGGCCTGGAGGGCTCCGGCGCGCGAGGCGGTCAGTTCCTCGATCCGCCGGCCGGCGCCGGTCCAGGTGCCGAGCATGATCTCCGCGATCCGGGTCTCCAGTTTCTCCGCGGCGGGGGCCAGCCGGAAGAAGACGGCGCTCAGGAGCCAGGCGCACACCGCGGACAGGACGATCGCCTGCATCCAGGTGGTGAGGGGGGCCGCGAGGAGGGTCAGAGTTCCGCCGGGAAGCGTCCACCACCACAGCGGGATGGAGATCGTCAGCAGCAGACTGAGCAGCACTCCGAGGACGAGGACGGGAAGGACGAGCCCCACGATGCCGTGGACCAGCATCCAGGCCGCGTCCTTGCGGATGCCCGGGGACCGCAGCAGCTGGAACGTCCGCTGGTAGGCGTTGCCTTCGGGCGTCGGGTAGGGCCGGCGCACCGGGCGGCCGAGAACGCTTTCGGCGCGCCGGCGTTCGGCATCCGCCAGGGCGCGCAACGGCCGCACCGCCCACGGCAGGATCGGCGCGAAGAGCAGCGAGAAGCAGACCAGCGGCAACAGGCAGTAACCGGCCAGTGAAAGCAGCGCGGTGACGAGCCCGCCCAGCAGATATCGCGTGGATCGCAGGCCGTGGAGTGCTCTCGCCTTCAGGTCCATGGAGCAAGACGGTACTTCACGGGTGTTCCTCTGTCATAAGTGTGCGCTCCACCTGGCAGGTGGAGCGCGCTACACCCCTGGTCCGGGAGAGCGACCGCTGCCGTCCGCTCGGTGCGCGCGATTACGTTCGGTACTCGTTCTGACCGATCGAGGGAACCGAAGGACCCATCATGCAATCGATGACGACGACCCTGGCCACGCCGTTCGCCGTGTCCCTGGACGAGGTCTCCCAGTCCTACGGCGAGGTGACCGCGCTGGACCGGGTCAGCTGGGGGTTCCGCAAGGGCAGCTTCACCGCGATCATGGGCCCGTCCGGATCGGGCAAGAGCACCCTCCTGCACTGCGCCTCCGGCCTCGACCGGCCCAGCGCCGGAACCGTACGGCTCGGGGATCTGGACATGGGCGGGCTCCGCGAGACGGAGTTGACCCGGCTGCGCCGTGAGCGGATCGGGTTCGTCTTCCAGGGCTACAACCTCATGCCCTCGATGGACGTCGAGCGCAACATCACCCTCCCGCTGTCCCTCGGCGGCCGCCAGGTGGACCGGCGCTGGCTGGACGAGGTGGTCCACCGGGTGGGAATGGCCGACCACCTGGACCGGCTTCCGGCCCGGCTGTCCGGCGGCCAGCAGCAGCGGGTGGCCGTCGCCCGGGCCCTGGTCACCCGTCCGGAGATCGTCTTCGCCGACGAGCCGACGGCCGCGCTCGATCCGAGGTCGGCCGAGCACGTCCTGAAGCTGCTGCGGGACGCGGTCGACGAGATGGGGCAGACGGTCGTGCTGGTCACCCACGACCCGATGGCGGCGACCTGGGCCGACAGCGTCGTCTTCCTGAGCGGGGGCAGCGTCGTCGACGAGCTCACGGCTCCCTCCATCGCGGCCGTCCTGGCCCGTTGGGCCACGCTGTGAGGCGCGGGATCGCCGCCGGGGTGGCGGCGGCACTGCTGTGCGCGGCCGCGCTGACGGGCGCGTTCGGGGTCCTGCTGGAGTCCGCGCTACGGGCGCACGGAGCGACCGACCGCTACGGAAGCGCCGTGGCCGTCGTCGCCGCGAGCCAGCGTGTCGAGGCCGCCCGGAGCGGAAATCCCGACCAGAGCGACCCCAGGCCGCTGGTGGAACGGGCCCGGGTGCCGGCAGCGGTGGCGGACCGGGTGCGCGCGGTACCGGGAGTCACCAAGGTGGTCGCGGACGTCTCCTTGCCGGTGGTCACCGCCGACGGGGCGGTGCGGACCGGCCGCGGCTGGGACGCGACCGCGCTCACCGCTGTCGAACTGCGGGCCGGCCGGGCCCCGTCGGCGGACCGCGAAGTCGCGGTGGACGCCGGCAGCGGCAGGGCCGTCGGCGACACCCTCCGTCTCCAGGTCGGCGGCGGTGCGCCGGAGCCCTACCGGATCAGCGGTCTGGTGGCCGGCGGGTCGGCCGCAGGCCACGACATCTGGTTCGGCCAGCGTACGGCGCAGGCCCTCGCCGGTCGCCCCGGGCACGCGGACGCGCTGGTCGTCCTCGGTACGAAGGAGACGTCCGCCCGGTCGCTGGAGGCGGCCGCCCCCGGCCTCGTCGTCGCGACCGGCGCGGACCGCGGCGACGTCGAGCACCCGGAGGTGGCGGCGGCACGACTCGACCTGATCGGTGTGTGCGCGTCGATCGGCGGTGTCGCCCTCCTGGTGGTGCTGCTGATCGTGACCGGTCTGCTGGACATGTCCGTACGGGACCGGACCCGCGAGCTCGCCGTCCTGCGCGCCATCGGTGCCACCCCCCGGCAGGTCCGCCGGGTGATCGTCCGCGAGACGCTCAAGGTCGCGGTGCCGGCGTCGCTCCTGGGCGGTCTGCTGTCGCTGGAACTCGGCACACTGCTGCACCGCTTCATGGCCGGGCAGGGCGTTCTGCCCCCGGGGCTGGGGCTCGCCCTGGGGCCGATTCCCGTCCTCGGCGCCCTGGCGCTCGCGGTCCTCACCGCGGTCGGTTCCGCCTGGCTCGCGGCACGACGCGTCTCCGCGATCCAGCCGGCCAAGGCCGTGAGCGAGTCCTCCGTCGAACCGACGCGGCTGCCGCGCTGGCGCATGGTCACCGGCCTGGTGTTCCTGGCCGTCGGTCTCGGTTCGGCCACCACCGCGTTCGCACTCGGCGGGCAGGTGGCGGCCGCGGCCATGGGCGGACTCGTCCTCTCCCTCATCTGGGCCGCGGCCCTGCTGGGCCCCTGGATCGTCCGAGCGGGCGTCGCCGTCCTCGGCCCGGTCATGCGTCTGCCGTTCCCGGTCCCGGGGCGGCTGGCCACCGACACGGCCACCGCCTCGGCCGTACGACTCGCGTCGGTCGTCACGCCGATCGCGCTCGCTCTCTCCTTCGGCGCCAGCCAGCTGTTCGTGCAGACCACCGCGGTCAACGCCACCCGGACGCAGGCGGCCGCGGGCTTGCGCGCGGACCATGTCCTCGTCGCGAACGGGCCGGGCGTGCCCCGGGCCGCGTACCAGGCGGTACGAGAGACGGCCGGGCCCGACGCCGTGACGGCGGTGAAGCGCACCACCGTGGTCATGAAGGTCACGGACCAGCTCCAGTCCCTGGCCGCCCAGGGGCTGAAGGGCGCGCTGACGAACCTGGACCCGGGTGTGAAGGCGGGCTCGCTGAAGGGGCTGAAGGAGTCGAAGGGGCCGAAGGGGCTGCGCGGCACGAACACGGTCGCGCTCAGCACGAACGTCGGCAGCGCGGACGAGGTCGGTTCGACCGTGTCCCTCTGGCTCGGCGACGGCACCCTGATCCACCCCAGGGTGGTGGCCGTCTACGACCGGGGCCAGGGCTTCGGGGACGTCCTGCTGCCGCACGACGTGGTCGCCGCCCATGTCACCGACGCGGGCCACGACGACTACCTCCTGGTGAAGGGGGAGGCCGATCTGCGACCGGTGCTCGACCGCTTCCCCGGGACCCACGCCACGTCCGCCGGACAGTACAGCGCGGCGCTCACCGAACAGGCCCGCCGGCAGGGCCTGCCCGGGCTGTTCGCCGTCGCGGCGATCTCCCTGTTCACCCTGATCGGCGTGCTGACCACCCTGGCCGTCGCCACCGCGTCCCGCCGTCGTGAACTGGTTCTGCTCCGGCTCATCGGCGCGACCCGCGGCCAGGTTCTGGCCATGCTGCGGCTGGAGACCTGCCTCGTACTCGGTACGGGGGCCGCTGTCGGCGCCCTGGTCGCGGCTGTGACGCTGCTGACCTTCGGCGGCGCGGTGACCGGTCTGTCCGCGCTGTCGGTGTCCCCCACTGTCTGCGCGGCCGTGCTCGGCACGGTGTTCCTGTCGGGCACGGCGGCCGTCATGCTGCCCGCCCGCCGGATGCTGCCGCGCCGAAGGCCTCCTCGCATCGCGTAGCGGGGCCGGGCCCCGCCGCTCTCGTACGCCCCGGCCTCGGGCGGGGGCCGAGAAGAGGGCCGTTCCTTCACGGCCCGCGATCACGACCACGACCACGACAGGGCCGGACCGGGCCGAGCCAAGCCGGGCCGGGCCGGGCCGGGCCGGGCCGGGCCGGGCCGAGCCGCCGTCAGGGCCGCCCGTCGCACCACGCCCCTCCCTCCCTGACCCACTGATGTTGTTCCCGATCGACAGGAGTCGTTCCATGTCCGCACGTGTTTCGCCGAGTTCCCGTACCGCCCTCTCGCGAACCGGCCGGCGCAAGGGCCTGCTGGCCGCGACCATGCTCACCGGAGCCGTCATGACCGGTGCGCTGCTCCCGGCCACGGCCTCGGCGGCCAAGCCCGACCCCGTACAGACCAGCCTGAACACCCTGGTCGCGGACGGCGGGATACCCGCCGCGCTGGCGAGCGTCACCGACCGCGAGGGCCGGACCCGTACCTACACCGCCGGAGTCGGCGACCTCAAGACCGGCGCGAAGGTCCCCAAGGACGCACGGGTGCGGGCGGCCAGCAACACCAAGTCGTTCACCGCCGTGGTCGTCCTCCAGCTCGTCGCCGAGAAGAAGGTCGCCCTGGACGCAACCGTCGACACCTACCTGCCCGGCCTGCTGCGCGGTGACGGGATCGACGGACGCCACATCACCATCCGCCAGCTCCTCCAGCACACCAGCGGCCTGCCCGAGTACGTGAACAAGCCCGCGATTCTCAAGGATCCGCAGAGGTACTACGAGCCGCGCGAGCTCCTCGACAGCGCACTGGCCCAGAAGGCCCACTTCTCGCCCGGCGAGAAGTGGGAGTACAACAACACGAACTACCTGGTCGCGGGCCTGATCATCCAGAAGGTCACCGGCCGGCCGCTGGGCGAGGAGGTCAACCGGCGCATCATCGACCGCATCGGGCTGCGCCACACCTACTTCCCCGCGCCCGGGGACATGTCCATCGACGGGCCCCACCCCAAGGGCTACGACCGGGAGACGCCCGGCTCGCCCTGGCGCGAGGTCACCGAGCTCGACCCGTCCTGGGGCTGGGCCGCGGGTGCGGTGATCTCCACCAACAGCGATCTCAACCGCTTCTTCACCGCCCTCCTCGGCGGCGAACTCCTGCCCCCGGCCCAGCTCGCCCAGATGCGCACCACCGTCTCGGCGGAGGAGGTCGGTCCGGGAAACCGTTACGGGCTGGGCCTGTTCAGCAGGCCCCTGCCGTGCGGCGGCGTCTACTGGGGCCACGGCGGCACCATTCCGGGTTACGCCACGCTGGGAGGCGTCACGGAGGACGGCCGTGCGGTCGACGTCGCGCTGACCGCCCTCCCGGCCGACAGCGCCACCGAACAGCGCCTGCAGTCCGCCGTCGAGACGACGCTGTGCCGCTGAGCGCCTCACCGCCCCGACCGGGGACCCGCCACATCCCGCCGTCCCTGCCACGCGGTCGCGGACGCGACCGTCTGGTGGGGGCGGGTCGAGCCGGCGGCGGGAGCCCTGGCGCCACCGGCGCTTGAAGGCGTCGGTCGCCGTTCCCGATCGCGTTCCTGATCGCGTTCGCGTTCCCGTTCGCGTTCCCGTTCGCGGGAACGGCGGCCGGTGCCCCGGCGGGCCCCTGCTCACCTTCACCCTCACGACAGGAGTCGTTCCATGTACGCACGCGTTTCGCCGAGTTCCCGTACCTCTCTTTCGCGAACCGGCCGGCGCAAGGCCGCGTCGACCGCGACCGTACTCGCCGGAGCCGTCCTGGCCACCGGTGCGCTGTTCCCGCCCACGGCCTCCGCCGCCAAGCCCGACCCCGTACAGAACAGCCTCAACGCCCTGGTCGCCGACGACGGGATACCCGCCGCGCTGGCGAGCGTCACGGACCGCGAAGGCCGGACCCGCACTTACACGGCCGGAGTCGGCGACCTCAAGACCGGGGCCAAGGTCCCCAGGGACGGGCAGGTGAGGGCGGGCAGCAACACCAAGCCGTTCACGGCCGTGGTCGTGCTCCAGCTGGTCGCCGAGAAGAAGGTCGCCCTGGACGCCCCCGTCGACACCTATCTGCCCGGTCTGCTGCGTGGCGAGGGGATCGACGGACGCCACATCACCGTCCGCCAACTCCTCCAGCACACCAGCGGCCTGCCCGAGTACATGGACGCTCCCGTCTTCGCGGACTTCCCCGCCGTCCGGTACCGGTACTTCGAGCCGCGCGACCTGCTCGACGGCGCCCTGGAGCAGAAGGCCCACTTCGTCCCGGGCGCGAAGTGGGAGTACAGCAACACGAATTACCTGGTCGCGGGCCTGATCATCCAGAAGGTCACCGGCCGCCCCGTGGGCGAGGAGATCGGCCGGCGCATCATCGACCGCATCGGACTGCGCCACACCTACTTCCCCGCGCCCGGAGAGACGACCGTCCACGAGCCCCACCCCAAGGGCTACGAGCGGGAGGAGGACGACGGACCTCTGGTCGACTACACCACCATGGACATGTCCATGGGGTGGGCCGCGGGTGCTCTGGTCTCCACCAACAGCGACCTCAACCGCTTCTTCGCCGCCCTCCTCGGCGGCGAACTCCTGCCCCCGGCCCAGCTGGCCCAGATGCGCACCACCGTCCCCGCTGAGGGGCGCGGCCCCGGCGTCCGCTACGGACTGGGCCTGACCAGCACGCCGCTGTCGTGTGGCGGCGTCTACTGGGGCCACGGCGGAACGGCCCTGGGATACCGGACACGCGGCGGCGTCACCGAGGACGGACGCGCCGCCGGCATCGCGGTGACCACCGCCCCGACGGGTGCGGCCTCCCAGCGGGTGGAGGCCGCCGTCGACACGGCGCTGTGCCGCTGATCGGGCGGAGACATACGGGAAGCGGGAAGAGGGCCCGCGGGATCGCCGACGCGGTCCCGCGGGCCCTTCCCCGTTCCGTGGAATCCGGACACCCAGCCGGACACCCAGGGCCTAGTTCAATAATCAATCACTTCCGGCCCCCGAGAGTCGACCGCCGGCACGGTTCGTGGGCGCATACTGGAGGCAATGTCAAAGCCCGCCGCACCCAAGCGTCACTTGCCTACCAGCCCCTTCAAGGCTCCGGTCAGGCCCGCCCCCAAGCACTTCGCCGTCGGCGACCAGGTCACACACGACGTGTACGGCCTCGGCCGAGTGATCGGCATCGAGGAAGGAATCGCGGCACTCGTGGACTTCGGCTCGGAGCCCATGCGCATCCTGAGCCCGTACCCCAAGATGACCAAGCTGTAGGACCGGCCGCGCCCGGTCACGGCACCATCAGGCCCCGAAGGGCCCATGACGAACGGGAGATCTCTCATCGATCCGACGTCGCTGTTCTCCGCCCTGGAAGGGCGACCCCGCGATTCCACCGCGGCATCGCCACCTCCGACCACCCACCCCTTCCAGGCCCCGGACTTCGGGGAGGAAGAAGCCCTCCCGCAGGGCCACGCGCCGGAGGCTTCCGGCAGGCAGGTCGCCCGCGACCGCTGGTGAACACCCCCGCACGCCGACCGGCACCCTCTCGACACCGTTGAACGCGTGTGCCCCTTGGGCCGTCCCCGGACCGCCCAAGGCCAGTCGACGCCGACCGACAACGCCAGAAGCCCACGGCATCTGAGCAGTTCAGAGCCGTGAGCTTCGCCAACCCGAACGGTCGGCCCCCGCCGTTGATCAGTGGACCGGCAAGCCCGCCCCGCTCTTGAGGACTTCCGTCCGCGTGCCGAAGAGATCCTGACCGCAGTCCGGAGCGGGTGGGCACCCACGGCCGCCGGGCCGGGCCAGTATCGCGAGCGTGCCCTTGAGGGGCCTCGAATCCGAGCGCAGTCGCAGATCTATTGCCATGCAGCGAACCTTGAAGGAGAGAAAGTTCGGGGCGCGTCTCTCATGAATCACCTCATTTGAAATACGCCCGCGTAGCCATAAGAGTCAATACTCACAAGAGACCACAGATGGGCGGCCGCGCATCCCCCGAAAGGGGGGCAGTAATTCCCTCGGTGTTCCACACGGATATGCCACCCTCGCGCGACTCGCATAATTTGAAAATTCTCTGCGCGACAGTCACGTACCGGCTATGACCGACCGCCGGGGGCGTGAGGCGTACGATCCAATCTTGCGTCGCCGGGGCCGAGGGCGTCGACGACGCCCTCGGCCCCGGCGACGTGCCGCGTCAGTCGTGGGAGACGACCCGGCGGCGGATCGGCCGGCCGGGGCGCGCCTCCGCGATCCGCTCACCGTTCTCGATGATGGACGTTCCGTTCACGAGTACGTGGCGGAAGCCGCTGGAACACTGCGCGGGCTCCGTGTAGGTCGCGTTGTCCTTCACGGTGGCGAGATCGAACACCACGAGGTCGGCGTCCGCGCCGACCCGGATCCGGCCCTTGCGCCTCATCTGCGGCACCGAGTCCTCGAGGATCCGCGCCGGGACGAGGGTCATCCTGTCGATCGCGTCGAGCAGGGACAGCTTTCCGGGTGCGACCGGTTCGCTGCCCTTGTTCGCCTTGTCCACCCAGCCGTCGAGGAAACGGGAGAAGCACCCGGCCGAACGCGGGTGGGCGAAGGCGCCTTCCGGAAGCGGCCAGACGTCGCCCTCGATGAGTTCGCCGTCCGCCCCCACCCACGGCATCGCGTCGGAGGCGATCGCGGACCCGGGGTACAGCACGGAGCGGTTGAGCATGTCGGCATCCTCGGACTTCTTGTCCGGGCGCAGGAAGTGCATCACGATGACGGCACCGGGCTCTTTCTTCTGCAGCCGGTCGATCTCGTCCTGGTCCAGCGGCACGCCGTCCCGCTCCATCGCCGAGGCGTCGTCCACGCCCCAACGCTCCAGCCATTCGCCGCGGAACACCTCCGCGCCCACCGTGCTCGAACACGCACCGTAGGGGTAGCTCTCGACGGTGACCGGCACACCCCGCTCCTGCGCGTCGGCGATGAGCTGCGCGCAGTCTTCGATGTCCCGGCCCGCGACGCTGTTGAGGTGACAGATGTGCATCTGCGCACCGGTCGTCGCGGCGAGGGAGATGAGCTCGCCAAGCGCCTCGAAGCCGCTCTTCTCCTCCTTGACGGAGAGATAGCGGACGTGCGTGAAGGTCGGGACCTTGTGCTTGGCGGCGAGTTTCGCGAGCGCGTAGTACTCCTTGCGCCCGTACCCCGGCGCGTAGCCGGCGTTGATGCCGATGCCCAGGCCGCCCTGCTCCAGCCCCTTCTCGACGCTGTCGATGATGTTCTTGACCTCTTCGTCGTCGGCCAGGCTGTTCTGCCACTTGTCGAGCGAGAACGCGTCCTGGAACCAGGTCAGCTCACCGTTGGGTTCCAGGCCCTCCTTCTCCGCGATACGCGCGTACGTCCACGCGACGGAGGCGCCGTAGTTGATCGGACGGCCCTGCTCGGCCACCTTGTCGTAGAAGACCTCGATCGGCAGCAGGCCCGACTCCAGCTCGAGTGCGGTGGTCACACCGTCGAACGCCTGCATCCACGCGGCGGGCAGCTGCTGACCGTGCGCGTGGAGGTCGATGAACCCGGGGGCGACGACCAGACCCGCGGCGTCGATCGTCTTCGCGCCGTCCAGCGGCTGGTCCGAGACCGCCGCGATCCGGCCTCCCGTGATCCCCACGTTGAGGGTCTCGTCGAGGCGCTTCTCCGGGTCCACCACGCGGCCCCCGACGAGTACGACATCGTACGGGCCGGGCTCGTTCGGCAGCTCCGGGTGCTCGATGTGGATTTCCTGTGAATTACCGGACATTGATGCTTCCTCTCGATCGTCCGCGTAGCCGCGATCCATCTCGGCTGCTGGAATTCCATCCGGCAGAAACCCGATTTCCGCAGTATGAGCCGAGAAGCGGTGACGAGGGGACCGAGAAGAAGCATTCCGAGCGATCCCGCCACGATGGCGGTAGCACTGTTTGAGACTTCACGGGATTCATCGAACATTCTTTTCAGCGGTCACGGCGGGCCGGTTCCAGCAACGTAGCCACTTATGCCTACACGGGAGCGCTTATGCCTGCGGGTTGTCCGCGAGTACGGAGGCGAGGGACGCGAGAGGACATCACCACCGTCACCGACTCCATCATGGATGGATCGAGCGTCTCGGCCCTGCTCGTCCTGCTCGTCCTGCTCGTCCTGTTGGTCGCTGTCTCTGCTCTGCCTCTGCCCTCTCCCCCGCTCTCGCGGCGCGGGTCGAGCGGCGGATCCGGGAGCCGGGCCCCGCCACGAGACCCTCGGCTCCCTCCCGCGGGCTCCGATCCGTCCGTATGAGACGTGGACGCCGGCCTGTGGCTCCCGCGCCGCCGAGGCGCCGGCCGAACCCGGTCAGCAGATGACCAGGAGCGCCGTGAGAGCGACGCAGGAGTGGGTGGCGGTGTCATTGGCAGGGTCGGGATCGGCGGGGGCGATGTCGGTGACGGTGGCATTGACCGGCAGGGGCAGGCCGATGGTGAGCAGTCCCGCGGTCAGCTTCAACGTGCGGGTGACGCTCGCGCCGTTGGCGACAGGACCGAGGTCGCAGGTGGCGGTGCGGGTGTTCGGGTCGGTGGCGCAGCCCTGGGCCTGGGGGAGAACGAAGCCCGCAGGGTAGGTGAAGCGGAGCTTCGCGGCGGTGGCGTCGGCGGGGCCGTGGTTGGTGACCGTGGCCGTGAAGGAGGCGTTGACGGAGCCGAGGCCGCTGGGGCTGGCCGTCAGGGTGACACCGAGGTCGGCGGCGGCGGGGGCGGCGTTGACGGTGCCCTTGCCGAGGTCGAAGCGGCCGATGCCGGAGCCACCGCCGACGGCGGAGATGTCCACCGGACCGGAGGAGGTGGCGCGCAGGGTGACGCCGATGCTGGTGGAGGCAGTAGCGCCGGCGGGGATGTCGTGCCAGGTGACGTAGAAGACGCTGCCGGCGTCGGTGGTGGCCGGGTTCCCGCTGACGGTGTAGTCGCCACCGTTGTCGACGTAGGAGGAGTCGTTGATGTCGACCTGGGTGTCGGAGGGCTTGGGGAAGAGGATGTCCATCCCGGCGACGTCGACGGTGTGGTCGGTGGTGTTGGTGTAGGTGGCCACCATGTCGATCGACTCGCCCGGCGCCACGATCCTGGGGACGGCCAGACGCTCCTGACCGCCGGTGGTGGTCTGCCGCAGCTCGAAGGTGTCCCCCGTGGCCACCCGCTCCAGCGCCGCCGGGGAAGCCGCGGCGGGCGAGGCCTGGCCGGCCCACAGCACCAGCCCGACGGTGACCAGCCCGAGCACCGCCCGCTTGCCCCGCCCGTGTCGTCGCACTGCCATCGCGTCACGTCCTTTCGCCGCGCCTGCCCGCGAGGGCCGGCGCTCCCGTCGGAGATCGCGCTCCGAGTGACCGTTCATGCCGACGGCCAGGGTCGCAGCCGCGATGGCCGCTCACCGGCGCCTGGGCAAAAGCAGTCGACGAACGTCCGAATACGGCGCCCGGGGCGAACGGAGCCCTACCGGTGACACGGCCTCCCGCGTCCACCGCCGGGCGCTGTGGCCGTGAGGCAGGACCGGTCGTCGCTTCGGAGGCCGCCGGGGGCGGCGCGGATGGATCTCATGTCCGCCGCCTGGGCGAATGGAAGCAACGCGTGCGGGGCAGATGGCCTCCGGCGATTACCGACAGGCGATCGCCGGCGACTCTCCTGGAGGAACCATGCGCTCTGCGCGACACACCGTCGGACTGCTGATCGCCGCCGCCCTGTGTGCACTGCCCCTGACGGTGGCCACCACGGGCGAGGCGGCGGCCACCGTCGACCCGACCTGCGGGGACGACTACTACGCGCCCTACCCGGAAGACCCCACGAAGTTCTACCAGTGCGACGACTTCGGCGGCGTCTTCATCCACGACTGCCCCACGCTCACGGTCTTCGACCCCACCATCAACGTCTGCGTCCCGGACTGGGGCGCGGCGGCAGGGCCGAGGGACTGATCCGGGGCGGGGCCGGCGACGCCCGGCCCCTCGGGTCCTCGGCGACTCGGGGAAGCGGCGCACCTGTTCACGCGCCGGGCTTCGAGGGCGACCTTCCCTCCCGTTCCCGGCCGTCGTACAGCTCTTGCTGTCGGACGCTGCCGCGGCAGGCGGGCCCCGAGGCACCACATGCAGTAAGAGATGGCTTGTTTACGCGGCGTCACGGAAAGCGTGCGGCTCTTAAGGTCCAAGACCGATCCTCCGCACAGTCTCCACCGGAAGGACACAGTCGTGACCTCTTCCCCGGATCCGGACGTGCAGGGTGTCGCCACCGACGTGTACGTCTTCGGCTACCCCCTCCTCCTGATGGACATCACCCGGCAGCTGCAGACCAACACCGTCGAGGTGACGGACGAGTTGGCGCTGCCGAACCAGTTCTGCCACCACGGCAAGCTGCCCGACCCCGCGATGAAGATCGTGGTGCGGCCGAACCTGGACACCCTGTACTCGCAGGCCTGGCTGGACCTGTCCGACGAGCCCATGGTGCTGTCCGTGCCCGACATGCCGGGCCGCTACTGGCTGATGCAGATTCTGGACAGCTGGACGAACACCTGCGAGAACCCGAGCAGCACCAACTCCGGCACCTCCGAGACCCACGACTACCTGGTGACCGGGCCTGGTTGGAGCGGTGACACCCACGGACTCACCCAACTGCCCATGCCCACGGACACCGCGTGGATCATCGGCCGCATCGAGGTGCACGACGACGCGGACCAGAAGAACGTCCAGGAACTGCAGAAGTCCCTCACGCTCACCCCGCTCAGCGCCTGGGTCGCCGGCACCTACACCCCGTCTCCCGGCACCTACACCCCGTCTCCCGGCACCTTCGACCCCGCGATCGACATGGAGACCGCGCCCGCCGAGCAGGTGACCGGCCTCGGCGCCCGCGACTTCTTCGACCGCCTCTGCGCCCTTCTCGCCACCAACCCTCCCTCGCCCGACGACCCGGACGCCATGGCCGAGTTCGCCACCATCGGGATCGTCCCCGGCGGCGACGTCGACACGCTCGGCACCGACGACCTGGAGGCCGCCAAGTCCGCGGCCCTGGCCCGGATCGGCGGACACGCCGGCCCGGCCCCCGTCAACGGGTGGGAGTTCTTCACCAGCGACATCGGCGCCTACGGCACCGACTACGACCAGCGCGCCTACATCGCCATGACCGAACTCGGGGCCAATCTCCCCGCCGACGCCCTCTACCCCGGCATCACGGTCACCGCCGACGCGGGCACCGCCCACCGCGCCTTCACTCTCACCTTCCCCGCCGGCCAGACCCCGCCCGTCGACGCGTTCTGGTCACTGACCGCGTACGACGCCGACGGCTTCCTCATCGCCAACGACGCCGACATCTACTCCATCGGCCATCGCACCCCCGCTCCCGTCCCCGACGCGACCACCGGCGACACCGTGCTGCTGATCCAGGACCAGGACCCCGGCACACCGCTCAACGCGACCAACTGGCTGCCCGTGCCGGCCGACGCCACATTCGCGCTCACCCTGCGCCTGTACGCCCCGCGGCCTCCCGCCCTGGACGGCACCTGGGAGCCCCCGGCGCTGACCCCCGCCGACTGAATCGAAGCCGCGAAGGAACCGGAGGGACGATGGACCCGATCGAGCGGCAAGTCCTGTACGGACGTGCGTTCCAGGCGGTGGTCTGGGGCATGCCGGCCGTCAACTACCGTCTGATGTACGACGCCGCGGTCATGCCCGGCCTGACCGACGAGAACCGGGTCGTCTGGTGGCCGGGACAGATGACCTGGCAGAACCAGAGCCTGACCCCCAACCCCGACGTGGTCTACGTCATGCCGTTCTTCACCACCGCCAACGGCCCCATGGTGCTGGAGATCCCGTCCGACGACGACGGCACCATCAACGGCAGCGTGATGAACTACTGGCAGGCCGCCATCGAGGACGTCGGCCCCGCCGGGCTCGACGCCGGAGCCGGCGCCAAGTACCTGATCCTGCCGCCCGGCTACCACTACGCCGTCCCCGACGGCTACACCCCGCTGCAGTGCGACACCGTGCACGGGTACGCCCTGCTGCGTTCCATTCCCCTCGACGGCAGTCGGACCGCCGTCGACAACGCCGTCAAGTACGCCCAGCGGATCGCTCTCTACCCGTACGCCGCCGACGGCACCGCCACGCCCGCCCCCTGGATCGACGCCCTCGGCCACCTCTACGACACCGCGATCCGCTACGACACCGGCTTCTTCGACACCCTCGACACCATGGTCCAGGCCGAACCCTGGCTCGACCGCGACCGCGCCGTGATCGACCAGCTCGCCTCCCTCGGCATCAAGCAGGGCACCGCCTACGCCCCCGACGACGACACCCGTCACATCCTCGCGACCGCCATCACCGACGCGAAGACCTGGCTGGACACCCGCTACCAGGCCCTGTTCGACTCCCCCTACTGGCCCGGCACACACTGGACCATGCCCGCCATGCCGGATCTGATCGACAGCACGAACTCCGGCTTCGCCAGGCCCTACGCCTACCCCGTCGACGACCGCGGGCTGGCCTACACCTTCGCCTTCTTCTCGTCACGCCACCTGGGCAAGGGCCAGTCCTACCTGATGGCGATCGCGGACACCGACGGCAGCCCGCTCGACGGCGGTGCCTCCTACCGCCTGACCGTCCCCGCCGACGTACCGGTCAGCCAGTACTGGTCGCTGACCGTCTACGACCGCGCCACTCACACCTTCCTGCGGAACTCCGAGCGCCTGAGCCGCTCCTCGCTGAACACCGACCTGGTGGTCGGCGACGACGGCACGGTGGACCTCTACTTCGGTCCCCGAGCACCCGCCGGACGGGAGAACAACTGGATCCCCACTTCGGCCGGCACCGGGTTCGAGGTGATGTTCCGCCTCTACGGACCGAAGGCCGCCTTCACCGACAAGACCTGGGTGCTGCCCGACATCCAACCGCAGTAGCCCGGCCACGCGACGGCGGCGCCCCGCACCACACGGGGCGCCGCCCGGGCACCTCGGATGTCCGCTCGACGAGGAGTTTCCCCTCGTCACGCATCTTGTAGCCGGCGTCCAGGCGGTCGACCACGTCACGGCCGAGCCGGTCGCCGGCGGCGACCACGAGTCCGTCGTACTCCCCCGCTCGTCCCGGAGGAGACACGGCGGCCACACCCAGGACGATTCCGGCCGCCCCGGTCGCCCTGGTCAGCTCAGGAAGCTCAGCCGCACCTGGCGTTGCGGATTGTCCCGATTCGTATCGACCAGACAGATGGATTGCCAGGTCCCCAGTTCCAGCCGGCCGGCCAGGACCGGGACCGTCGCGTGCGGAGGAACGAGGGCGGGCAGGACGTGGTCGCGGCCGTGGCCCGGGGAGCCGTGGCGGTGCTGCCAGCGGTCGTCGGCCGGGAGGAGGTGGTGGAGGGTGGCGAGGAGGTCGTGGTCGCTGCCCGAGCCGGTCTCCAGGATGGCGAGGCCCGCCGTCGCGTGCGGGACGAAGAGATGGAGCAGGCCGTCGCGGCCGTGGGCGGTGGAGGCGAGGAAGTCCTCGCAGTGGCGGGTGAGGTCGGTGACGGTCTCGCTGGAGCCCGTGGTGAGGGTGAGGAGCGTGGTGTCGAAGGCCATGGGGTCATCCTGCCGCTCCCGGGCGGGGTGCGGGGGCCCGCCGGACGAGGTTCGCGGGCGCGCCGGGCGGGGTGCGCGGGTACGCGGGCGCCGGGTGAGGTGCACAGGCGTACACCGGGCGGCCGGGCGGGAAGACGGCGGGCCCGGGTGGCGTTAGTGGAATCGTGAACGATTTCGGGGTGCACGAGGAGCGCGAGGTCGACGTCGTGGTCGTCGGCGCCGGGCAGGCCGGGCTTTCGGCGGCGTATCACCTGCGCCGTACCGGGTTCGAGCCGGAGCGGGACTTCGTGGTGCTGGACCACGCGCCTCGGCCGGGTGGCGCCTGGCAGTTCCGGTGGCCGTCGCTCACCTACGGCAAGGTGCACGGGATGCACGCGCTGCCCGGCATGGAGCTCACCGGGGCCGACCCCGACCGGCCGTCCTCGCAGGTGATCGGGGAGTACTTCGCCACGTACGAGGATGCCTTCGGGCTGCCGGTACATCGGCCGGTGGATGTCACTGCGGTACGGGAGGGCCGGGAGGGCGCGGGTGGACGGCTGCGGGTGGAGACCTCCGAGGGTGTGTACGCGGCGCGGGCGCTGATCAGCGCGACCGGCACCTGGGAGCGCCCGTTCCGGCCGCACTACCCGGGCCAGGAGACCTTCCGCGGACGTCAGCTGCACACCGCCCACTACCCGGGGCCCGAGGCGTTCGCCGGGCAGCGGGTGGTCGTGGTCGGGGGCGGCGCGTCCGGCACGCAGCATCTGATGGAGATCGCCCGCCACGCCGCCGCCACGACCTGGGTCACCCGGCGCGAGCCGGTGTTCCGCGAGGGCCCCTTCGACGAAGGGGCGGGCCGGGCCGCGGTCGCGCTGGTCGAGGAGCGGGTACGGCAGGGACTGCCGCCGCGCAGTGTGGTGTCGGTGACCGGGCTCCCGCTGAACGACGCCGTCCGGGAGGCCCGCGCGAGCGGCGTCCTCGACCGGCTGCCGATGTTCGACCGGATCACCCCGACCAGGGTGGCCTGGGACGACGGACGGACGGTCGAAGCGGACGTGATCCTCTGGGCGACCGGGTTCCGGGCGTCGATCGACCATCTCGCGCCGCTGCGGCTGCGCGAGCCGGGCGGCGGCATCCGGCTGGAGGGGACCCGGGCCGTACGGGACCCCCGGGTGCATCTCGTGGGCTACGGCCCCTCCGCGTCGACCATCGGGGCCAACCGGGCGGGCCGCGCCGCCGTCCGCGAGATCCGCGCGCTGCTCGGTGGCTCGCCGCCCGCGCCGCTCGGGGGCACTCCGCGCACGGCGGCGGCCGCCGTCACCGGCTGAGAAAGTGTGGGGCAATCGATCGACTGCGGGCTGTGATGCCGGGGTGGTGATCTTCGCGGTCGAGGTGTCCGCGACGACCACCGTCATGTGTGTCCGCTCGTGCAAGCCGTCTGATGACTCGTCGCCGACGGACGCTCAGTGGGCGATGATCGAGCCGCTGCCCCCGCGGCGGGATCCGCGCTGGGGCGGCCGGCTGCGGAAGTTCCCGCGTCGGCGCTTCGGCTGGTCATGGACACCGAGCCGTATGTCCTGGTGAATCCCACGCAGGCCCGGGGCGGACCGAAGGGGACTCCGGCGAGCCCCTGGCTACACCAGCCCGAAGACTCCGGAAATCAGGACTACCGGTAGAGGGATGACGGCCAGGTCCCACCACGTCCAGTCGATCCGCCGCTTGACGCGCTCGGCTTGATCGGTTTGAGCGGCTTGATCAGCGCGGCGCCCAGCGAGCGCCTTTCGAATTTCCGCGGCTGCGGCTTCCACCGTCTTGCCTCGATCGATCATCGAATTCGAGAACGCGAAGACAGGTACGTCGTCGCCGCCGCTGATTCGGATGCGCAACCCGTGACCGGTATCGACACCACGAACACACCGCAGCGGAATCCAGTATCGGTCGAAGAGGCCGATCACCTGCAGCGCGGACTCGTGGATCACGACTCGCGGTCGCCCCAGCGCACGCCAGATGAGCCGTGCGAGAGAAAGAAGTACGACCGCGAGCACGATGGTGTCCATGCGCGAGTTCTTCGACATCGAGGCAGGCATGAGCGCCAGCATGAGAAGCATGGCACCCGCACCGGTCGCTCCCAGGATGGGGCCGCTGCGTCGCTGCAAGATGGCGGCGTTCGAGCCTCGCCGACCCGTCTCTCGCCTCACTCGCTCCCGCTCCGTCAGCACGCCGGCGCTCCTGGCGAGCCGGTACCGCATGCCCCGAAGGAAAACCCTGAATCGGCGGCCATGTCTCGTCCGGTGACGCCCCATTTTATCGCGCCGTTCGGGGCCGGCGGCCGTGCCGCCCCGCCACACACGCGGCGGCGCCGCCGGCCCCCTGGGACGGGGAACCGACGGCGCCGCGCTCTGCCGTGCCGGGTGGCGTCAGATCAGCCAGCCCACGAAGTGGACGACACAGGCGAGCAGGTTGGTGATGATGTTCATGGTGGTGCGTTCTCCTCGTACAGAGTTCTGTGGGACAGTGCGCGGTCGCGGTCTGCAGCCCGTCGCTCGCACACCGTAAGCATCCGACGCCACACCCGTTCGGAGCAACGAAATCCGGGACGATCACACGTTCTGGGGAACAACCGCTCCCACGTTCGTACGTTCGTCTCGCCGTACCAGGGCCGCGTACCGGCCGTCGAGGGCGAGCAGTTCCTCGTGGGTGCCGCGTTCGGCGATCCGGCCGCCGTCCAGGACGACGATCTGATCCGCGTCGCGGACGGTGGAGAGCCGGTGCGCGATGGTGAGCGTGGTGCGCCCGGCGGACAGGGCGTCGACGGCCTGCTGTACGGCGTGTTCGGTACGGGTGTCCAGGGCGCTCGTCGCCTCGTCGAGGATCAGCACCGGCGGGTCGCGCAGGATCGTGCGGGCGAGGGCGAGGCGCTGCTTCTCGCCGCCCGAGAAGCGGTGGCCTCGCTCGCCGACCAGGGTGTCGTAGCCGTCGGGCAGCGAGGCGATGTGATCGTGGATCTGGGCGGCGCGGGCCGCGGCCTCGATCTGCTCGTCGGTGGCGTCGGGCTTGGCGAAGCGCAGATTGTCGGCGACGGAGGCATGGAAGAGATAGGCGTCCTGGGAGACCACGCCGACGGCGCGGGACAGGGTGTCGAAGTCGAGATCGCGTACGTCGACCCCGTCGAGCAGGACGCGCCCCTGAGTAACGTCGTACAGCCGGGGCACCAGATGGCCGAGCGTCGACTTCCCGGCGCCGGTCGAGCCGACGACGGCCAGGCTGCTGCCGGCCGGGACGGTCAGGTCGACGGCGTCGAGGACGGCCCGGCCCTTGCCCTCGGGGTCGTAGCGGAAACCGACCTTCTCGAAGACGACCTCGCCGGCCACCCGCGGCAGCCGGACGGGCTCCTCGGGCTCGGTGATGTCGATGGGCAGGTCGAGGTACTCGAAGATGCGCTGGAAGAGCGCGAGGGAGGTCTGGATGTCCACACC
Organism: Streptomyces sp. NPDC046203; assembly: GCF_040646255.1. Lineage (NCBI taxonomy): Bacteria > Bacillati > Actinomycetota > Actinomycetes > Kitasatosporales > Streptomycetaceae > Streptomyces > Streptomyces sp. NPDC046203. The sequence goes on along the minus strand of NZ_JBEYZX010000042.1, from coordinate 27,002 downwards.
GGTCGACAGCAGGCTGACGGTCGGGCGGAAGAGGCCCTGCTGGAGGGAGACGAACGCGACCAGCGTGCCGAGGGAGACGGCGGGGCCGCCGGACTGGAGGGTGAGGCCGGCCGCCCAGTAGAGCAGCGCGGGCATCGCGGCCATGACGATGCCGATGACGGACATCCGCCACCGGCCGGCCATCGACGAGCGCACCTCCAGGTCGACCAGGCGCTCGGACTCGTCGGCGAAGGAGCGGGTGAGGGAGTCGGCGCGGCCCATGGTGCGGCCGAGCAGGATGCCGCTGACGGACAGGGACTCGGTGACCGTGGCGGCCATGACGGCCATCTGCTTCTGGCGCCGGGTGGTGATCCGCTTGCGCTCGCGGCCGACCCGGCGGCTGATCCAGACGAAGACCGGCAGCAGGAGCAGCGAGACGACGGTCAGCCGCCAGTCGAGGGCGAGCATGGCGACGACCGAGGCGACGACGCCGGTGAGGTTGGAGACGAGGGAGGTGGCGGTCGAGGTGACCGTCGCCTGCATGCCGCCGATGTCGTTGGCGATCCGGGACTGGACCTCCCCGGTGCGGGTGCGGGTGAAGAAGGCCAGGGACATCCGCTGGAGCCGGCCGTAGACCGCGGTGCGCAGATCGTGCATGACGCGCTGGCCGACGGTGGTGGAGATCAGGGTCTGCAGAACGTTGAAGACACCGGAGGTCACGGCCGTGGCGATCATGCCGAGGGCCAGCAGGCTGAGCAGTCCGGTGCGGCCCTCGGGGATCGCGGTGTCCAGGATCTCGCGGAGCAGGAACGGGGAGGCGACCGAGACCAGCGACGACGCGGCGACCAGCAGGCCGACGAACGCGAGGCGGGCCCGGTAGGGGTGGAAGAGCCGCAGGATGCGCCGCAGCTGGGCGGGCTCCTCGGGGCTGCCGGGTTCACGATCGGGAGGCGTCCAGGAGGACGTCGGGTGCGGATGCATGGGCTCCTGCGCGGGGTGCGATGACGGCTTCTGGGTGACTTTTCGGCGCCTTTCCAGCGGTGGCGGCGGGTCGGCGGGTACGCCGCGCCCGTCCCTGTGACCGTGCCCGACGACCGTGCGGCACGTGACACGTACGGCCCGCCCCGGTACGGCTCGGGTACGGCCCGGTGGCGCGGCCACCCGTGTGGCAGCCGCCCGGTGGCAGCACGGATGACGGATCCGGGACGGCGGTCGCAGTTCGGCGGTACGGCGGTACGACCGTACGACGATCCTTTCGGAGGGTAGTTCATTGTTACCTATCCTCACAATGAACTTCATCCTGATATTGTTCCCCCATGAGCACCCCGGCCGCTCCCGAAGCCTCCGAAGCCTCCGACCCCGACGGTCTGCTCGCCGAGCAGCTCCTCCGGCTGACCCGTCGGCTGCACCGCTTCCACAAGCTGTATCTGGAGCCGGCGGGCATCACCCCGGCGCAGTTCCGGCTGCTGCGGACGGTGGCGCGGTCCCCCGAGCCGCCCCGGATGGCCGACCTCGCCGCCCGGCTGGAAGTGGTCCCGCGCGCGGTGACCAGCCTGGTCGACGCCCTGGAGGCGACGGGCCGGGTCCGCCGGGTGCCCGACGCGCACAGCCGCCGGGTGGTCCGGGTCGAGCTCACCGACACCGGCCGCGACACGCTGAGAGAGCTGCGCAGCGCGCGCCGCGCCGCGGCAGAGGACATCCTGGCCCCACTGACCGTCGAACAGCGCGAGGTACTGGGAGGTCTGCTGTCCACCCTGGTCGGCCCCGGCCCCGGCCCCGAGCGCGCCTGCTGAGCCGCGACGGCCGCGACCGGCGACAGGAGCGGGCAGCACCGCCGGACCGCCCGGCGCCCGGGCCCGGCGCGCGCCGAAGGGAGCGCCGGCCATGCCCGTACGGGAACCGAATCCGCAGATCCTGCGCGCCGGAACGCGGCGGCAGGCGGCGCCCGACCGGGTGCCCGACCTCCAGGCCCGGGGCACCCCCCGGCATCTGCGAGAGGAGCTGACAGCCCTGCTCGGCCCCGAGAAGGTGCTGGGCACCATCTCCGACCTGGTCCGCTACGCCTCGGACGCGAGCCCCTACCGTTTCGTCCCGCAGGTCGTCGTGGTGCCACAGGACATCGACGACGTCTCGGCGGTCCTGTCGTACGCGCACGGCAAGGGCCGCGAGGTGGTGTTCCGAGCCGCCGGCACCAGCCTCAACGGACAGGCGCAGGGCGAGGACATCCTGGTGGACGTACGCCGGCACTGGGCGGGCGTGGAGGTCCTGGACGGCGGGGCCCGCGCCCGGATCCGGCCGGGCACCACGGTCGTCCGGGCCAACGCGGCCCTCGCCCCGTACGGCCGGGTGCTGGGCCCCGACCCGGCGAGCGCGATCGCCTGCACGATCGGCGGCGTGGTCGCCAACAACGCCTCCGGCATGACCGCGGGCACCACCCGCAACTCCTACCGGACGGTCGCCTCGCTCACCGTCGTCCTGCCGAGCGGCACGGTCGTCGACACCGCCGACCCGGCCGCCGACGAGGAGCTGGCGCACGCCGAACCCCGGCTGTGCGCCGGGCTGATGGCGCTGAAGGCGGAGATCGAGGCCGACCCGGAACTCACCGCCCGGATCCGCGCCAAGTACACGCTCAAGAACACCAACGGCTACCGGCTCGACGCCTTCCTCGACGGCGCCACCCCGGCCGGGATCCTGCGCGGTCTGATGGTCGGCTCCGAGGGCACCCTCGGCTTCCTCTCCGAGGTCGTCTTCGACACTCTCCCGCTGGACCGGAAGGTGTCGACCGCGCTGCTCTTCTTCCCGTCGCTGCCGGCCGCCGCCGCGGCCGTGCCCCGTTTCACGGAGGCGGGCGCGCGGGCCGTGGAACTGATGGACGGCAACACGCTGCGGGCCTCGGTGCGGGTGCCCGGGGTGCCCGCCGACTGGGCGGAGCTGCCCCGGGAGACGACCGCGCTCCTGGTGGAGTTCCGGGCGCCGGACGAGGCGGCCCGGCAGGCGTACGAGACGGCGGCGGCCCGGGTCCTGGACGGGCTGGAGCTGGTGGCCCCGGTCGCCTCCGTCGACAACGCCTTCACCCGGGACCCCGGGAAGATCGCCGGCTACTGGAAGGCCCGCAAGGCCTTCGTGACGGCGGTCGGCGGCGGCCGCCCGTCCGGTACGACGCTGATCACCGAGGACTTCGCGGTACCCCCGGCCCGGCTCGCCGAGGCGTGCGCGGAGCTGCTCGCCCTCCAGGCCCGGCACGGCTTCGACGCCGCCGTCGCCGGGCACGCGGCCCACGGCAATCTGCACTTCCTGCTCACCTTCGACGCCGCCGACCCGGCCGACGTGGAGCGGTACGCCGCGTTCATGGAGGAGTTCTGCGCGCTCACCGTGGAACGCTTCGACGGCTCGCTCAAGGCCGAGCACGCCACCGGCCGGAACATCGCGCCGTTCCTGGAACGGGAGTGGGGGCCGAAGGCGACCGCGCTCATGTGGCGGACCAAGGAGATCATCGACCCCGGCGGGATCCTCGCGCCCCGGATCATGCTCGACCGCGATCCGCAGGCGCATCTGCGCGGTCTGAAGACCATTCCGGTGGTCGAGCCGATCGCCGACCCGTGCATCGAGTGCGGATTCTGCGAACCGACCTGCCCCAGCCGGGATCTGACGACCACACCGCGCCAGCGCATCGTGCTGCGGCGGGAGATGATGCGGCAGGCCGACGGTTCCCCGGTGGAGACCAATCTGCTCGCGTCGTACGGCTACGACGCGGTCGACACCTGCGCGGGCGACTCCACGTGCAAGCTGGACTGCCCGGTCGGCATCGACACCGGGGCGCTGATGAAGGAGTTCCGGCACCAGCGCCATTCGCCGAACGAAGAGCGGGCCGCCGCCCTGGCCGCCCGGAACTTCCGGGCCGTGGAGGCCGCGGCGCGGCTCGCGGTGGGCACCGCGCGGCGGGTCGACGACCGGCTGCTCGCCTCGCTGACGGGGTTCGCGCGCCGGGCCACGCGCCCCGATCTCGTACCGGAGTGGCTGCCCGGGATCCCCGGCGCGGCGGCCCGGCGGCTGCCGCGCACCCACCGGCCGGCCGCCGTCGCCGTCTACTACCCGGCCTGTGTGAACCGGATCTTCGGCAATCCGGAGGGATACCAGGGGCCGTCGCTGCCGGAGGCGGTGGTGGCGCTGTCGGCGCGGGCCGGGCGGCCGGTGTGGATCCCGGACGATGTCCGCGGCACGTGCTGCGCGACGATCTGGCACTCCAAGGGGTACGAGCGGGGCAATGAGGTGATGGCCAACCGGATCGTGGAGGCCGCCTGGGGGTGGACGGCCGGGGGCCGGCTGCCGCTGGTGGTGGACGCCTCCTCGTGCACGCTCGGCATCGCGCGCGAGGTGGTGCCGTATCTCACCGACGACAACCGGGAGTTGCACGCGGAGCTGACCGTGCTCGACTCGCTGGTGTGGGCGGCGGACGACCTGCTGCCCCGGCTCGGCGTGCACCGGCGGATCGGCTCGGCCGTCGTCCATCCGACCTGTTCCATGCGGCACTTGGGGGACGAGGACCGGCTGACCGCGCTCGCCGGGGCCTGCGCGGAGGAGGTCGTCGTCCCTCTCGACGCCGGCTGCTGCGCGTTCGCCGGGGACCGGGGCATGCTGCACCCGGAGCTGACCGACTCGGCCTCGGCGCGGGAGGCCGCCGAGGTCGCCGCCCGGCCCTTCGACGCGTACGTGTCGGCCAACCGGACGTGCGAGATCGGGATGGACCGCGCCACCGGCCGGACGTACACCTCGGTGCTGCTGGAACTGGAGCGCGCGACCCGGCCGCCGGCCTGACGCGACCTCCGCTCCCCCGGCCGCGCCCGCCGCGCACCCCACGTACGCCACGGCCGACTTCGCCACCGCGCCTTCATCGCCATTGCCCACAACAGCGACATCCTCCGACATCGGCCACGATGTCGGGTATCGGTGAGACCGCGCCCACCTGATGCCGCGTCCGATGCCATGTCTGATGTCATGTCACGGGACCAACGTCCTTGCCGACGCCGCGTCATGACGGAAAACAGCCCGGGACTTCGTCATCTTCAGAGAGCTCGGCCGACAACTGTGGCACACCGGCGCAGGTCACGATAGTGCGGGGTCATCTCAGCCCGTTCTTCACAGTGTGACTAATATGCACGCGTCGTAGCACGGACCAGCAATGACCGGTCGGACGACCGGCCTTCGTAAGGGAGCATCACCCTGCGCACGCGCGCGTCACGGCGGACGAGCTCGAAGTCCCTTTCCTTGCGGACCGCTCTGCTCGTCCTCGCCTTCGTTCCAGGAATCGCCCTGACCGCCCTCTGGGCGGTCGCCAGCGGTCAGACCTTCTTCGACTTCCAGCGGATGGCGGCCCAGGGCCAGCTCGCCGAGAAGGCCGGTCAGCCGTCCAACATCGTGTACTACAACCTGCAGCGGGAACGGCGGCTGAGCGCCGACGTCCTCGCCGGGCGGAGCGACGCCGCGACGGCGCTGACCGGGCAGCGGGAAGAGACCGACAAGGCGGTGAAGACCTTCCTGACCCTCTCCGACGACCCGGCCATCGGCAACGCCTCCGACGAGGTGCGCGACGCGGTCAACACCGCGCGTGAGGCGATCGGACGGCTGTCCGTCCAGCGCGCGCTCGTCGACGACGGCGACGCCGGCCAGCAGGAGACGGTCTACCGGTACTACACGGATCTGCTCGCCGTCGACCTGAAGCTGTTCACGGCGCTCAGCCACGTGGACGACGGCAAGGTCACCACGGCCTCGCAGCCGCTCGTGGAGCTCTTCTGGACGAAGGAGATGATCTCCCGGTCCGACGCGCTGCTGGCCCGCGGCTGGGGCCGGGACGGGCTGAGCGTCAAGGACTTCCAGCAGGTCCAGCAGGGCATCCTCACCCAGTCGTTCCAGGCCGACTCCAAGGTCACGCCCTATCTGCCGGAGGACGAGCTGGCGATGTGGCGGGAGATGACCGCCAGTCAGGCGTGGCGGGACAAGACCGCCGTCGAGCAGTCGCTGCTCCGCCCCGCCGAGCCGGACGAGAACGGCCGGATCGCGATCGGCGACCAGCGCAAGAAGTGGCGCGCGTCGATCGACGGCGTCACCACGCCGTACGAGAAGCTGCTGGAGCACCGTACGCAGCGGGTCATCGACCAGGGCCTGGACAGCGTGCTGTCGCTGCTCATCCGCCTGGTCCTGACCACCGTGGTCGGCCTCGCCGCCGTCCTCGCGGTCATCTGGACCACCTGGCGGCTGACCCGCAGCCTGCGGCTGCGCATCGGCCGGCTCCAGGAGCAGGCCGAGGCGCTGGAGAAGTCGCTTCCCGAGGTCGTCGAGCGGCTCGCCCGGGGCGAGCAGATCGACGTCGAGGCAGAGGCCCGGGCCATCGAGCAGGACACCGACGACGGCCGGACCGACGAGCTGGCCCAGCTGGGCAAGGCCCTCAACCTCGCGCGCACCAGCGCCCTCCAGGCGGCGGTCAGCCAGGCCGACCAGCACCGGGGCTTCGAGCGCCTGCTCCAGCGAGTCGCCCGCCGTACCCAGCAGCTGATCGGCCAGCAGCTGAAGAAGCTGGACGAGATGGAGCGCCGGCACGAGGACGCGGAGGTGCTCGACGGCCTCTTCGACCTCGACCACCTCACCGCGCGTCTGCGCCGGTACGAGGAGAACCTGGTCATCCTGTCCGGCGGTACGCCGCACCGCCGCTGGCGCAAGCCGGTCGCGCTGCTCGACGTGATGCGCTCGGCCCAGGGCGAGGTGCAGGACTACCGGCGGGTCGTCCTCGACCTCGACGGCAGCCCGTGGCTGGCGTCCCGCGCCGTCGGTCCGGTCGCGCACATCCTGGCCGAGCTGATCGAGAACGCGCTGTCCTTCTCCCGTCCCCCGAACCCGGTCGAGGTGCGGGCGGCGGTCGTCAGCCGCGGTCTGGCCATCGAGGTCGAGGACCGGGGCCTGGGCATGGAGGAGGAGCAGATGGCCGAGGCCAACGCCCTGATGCTCCACCCGCCGCGGCTCGACATCCTCGCCCACGCCGAGGACATCCGGCTCGGCCTGCACGTGGTCGCCCGGCTGACCCACCAGTACGGTCTCAGCGTCGAGTTCCGGCCGTCCGCCTACGGCGGCACCCGGGTCGTCCTGCTCGTGCCCGGCGATCTGATCGTCAGCGCGCCGCAGCAGACCGGTCCGGTGGCCGTGCCCGACATCGAGCCGGCACCCGCACCCGTTCCGGCGCCCGCCGGTGCGCACGACCCGCTGCCGTCCCGGCGGCAGGGCCAGGCCCTGGCCGCCGTCACCCGGCTGTCCCCGCAGGTCCGGCCGGCCTCGCAGCACCCCGAGCCGGAGTACGGCGAGCAGGAATACGCGGGGCAGGAGTACCCCGGTCACTCCGGGTCGGACTACCCCGGACACGCCGAGACCGAGTACCCGGGCCACCACCCGTACACGGCGCCGGAGACCGCCGGGATGCCGCAGGCGCAGGGTATGCCGGTGACCCCCGTGGGGGCGCAGCACACCGAGGGCCATCCGTCGTACGAGCCGGCCCCGGCCGCTCCGTACGGGACCCCGCTGGACGACCAGAGTCCGTACGGCGAGCCGCACCCGGTCGCCGACCCCTTCGCGCCCGTGCCGCCGGCCGCGCCCGAGGCGGGCTTCCCGCCCGCGACTCCCGCGTACGGTTCCGCACAGCCCTACGGCACCGCGGACGCGTACCCCGTCCCGCACGAGCGGCCGGACGGCGCCGGCCAGGACGTCTCCGACGGCCACTTCGGCGGCGGCCACGGCCCGGTCCACGGAACCGGCCACGGAAACGACCTGGGACACGGCCACGCCGACGCGCACAGCGCCGGACACGGCACCGGACACAGTCACGGCCACGACCACGACCACGGCGACACCGGCGCGTTCGACGTCTTCGGCGCTCCGGAGCACGGCGGGCAGCCCGCCACCCCGGCGGAGCAGGCCGGGTTCACGGCGCGGTACGTCACCCCGCTGCCGTCCCACGCGGGCCACACGCCCGCGCTTCCGGCGGCACCGGCCGCACCGGCCGTACCCGAGTCACCGGCCCCGGCGTCGGCGTCGACTCCCGCGTCGGCTCCGGCCGCGGCGAGTGGCGGCGAGGCACCGCTGCCCCGCCGTGTGCGGCAGGCCAGCCTCGTCGACGAACTCCGGCTGGACCCCATCTCCTCCCCCGGTACCCCCCAGCCGCCGCGCTGGCAGGACGACCCCATGCTCCGGCCCGCGCCGCGCCGCGCCGGAGCCACGATCGGCGCCTTCCAGCGCCGTTCGCGGGCGGCCCGGGCCGCCGAGCCGGACGCACCCGCCGGGCCGGGCGCGTCCCACCACCCCACGAGAGAAGAAGACGGATCATGACACGTACCACCGCAACCCATCAGGACCTCGACTGGCTGCTGGACGGCCTCGTCGAGTCGGTCGCCGAGACCAGGAACGCGGTCCTGCTCTCCGACGACGGACTGGTCGTCAGCCACTCCCGGACCATCGCCCGCGCGGACGCCGAGCGGCTGGCCGCCATCTGCACCGGCCAGCAGAGCCTGGCCCGGGGCGTCGGCCAGCTCTTCCGGGGCGGCTCCGTGCACCAGGTGATCGTGGAACTGTCCGACCTGTGGCTGTTCATCATCTCCGCCGGGCAGGGCACGCACCTGGCCGTGGTCGCCTCCCAGGAGGTCGACGCGGAGGTCATGTCGCTGGCCATGCACAACCTCGTCCAGCAGGTCGGTCAGAAGCTCGGCACCGCGGCGCGCGGCGAGTTCGACGCGTTCGGGACCGGGCCGGGCGCGTGACCCCGCCCTGGGAGTACGGGGACGCGGCGGACCCGGGGGACGGAGGGGAGGACGCCGGCGAGAGCATGGTGCGCCCCTACACGATCACCCGGGGGCGGACGGCTCCCGTGCGCGACGACCTCACCCTGATCACGGTGCTCTCGACGGTGGAGGACCCGCGCGACGAGCGCGGTGTCCCGCTGCGGCCGGGCCGGCTCCAGCCGGAGCACCGGATCATCCTCGACCGCTGCCGGCTGCCGGTGGCCGTCGCGGAGGTCGCCGCGGAACTCGACCTCCCCGTGTCGGTGACCAAGATCCTGCTGGCCGACCTGATCGCCCAGGGGCTGCTGAACGCGCGCCCGCCGATCTCGGTCGCCCAGGCGTCGGGGGGCGCCACCAGGGAGCTGCTGACCACCGTTCGCGAAGGACTTCGGAGACTTTAGGACACCATGAGCAACAGACAGGCGGACCCCGCCGCCGTCAAGATCCTTGTCGCCGGAGGGTTCGGCGTCGGCAAGACCACCCTGGTGGGCGCGGTCAGCGAGGTCACCCCGCTGCGCACCGAGGAGTACATGACCCAGGCCAGCGTCGGCGTCGACGACCTCGCCGGGATCCACGACAAGGAGACGACGACCGTCGCCCTGGACTTCGGGCGGATCACGATCAGTGACGAGGTCGTCGTCTACCTCTTCGGCACGCCGGGGCAGGAACGCTTCTGGTTCATGTGGAACGACCTGGTCACCGGTGCGCTCGGCGGGATCGTCATCGCGGACACCCGGCGCCTGGACACCAGTTTCGCCTCGATCGACTTCTTCGAGAGCCGGGGCATCCCGTTCGTGGTGGCCATCAACTGCTTCCACGGCCACAACACCCGTACGGCCGAGGAGATCCGGGCCGCACTGGACCTCGATCCGCATATCCCCCTGCTGATCGGCGACGTCCGGCAGCGCGCGTTCGGCAAGGAAGCGCTGCTCGCCCTCGTCGATCATCTGCTCAGCCTGCCGGCGGCCGCCGGCTGACCCGGCCGGGCCCGGCCGGTCCGGTCCGCCCCGGACCGGCCGGGCCCGCCGGCCCGCCCTTCCTCCTTCTCCCTTTGGAGCCAACCCACATGACGACACCCCTGAAGGTCCTGATCCACGGCGGAGGCATCGGCGGCCTCACCCTCGCCACGGCGCTGGCCCGGCGCGGCCACACCGTGGAGGTCGCGGAGCTCCGCAACGAGCTGGACGCGCTCGGCGTGGGCATCCTCCAGCCCTCCAACGCCCTGCACGCCCTCAACGAGATCGGTGTGCTCGCCGACTGCCTGGAGGCCGGGTACGAGTGGGAGGTGCTGACCATCGCCGACCCCTCGGGCACCACCCTGGCCGAGATACCGCAGCCCCGGATGGGCGACATCCCGCCGAACAACGGCATCCCGCGCCCGGCGCTCGCCAAGCTGCTCGGGAAGGCCGCCGCGGCGGCCGGGGCCACGATCCGCTTCTCCACCACCATCACCGACCTCACCGACGACGGCACGGGCGTCGACGTCGTCCTGTCGGACGGCACTGCCGGCCGCTTCGACCTGGTGGTCGGCTTCGACGGCATCGGCTCGCCGCTGCGCACCCGGCTGTACGGGGACCGCTACACGCCCGAGTACACCGGCTTCGCGAACTGGCGGGCGACCGTGCCCCGGCTGCCCCGGGTGCGCGGTGTGGTGATGGCGGTCGCCGGGACGGACGCGAAGGCGCTGCTCAACCCGATCTCCGCGGACTCGATGTACCTGGCCTCGGTGTTCGCCGAGCCCGAGGACTTCCGCCCGGACCCCGAGCACGCCCACGAGCAGCTCGCCGAGCGGCTCTCGGTGTTCTCCGGTCCCGTCGCCGAGGCGCTCGCCTCGCTCACCGGCCCCTCCGACGTGGTCTACTCCCGGATCTCCCAGGTGACGGTCGAGGAGCCGTGGCACGTGGGCCGGGTCGTGCTGGCCGGTGACGCGGCGCACGCCAGCGCCCCGCAGCTGGCGCAGGGCGCGGCGATGGCGGTCGAGGACGCGGTCGTGCTGGCCGAGTCGCTGGACGCGCACGAGGACGTGGCGGCGGCGCTGAAGGCGTGGGAGGAGCGGCGCCGGCCCCGGGCCATGTGGGTGCAGGCGCTGTCCCGCGCGGTGCTGCGGCACGAGATGGGCGCGCCGACCACGCCGGAGGAGGACGAGCTCCTGAAGGTCGGCGTCGCGGGCTCGTCGACGGTCCTGGTCCAGCCTTACTGAGGCGTCACGGGGCCGCGGGCCGCGACCGGGGATCTCCGGTACGCACGACCCGTACGCATGTGAAGGGCCGCACCGGAGATCCGGTGCGGCCCTTGTGGCGTCACGGGGGGGGGCGTACGGGCCCCGCTGTCAGTCGTACGAGCGCGGCCTCGCCTTCGGCAGACGCCGCCCGCCCCCGTACCCGTCCTAGAAGAGATTGAGCGCCGACGCCCCGCCTATCCCGCCGAGGACCATGAAGGCCGGCATGAGGACCTTCAGCTCGACCCAGCTGCCCGCCCGGAAGCGCAGCGGCTTCGGGGTGCCGAGCGGGTACCAGCGCTTGCGGCCGATCGGGATGGGCCACAGGATCGGGCAGCCGGAGACTGTCAGCGCGTCGCCGATGTCGTGGACGAGGGCGCCGAGCACGATCGGCAGGCCGAGCCACAGATACTCCTGGCCGGGGCCGGTGAAGAGCCAGTCCGAGCCGTTGCCCGGCTCGTCGAGGACACCGGCGAGTATCCAGGCGCTGGTGGCGCCGAGCAGCCAGACGAGTACGTCGCTGGACATCCGCGCGGCCCGCCACAGCAGGCCCTCGACCGCGAGGACCAGGTGGACGAAGAGGATGCCGAGGACGGCCCAGCGGCCGCCGGTGACGGCGGCGAAGGAGCAGCCGCCGCCGATCAGGACCGCCCACAGCCAGGTGTGGGTGAGGGTGCGGTGGCCGCCGGAGCGGCGCGGGTCGGCCTTGGAGCGGGTGGCCTTGTAGACGGTGTACGACAGCTTGTCGACGATCTCGCACAGGCCCCGGGAGACGGGGCCGAAGGCGCGCGAGATGGTCGCCGACTTGTGGTCGAGGTCGGGGGCGAGGGCCGCGCCCGCGCAGATGAGCGCGCCGACGAGGAGGACCGGCCAGGGCATCGGCTGGTCGAAGGCCGCGGCCGCCGCTCCGACGCCCAGCCAGGCCGCCGCTCCGGACAGCGAGTGCGCCGGTCCCATCATGGTCGTTCCCGCCCCATTTCTCCTACGCCGGTGCCCAGTTGGCGTCCGGTCCGCCGGCCGCCCGGGCGGCCGGCCGACGGGTCAGCCTACCGTCCGTGATCTTCAGGGCGGTGGCCGGTTCCCGCATCGGGGCGGAATCCAGGCAAGATGGGGGCGTGACCCTTATCGATCAGTTGCCGCCGACCGCCGACCCCGACGCCCTCTTCGAAGCCTTCTCGTCCTGGGCCGAAGAGCGGGGCATCACGCTCTACCCGGCCCAGGAGGAGGCGCTGATCGAGGTGGTCTCCGGGGCCAACGTGATTCTGTCCACCCCCACCGGCTCGGGAAAGTCGCTGGTGGCGGCGGGTGCGCATTTCACGGCCCTGGCCAATGACCAGGTCACCTTCTACACCGCGCCGATCAAGGCGCTGGTGTCGGAGAAGTTCTTCGACCTGTGCAAGATCTTCGGCACCGAGAACGTCGGCATGCTCACCGGCGACGCCTCCGTGAACGCGGACGCGCCGGTGATCTGCTGCACCGCCGAGGTCCTCGCCTCGATCGCGCTGCGCGACGGCAAGGACGCCGACATCGGCCAGGTCGTCATGGACGAGTTCCACTTCTACGCGGAGCAGGACCGAGGCTGGGCCTGGCAGATCCCGATCCTCGAACTGCCGCAGGCGCAGTTCATCCTCATGTCGGCCACGCTCGGCGACGTGTCGATGTTCGAGAAGGACCTGACCCGGCGGACCGGCCGGCCGACCGCGACCGTCCGCTCGGCGACCCGGCCGGTGCCGCTGTCGTACGAGTACCGGCTGACCCCCATCACCGACACCCTCACCGAGCTGCTCGACACCCGCCAGGCGCCGGTCTACATCGTCCACTTCACCCAGGCGCAGGCCGTGGAGCGGGCGCAGTCGCTGATGAGCATCAACATGTGCACGCGGGAGGAGAAGGACCGGATCGCCGAGATGATCGGCAACTTCCGGTTCACCACCAAGTTCGGCAAGAACCTCTCGCGTTACGTCCGGCACGGCATCGGCGTCCACCACGCGGGCATGCTGCCGAAGTACCGCCGGCTGGTGGAGAAGCTGGCCCAGGCGGGTCTGCTGAAGGTCATCTGCGGCACGGACACCCTCGGTGTCGGCGTCAACGTGCCCATCCGCACGGTGCTGTTCACGGCGCTGACGAAGTACGACGGCAACCGGGTGCGAACGCTGCGCGCCCGTGAGTTCCACCAGATCGCGGGCCGGGCCGGCCGGGCCGGTTTCGACACCGCCGGTCTGGTGGTCGCGCAGGCGCCCGAGCACGTCATCGAGAACGAGAAGGCGCTCGCCAAGGCGGGCGACGACCCGAAGAAGCGCCGCAAGGTGGTGCGCAAGAAGGCCCCGGAGGGCTTCGTCGGCTGGACGGAGGGCAGCTTCGAGAAGCTGATCGCCGCCGACCCGGAGCCGCTGACCTCCCGTTTCCGGGTCACCCACACCATGCTGCTGTCGGTGATCGCCCGCCCGGGCAACGCCTTCGAGGCCATGCGTAAGCTGCTGGAGGACAACCACGAGCCGCGCCGCAACCAGCTGAAGCACATCCGCCGGGCCATCGCGATCTACCGCTCGCTGCTCGACGGCGGTGTGGTGGAGCAGCTGGACACCCCGGACGCGGAGGGCCGCACGATCCGGCTGACGGTCGACCTCCAGCAGGACTTCGCGCTCAACCAGCCGCTGTCGACGTTCGCGCTCGCCGCCTTCGACCTGCTGGACCCGCAGTCCCCCTCGTACGCGCTGGACATGGTCTCGGTCGTGGAGTCGACCCTCGACGACCCCCGGCAGATCCTGGCCGCGCAGCAGAACAAGGCGCGCGGCGAGGCGGTCGCGGCGATGAAGGCCGACGGGGTCGAGTACGAGGAGCGCATGGAGCGGCTCCAGGACGTCTCGTACCCCAAGCCCCTCGAAGAGCTGCTGTGGCACGCGTACGGCGTGTACCGCACCTCGCACCCGTGGGTCGGCGACCATCCGGTCTCGCCGAAGTCGGTCATCCGTGACATGTACGAACGGGCCCTGTCCTTCACGGAGTTCACGTCCTTCTACGAGCTGGCGCGGACCGAGGGCATCGTGCTGCGCTATCTGGCGGGCGCGTACAAGGCGCTGGACCACACCATCCCGGACGACCTGAAGACGGAGGACCTCCAGGACCTGATCGCCTGGCTCGGCGAGATGGTGCGGCAGGTCGACTCCTCGCTGCTCGACGAGTGGGAGCAGCTGGCCAACCCGGACGTGGAGACCGCCGAGGAGGCGCAGGAGCGCGCCGACCAGGTCCGGCCGGTCACGGCGAACGCCCGCGCCTTCCGGGTGCTGGTGCGCAACGCGATGTTCCGCCGGGTGGAGCTGGCGGCCCTGGACCACGTGGACGAGCTGGGCGAGCTGGACGGCGAGTCCGGCTGGGACGCGGACGCGTGGGGCGAGGCGATGGACGCGTACTGGGACGAGTACGACGACCTCGGCACCGGTCCGGACGCCCGCGGCCCGAAGCTGCTGGCCATCGAGGAGGATCCGGCGCACGGTCTCTGGCGCGTCCGGCAGACGTTCGCCGACCCGAACGGCGACCATGACTGGGGTATCAGCGCGGAGGTGGACCTGGCGGCCTCGGACGAGGAGGGCCGGGCGATCGTCCGTGTGACGTCGGTCGGACAGCTGTAGCGCCGCGCCGGGCACTCCGCCGGGAGGCCGGGCGCTCCGGGAGGAGTACGAGGTGACCAATCCCGCCGAGGGACTCGTGGATCTGCTCGATCTGGAACGGATCGAGGTGGACATCTTCCGCGGGCAGAGCCCGCAGGAGTCGTTGCAGCGGGTCTTCGGCGGGCAGGTCGCCGGCCAGGCCCTGGTGGCGGCCGGACGGACCGTGGAGGACGGGCGGCCGGTGCACTCGCTGCACGCCTACTTCCTGCGGCCGGGCCGGCCGGGGGTGCCGATCGTGTACCAGGTGGAGCGGGTGCGCGACGGCCGTTCCTTCACCACCCGGCGGGTCACGGCCGTCCAGGAGGGGCGGACGATCTTCACCCTGACGGCCTCCTTCCACCGGCCCGAGGAGGCCGCGTTCGAGCATCAGCTGCCGCCTCGGCACCTCACCGATCCGGAGAGCCTGCCTCGGCTCGCGGACGAGATCCGCGACCATCTGGGGGCGCTGCCGGAGGCCCTGGAGCGGATGGCGCGCCGCCAGCCGTTCGACATCCGGTACGTGGACCGGCTGCGCTGGTCGCCCGAGGAGGTCCGGAGCGCGGATCCGCGCAGCGCGGTGTGGATGCGGGCGGTGGGGCCGCTGGGCGACGACCCGCTGGTGCACACCTGCGCGCTGACGTACGCCTCCGACATGACGCTGCTCGACGCGGTCCGTATCCCGGTCGAGCCGCTGTGGGGACCGCGCGGATACGACCTGGCCTCGCTCGACCATGCCATGTGGTTCCACCGGCCGTTCCGCGCGGACGAGTGGCTCCTGTACGACCAGGAGTCACCGATCGCGGTGGGCGGCCGGGGTCTTGCCCGGGGCCGTATCTACAACCGCGAGGGGCAGCTGATCGTCTCCGTGGTGCAGGAGGGGCTGTTCCGCAAGCTGGGCTGACCCGCGGTGCCACCGGTCACCGGTCACCGGCGGTCGGCCCGCGCCGCGTGATGCGACGCTCCGCGGGCCGGGCGTCACGACGTTCGCGCCGAGGACGAAGCACGTACGTGGTGTCCTGCCGCTGGTCGCGCGCCGGGAGTTCCACGCGCTGCCCGACCCGCGCACCCGGTGGCGGGCCCGGTGGAACTTCCTCCCCCTGGGCACCACCGGCTTCGGCTCGGGCCCGCTGATCGCCGACGCGCATCCCGAGACCGAGACCGGCGCGCCCGGCCCGACCGACCGGCTCCCGCACCACCACCTCGGCCGCCGGTATCACGCTCGCCGCCAGCAGCTTCCGCGGACCGCTCGCGGTGCTTCGCGCCACGGCCCTTCCGGCACCTCGCCGGCCACTACCAGAACCAAGCCGTCCAGGCCCACCGCCGCCGGAACAACGTCACCGCAAAACGGCAACACGAACCCACGACGAAGATCACGATCTATGCATCGCTGTGTACAACATCCATCTCACCTTGGCATGATCAATCTCATTGACTCCGCAGAGTCACACGGGTTGCCCAGTACAAGGCGGGACCATGCCTTGTGCCAATGCGCGTGGGGGGCTTGATGGCACCGGTTGATCATTCTATCGCTTTCGAGCGGTTGGATTCGATTTTCAGCGAAAGCTGGGAGGGCAGAGGCCAGCTGGCACTCATACGAGGAGGTCCCGGATGCGGCAAGACGGAACTGCTGCGCACCTTTATGCAGCATGCCGCGGCCATGGGCGCTCTGTCGGTAAGCGCTACGGCATCCCGGGTGGAAAGCGAACTGCAGGCCGGTCTGATCGACCAGTTCCTCAGGAGCGTCGAGCTGCCCGCGGGGACCGCCAAGCGAGTGGATCGGTTGATCAGCCTCGGAATGCGCAGGGAGCGCGGAGGCTCGGGCTTCGGCAAGATCCTGCAGCACACTGCCCCGATGGTGCAGGAAGTATGCAGAATCCTGCTGGCTCTTTCCCAACCGCGGCCTGTGGTGATCGCGGTGGACGATGTCCAGTTCGCGGACCACGCATCCCTGCAAATCCTCTTCTATCTGGCTCGGCGGATACGGTCCGTGCGCGTCCTGATCGTGCTCACGGAGTGGGACTGGACGCAGTCCACCACGTCGTCGTTGAGGTCCGAGCTGACCAGGTGCCCGTACCACTTGATCGACATCGGGCCGTTGTCGGACAGGGCGACCGCGGACCTGGTGACGCGATCGCTGGGCAGTGAGACCGGCGCCGAACTCGCCGCCGACGTCTACCAGTTGACCCGAGGCAATCCGCTGCTCGTGAAGGCGCTGATCGAGGATCACAAGCGAGCCGAGCGGGAACAAGGCGTCACTCGACAGGCCGATCGCGACCAGTCACCGGCCGTCGATACCGGCTTCGGCGAGGCGATCATAGGATGCCTGCACCGTTGGGGCGGTCCAGTGCTGGACGTCGCTCAGGGCATCGCCGTCTTCGGCGACCAGAGCGACCCGGAACTGATAGGCCGTCTGGTGAACGTGCACCGCAACGATGCCGAGCAGGCCATGCGCACACTGCGCGCGGCGGGCCTGTTGACGGACCGCCGTCTGCCGCACCCGGTGGCCGAGACCGCGGCGCTCAGCCCCTTCGATCCCTGCGAGCGCTCCGCGCTGCACCTGCGCGCGGCCAAACTGCTCTACCAGCGGGGAGCGGCGGCGATCGAGGTGGCGCGGCAGGTCATAGCCGCCGACCAGGTCCCCGACGTGTGGGCGACCACGGTGCTGCGCACCGCCGCGGAACAGGCCCTCGCCGGAAACGACGTGGCGATGGCGGTCCGGTGCCTGGAGACGGCGCTGTACGGAGCGGTGGACAAGGAGGACCGGCTGGCCATCACCACGTCGCTGGTCAGAGCACTCTGGCGGGTGAACCCCTCGGCGACGGCACCGTACATTCCAGCGCTGCAGGCCGCTCTGTACGACGGAACACTGCCGGCGCGGGACGTGGTGTCCGTGGTGCGGTACTCGGTGTGGAACGGGGACACCTCGACAGAGGAGTCCCTGTGGCGTGCGTTGTGCGGCTCCTCCTACTCGGACGACATCAAGCTCTCCGTCGAACTGCGTCTGGCGTACCAGTGGTACTACGGATCGGAGCGTGGCCGGTTCGGCGGCTCGAAGACCGCGATCGCCATCGGCGCGGAGCCGTGGAGCCGGGCGGCCGACCACTTGGAGGCAGTCTGGAACCGCGAGGAGAGCGACACCGCGACCGACAGCGCCGAGCGGATCCTGCGGAGCTGCCGGCTCGGGGACTCCACCGTGGAGGTGGTCGCGTTCGCGGTACTCGTCCTGGCCAGGGGCGACAAGCTGGAGCGCGCGAGCTGGTGGTGCGAGCAGCTGCTCGAGGAGGCGCAGCACCACGGTGCGGTCGTCTGGCAGATGCTGCTGGGCAGTCTCAGGGCGATGATCTCCCTGCGGCGCGGAAAGGTCCTGGTGGCCATGGCGCAAGCCGAAGAGGCACTCGGCCTGCTGTCCGCGCAGAACTGGGGAGTGATGATCGGCTGCCCGCTCGCCACCCTGGTATCGGCCTACACGGCGGCGGGCAGGTACGACGCCGCTGCGGCGCTGTTGCGGCAGAAAGTGCCCGAGTCGATGTTCGGCACCGTGCACGGGCTGCACTATCTGTACGCTCGCGGTCACTACCATCTGGCGACCGACCGGGTGCTGGCCGCGGTCAGCGACTTCCAGCAGTGCGGCCGCTTGATGCAGGAGTGGTCTCTTGACATCGCGTCACTTGTTCCGTGGCGCAGCAGCCTTTCCGAGGCGTACCTGAAGCTCGGTCGCACCAAGGTGGCGCGCGATCTGGTGCAACAGCAGTTGAAGAGCACCAGGACACTGGACAGCCGGGTCAAGGGGATCTCCCTGCGGGTGCTCGCGGCATGCAGCGATCTCTCCCAGCGGACGGCGCTGCTGCGCCAAGCGGTGGAGTGCCTGGAGACGGCGGGCGACCGCATCGAGCTCACCCGTGCCCTGGAAGAGCTGAGCGAGGTCTACCAGCAGCTCAACGAGTTCGACCGCGCCAGGTTGCTGGCACGCCGGGCGGCACAGGAGAGCAAGGCGTGTCACTCCGGTGCGCCGCCGATGCACCGGCCTTCCGCCGACCATTCCCCGGAACCGCATCAGGCGCCCCCGAGGCCCCCTCACACGGAGGCCCCGGACGCGCCCGTGCTGAGCGACGCTCAGCGCCGGGTGGCCGAACTGGCCGCACTCGGACACACCAACCAGGAGATCAGCCGTCGGCTGTACATCACGGTGAGCACGGTGGAGCAGCACCTGACCCGGGTCTTCCGCAAGCTCGGAGTGCAGAGCCGCAACGACCTGCCCTTGATCCTCAGCGACGTGTCCTGACCGTGGTGCCGGGCGTGTTCCTGCCCGGCACCATGGTCGGGGAGGATCCGAGTCGCACGCCCGGCGCCGAGGGACATCCCTTGGTGCCGGGTTCCTTCCGTGGCCTGGCCGATCCCGGCGGGGCGGCCCCGGTCGGCTCGGCCGGCTCCTCAGGGCTCGAACCGCGTTCCTACCGGTCCGCGCCCTGAAAGGGGAACCCGGCATTAGGGGGTGTTAGGGGTGCCCCGGCCAGGGCAGGAACGAGATCCTTGCGGCGCAATGGAGTCGGTGGGCCTTTCGGCCGGTCGATCGTCGTCGCACGCGAGCGAGGACTCGGACAAATGAATGAACAACAGCGGTCGGACGCGGCGATGGTATTCCCCGGCATGGGGCCGTCGAACTTCGCGGACGTGGCCAAATTCATGCTGATCAACCCGATCGCCCGAAAGCTGGTGGCTACCGCGGACGAGGTCCTCGGTTACTCGCTGGTCGACCGTTATCGGCAGACCGAGGGCGAATACTCGGAGTACGCGCAGATCGCTTTCGTGGTGAACTGCGTGGCCCTGGGCCAATGGGCTCAGGACCGTATGGAGATCACGCCGAAATTCGTGGCCGGCCCGAGCTTCGGCGGCCGTGCCGCCGCGGTGCATTCCGGCGTGCTCAGCTTCCCGGACGCGGTCCGGATGACCGCCCGTCTGGCCACCTGCATGGACGATTACTTCGCTCGTGAGCACCCCGACCTTGTGACGCATTCCTTCGTACGGGTCCCCGGCGAGAAGCTCACCGAGGTATTGCGGGAACTCGAGGACCAGGGCGAGTGGTACGACATCTCCTGTTACATCGACGAGGACTTCTTCATGGTCACCCTGCGCGAGAGCGCACTGGAGTGGCTCACCCGGCGGCTGCGTTCGCTGGGAGGTCTGTCGCTGTACACCATGAAGCCGCCCATGCACTCGCATGTGTTCGGCCCGCTGCGCGATCAGGTGGAGAAGGAGATCTTCAGTGAGCTGACCTTCTCCGACCCCCTCCTGCCGGTCGTCGCGGACCAGGACGGCACCGTGCTCACCACGGGCACCGGGGTACGCGACATGCTGCTCGACGGGTTCGTACGCCCGGTGCGCTGGCCCGACGTGGTGAGATCCCTGATCGATCTGGGTGTCGGTACGATCCACGTCTCCGGGCAGGACGGCATGTTCAGCCGGGTGCCCTGCACGACGCGTAACTTCGAGGTGGTCTCCATCAACCCGAGGATGGCCATGCAGCCGGTCCGCCGGGGTACGCCGGCCGCCTGAGAGCCCGTAGGGGTGTCTGTCGGCCGCCGGGCCGATCGCCTCGCGCTTCAGCCGGTCGACACGTCTTGCCAGCGGCGGACGTGTCGACCGGCTGAAGTCGTGTCCGGGCTAGTGCGGGGAGGGACACTGGCTCCCGCCGCCCCGCGCCACATGCGGAGCGGGGCGGCGGGAGCCGGAACGAAACGGGGGCCGGTGCGTGGCACCGGCCCCCGTCGTCGTGGACGGACTGGCGATCAGATCACTTGCCGTCCACCGAGAAGGCGTAGAACGTGCCCGTCGTGGTGCTGCCCGTCACGCCCGGGATGTACCCGAACCTCGAGTAGCCGTTGCCCCAGTAGACGGTGCCGTCCACCACGGCGGGACCCGCCATGGAGGAGTACGGACCCTTGAAGTCCCACAGGACCTTGCCGGTCGCACCCTCGATGGCGTACATGTGCCCGCTGGTCGAGCTGGCGTAGAGCACATCGTTGGCCGCGGTCAGCGCGCCCCAGGCAATGCCGTCGGACGGGTCGGCGATCTGCCACAGGATCTTCCCGGTGGCCGGGTCGAGCGCCGCGAACGAACTGCCGCTGGTGGTGGTGCCATCAGCCATCGTGTAGGTCTTCTTGTCGAAGTTCGCCTCGTTCAGGTAGATGCGCTTCCCGTCATAGGCGGTGCCCCACATGATGCCGCCGATCTTCCCGCCGGGGGCGGGAGCGGCGCTCCACACGACTTCGCCGGTCTTCGCGTCGAGCAGCCAGTACTCGCCGGTCTTCTGGCCGGCACCGATCACCAGGCGTTCGACGCCCTTCTGACGGATCGTGAACAGATGGGAGCCCTCGCCGAAGTCGTAGTCGGGGCCGACGCTGGCCGGGCAGTTCTTCGGCGGCAGGCCGGGGACGCAGGCGGCGTTCCACGCGTCGAAGAGCCGGGCGCCGGCGGCCCACTTGATCTTGCCGTTGCGCATGTCGAGCGCCAGCACCGAGTCGATGTGGTTGTCCTCCGAGTAGCACTCGTGAGGCTTCTTACCGGTGTTCTGGCACTCGGTCACGCTCTGCGGGACGTGGTAGTTCTGGCCGGTGGTGAAGTAGATCGTCCTGGTCCTGGGGTCGATGGCCGGGGTACCCCAGATCGCGCCACCGCTGTAACCGCCGGGCTTCCCGCCGTTGTCGGGCACGGTGTACTGACGCCACAGCACCTTGCCCGTCTTGGCGTCGACGGCGTTGGCGCTGCCCCGGAAGGTGCAGCACGGGTAGTCCGGGTCGCCCGCGGCCTGGGACTCCGACGAGGAGACACCCTGGTAGACGACGCCGTCGTGGACGACGGGCGCCTGGGTCAGGGCGGCCTGGGAGTGGCTGTCCAGGTTCCTGGACCACCGCAGCTTGCCCGTGGTGGTGTCGATCGCCATCAGGATGGCCTTGGTGGCGTCCCCGATGTACAGGGTGTTGCCGACGACCGTGGGGCTGGTACGGGAGAGCGAGCCCTCGTTCCCGGTGTAGTCCGAGACGCGGTGGGACCAGATCTTCTTACCGGTCTTGGCGTCGACCTTGTGCAGGTAACCGCCCCAGTCGGGGAAGTAGACGGCCTTGCCGACGACCGCGGGCGTCGCCGAGACGTCACCGTTGGTGGTGTACGTCCACTTGACCGCGAGCTTGTGGGCGTTCTTGGGGTTGATCTTGGTCTCGTCCGGGTTGGACCGGGTGTTGGCCAGGTCGTGGCCGTTCGTCGACCAGTCGGCCATCGCGGCCCGGGGAGCATTCTCGCCTTGGCCATCGCTTTCCGCGGTCGCCGACGGTGCGGCACCGAGACCGACTCCCAGGATCAACGCGGACGACAGCACCAAGCCGCTGCCCCAACCGGAATGGCTACGAAGACGGCGACGCATGGCATCATTCCTTCATTCGATGATGATGTTGACTGCCTTCGTCCTGGTGGAGCGGGTGAGGGCCCGTCTGTCCATAACGTCGGCAGGTGTGGGACGCGGTCTGCCGCGAGATCCGCACACGGGGGCTCGTGCCGACGTGCCGGGCATGAGCTCTGCCTCGGTGCGAGCGTTCGAGACCTGTCCCGAACCAGAAACTAACGATGCGTGCCGTGGGTGACATCCCCTACGGACCCTTAGGGGTCACGCGTTCAAACCCTTAGCCTCGAAGTTTCGTGACGGTCC
The DNA here is from genome assembly GCF_040646255.1 of Streptomyces sp. NPDC046203. Taxonomy (NCBI): domain Bacteria; kingdom Bacillati; phylum Actinomycetota; class Actinomycetes; order Kitasatosporales; family Streptomycetaceae; genus Streptomyces; species Streptomyces sp. NPDC046203. Next base: position 4,643 of record NZ_JBEYZX010000042.1, on the reverse strand, counting down.
GCCGACGGACGGTGCTCACGAGCCGTCCGGCCGCGGTGAACAGGCGGAGGTCGAGTTCGGCGATCGGCCGTCCGGAGGTGTCGGCGGCGAAGCGAGTCAGTCGCATACCGTCCGTGCCGGTGAGCCTCAACTGGGCTCCGGGGTACGACTGTTCCTTCCTGAGGATCAGCCGCATCCCCTTGGGCCGGCCAGGCCGCGAAGTCATGGGTGCCGCCCGCGGAGTCGGTGCCTCTACAGCGAAGAAGGGGGCCGGTGCATGGCACCGGCCCCCGGGTAAGAGACCCACTCAACCGTCAGTTCACTTGCCGTTGACCGAGAAGGCGTAGAACGTCCCCGTGGTGAGGCTTCCGGTGGCGCCGGCGGCGTCCTTCATCCGCACATAGCCGTTGCCCCAGTAGACGGTGCCGTCCACCACGGCCGCGCCGGCGTTGGGCGAGTACGGGGCGAGGTGGTCCCAGAGGATCTTGCCGTTCGCCGCGTCGATGGCGTACATGTGCCCGCTGGTCGAGCTGGCGTAGAGCACACCGTTGGCCACGGTCAGCGCGCCCCAGGCGAGTCCGTTCGTCGGGTCGGCGATCTGCCACAGGGTCTTCCCGGTGACCGGGTCCAGCGCGGCGAACGAACTACCGTTGGTGGTCGTGCCGTCGGGCAACTGGTACGGGAGCTTCTTGGAGTTGGCCTCGGCCACGTAGATGCGCTTGCCGTCGGTCGCGGTGCCCCACTGGATGCCGCCGAGGTTGCCACCGGGGGCGAGAGCGGCGCTCCACACGACTTCGCCGGTCGTCGCGTCGAGCAGCCAGTACTCGCCGCTCTTCTGGCCGGCGCCGATCACCGAGCGCTTCTTCCCCTTGACGTTGATGGTGAACAGGTGAGCGCCCTCACCGAAGTCGTAGTCCGGGCCGGGGTTGGCCGGGCAGTTGTTCGGCGGGAAACCGGGGATGCAGCCGGTGTTGAAGGCGTCGAAGAGCCGGGCGCCGGAAGTCCACTTGAACGCGCCGTTACGCATGTCGAGCGCGAGCACCGAGTCGATGTGGTTGTCGGACGCGTGGCACTCGTAGGGCTTGTTGCCCGCGTTTTGGCAGTCGTTCACGCTCTGCGGCACGTTGTAGTTCTGACCGGTGGTGAAGTAGACCGTCTTGGTCTTGGGGTCGATGGCCGGGGTGCCCCAGATCGCGCCACCGCTGTAACCACCGGTCTGCCCGCCGTTCTCGGGCACGGTGTAGTGGCGCCACAGGACCTTTCCGGTCTCGGCGTCGATCGCGTTGGCGCTGCCCCGGAAGGTGCAGCACTTGAAGTCCGCGTTCAGCCCGAGCTCCGACTCCCGCGAGGAGACGCCCTGATAGACCACGCCGTCGTAGACGACCGGCGACTGGGTCAGGATGGCGTAGGGGTGGCTGTCCACCTGGGTGGACCACCGCAGCGTGCCGGTGGTGGCGTTGATGGCCAGCAGGTGGGCCCCGGAGGTGTCACCGATGTAGACGGTGCCGCCGACCACGGTGGGGTTGGACCGCGAGACCGAACCCGTGATCCCGTTGTACTCCGAGACGCGGTGGGACCAGATCTTCTTCCCGGTCTTGGCGTCGACCTTGTGCAGGTAACCGCCCCAGTCGGGGAAGTAGACGGCCCCGCCGGCGACCGCGGGCGTCGCCGAGACGTCACCGTTGGTGGTGTACGCCCACTTGACCGCGAGCTTGTCGGCGTTCTTGGGGCTGATCTTGGTCTCGTCCGGGTTGGACCGGGTGTTGTACACATCGTGGCCGCCGGTCGGCCAGCTACTGGCGGAGGAGTTCCCGGTGTCCTCGTTGTTCTCGGCGGACGCGGGCTGGCCGACGGGAATGGCGACGCCCATGGCCAACACGGACGACAGCACCAGGCCGCGGAGCATGCCTGGACGGTTGAGAAGACGGCGATGCACAGCATCATCCCTTCGATCGATGAGATTCGACTGCCTTCGTCTTGCTGCCGCGGGCAGACAGCCCGGCGATCGCAACGTCGGCAGGGACGGACACGATCCGCCACGAATCCCCGCACCGGCCTCGTGCCGTCATGTCGGCACGGTGAACCGCCTTGGTGCGGGCAGGCATTGATCATGCCGCTGAGAACCTAAGGGCGTGAGCCCCGAACGTCCTCCCCCTACAGCCCCCTAATCGAAAGGCCCCCATGACGGTGGTCGGCACGCCGGTCCCGCGTGCCGACCACTCGGTGTGCTGCCGCGCGCCCAGCGCGGTCAGGCCGTTCCCGCCGATCCGGTCCGCAGCTCCGCCGCGTATGCGGTGAGCCGCAACCGGTCGATCTTCTTGTTGGTGTTGAGCGGGAACTCCTCGAGCCGGTGGTAGTGGCGCGGGATCATCTGCTGCGGGAGCGCCTGCGCGAGGCGGGCGGCGAACTCCCGCGTCGGCGTCTCTTCCCCGAGGTAGAAGACGAAGAGTTCCGTACTGTTGGCGACCGGGACGCCGACCACCACGGCGTCCACCACGGACGGGCAGCCCCGCACGGCATGCTCGATCTCCGCGAGTTCGACCCGGTATCCCTGCACCTGGACCTGGGCGTCCACCCGGCTGAGATAGATCAGCTCACCGCCCTCGATCCTGCGTACGCGGTCACCGGTGCGGTACCAGAGGCGGGAGTCGTGCTCGAGGTACTTGCCCTTCCCGTCCTCGGGGTCGAGGTACCCGGCGGAGACCTGCGGGCCGGCGAGCCAGAGCTCGCCCTCGGTGTCCGAGGGCTCGCCGTTCTCGTCGAGCAGCAGTTCGGCGTGCCCCTCGTGCAGGTGGCCGAGCGGCACCACGCCATTCACGCCGAGCCCGGGCGACACCTCGGGAGCCCACCGGTGCCGATGGGTCGTGATGGTCATCTCGGTGGGTCCGTAGACGTTGATCACAGCCGAGCCCGGGGCCGCACGCTGCCAGTCGTCGGTGTCTCGGCACTGCAGCGCTTCCCCGCCGAAGTAGGTCCAGCGCAAGGACGGCATGCTTCCGGGAGTCAGCCGCCCCGTCCTGCGGGCCAGGGCGATCACGCTGGGCGCGGAGAACCACACCGTGATCCCGTGCTCGGCGATGAAGGCGGGCAGGTCCAGATAGGCATGCGGGGGGACCGAGACCAGCGGGGCGCCGACGCCCCAGGCGCACCACAGGTCCGATACCGCGGAGTCCCAGTTGAGGTTGGCCGCCTGGGAGAAGACGTCGGCCGCGGTGAAGTCGTACCAGGCGTCCATCAGGCCGAAGTAGTGAGCCATGTTGCCGTGCGTCAGGCGCACCCCCTTGGGACGGCCGGTCGATCCCGAGGTGAACAGCACGTAGGCGACGTCCGACGCCTCCGTGGAGCGCGGCTCCGCCAGCGCGTCGCGCGGATCCACCTCGATCCGCTGGAACGCCCCGCCCGCGTCCGGCCCGAGTCCGGGGGCCAGAACCCTCAAGTCACACTCGACAGAAGGTAGTTCGGCCAGCTCGGGGAGCACCTTGGCGCCCTGTTCGTCCACGATCACGGCGGAGACGTCGGCCGCGGCGAGCATCGGGCCGAGCTTCCCCGGCGGGAAGTCGGCGAGCAGCGGCACCACCGGAACGCCGGCGTAGAGGCAGGCCAGGATGCCCACGTACGCCCGTATGCTGCGCCCCGCGAGGACGCTCACCGCGCGGGGCGGCCCACCGGGCGAGGCGAGCAGGGCCCCCGCCCAGGCCAGCGCCGTCTCATGCGCCTGCTCGTAGGTCACCGTCTCGTCCGCCACGCGTACCGCGACGCCCTTCGGCGACACGGCCAGCCCGCGCAGGAAGCGGGCGTGCAGCGCGCTCTGTGCCAACAGGTCCATCTCGTTCCTCCCCGCCGGACAGCCACACCGCGGACGTATGCGTTTCGCACGCGTCGGCCGAAAGCGACCCGGTGGCATCCCAGAATAGAATTCCGGCGTCTTCAGTTTATTTTCGGCCGAGCCTCTGTCAATGGTTCGCCTATGACCGGGCAAGCCGGGCCGCGGGGCCACGTTGACATCCTCGGGATTCCGGCGGCATCATGCAGGCATGCCTGATGAAATCGCCATATCGGAAAGCACTAACGCCACGGCCGCCCCCGACCGGGACGACCAGTTCGAGGCCATCCTACGTAAATTCATCCCTTTTCTTTCGGCCGGCGAGCCGCTGACCGACGATGCCGTACTGCGTGACCTCGGCCTGGACTCGATGGGCACGGTCGAACTCCTCGCGACGCTGGAGAGCACCTACGGCGTGCGCTTCAAGGACGACGCCCTGAACATGGAGAACTTCGCGAACCCCGCCATCCTGTGGCAGACGCTGACCCGGTCCACCGAACCGGCTGCGTGAGCGAACACCAAAGGACCGGTCCGGGCCTGCACAGCCCGGACCGGTCCTGCTTTATTTCGTCATTTGTTTTCCGGCATGAAAAGTAAGCCCCCTCGCTCTGCTTTCCGTGGGCCGGATTCGTGCGGGGCCTTTTCGGCACGGAATCGCCCGCGTTCCGGCCCGCGGTCCCGGACGTCTCGAATTCCGTCCGTCCGAACGGATTCCGCCGGCACCTCGAAAGACGCGTTTCCCGCGGTGGGGGGGGGGGCGGTCGGGCGAGAGCACCCTCCGGGCCCAGAGCAACAAAGCCACGGTAAATACGAGCGTCATCAAGACCATCGACTAGCAGAA